>JAHFTC010000035.1 GCA_023269585.1 Opitutaceae bacterium
TGTCCTGGTTGAGGAGCAGGTCGACGGCGTAGCGCACGCCGTGCTCGCGCACGGCACGCGCGGGCGCCTCGCCCTGGGTGACGATGCCGTTGCGGGTGAAACGCGGATCGGCCGGCGTGGTGTAGCGGGATTTCACCACCACGGTGCGCAGCCACGGCAGCTGGCCGAGGTAGAAACACTGCGCCTCCTCGACGGCGGCCTCGCCGGATTCCGCGGGCTGGGCGTGGTTGAGCAGGACGAGGGTGTCGCCGTAGACCTCGGCGACGAGCTCGGGGTGGCCCTCAAGGAAGCCGTTGAAGAGGCGAACGACGCTGTCGTGCGGTTCGGCGAGCAGGGCGGCGCGCGGTGCGAGTGCGGCGGCGAGGAGGGAGGAGAGGGAGGCGGCGTCCAACATGGGCAGGAACGGTGCAGCCTGGGCCGGGACGAGTCGATGCAAACGCTCCGCGGGCGCTAATCGGATGCTTTGGCGCCATGACGCTGCGCCCTGGACCGGCGGTGCCCCTGGCGAAACGTGAGAACGGCGCACGTCAACCAATAGTTGACATGAGGCGCGGCGTTGTGCCTGTCGGCACGCGGGGTTGGGAGGGTGGGATGGTTGAATCCCCGAGTTAAAAACCGCCGGCGGTGGTCTCGCGTTTTTGGGGGGGGCGGGGAGTGCGGCGGCGCGATAAGGTGGGCTTTTGATCGGATTTTCGCTGCCTGTGCGCTGGTGCTCTGCCGGTCGATCGGTACGGTCCGGCAGCCCGTCGCCTGTACACCCTACCCGGATGGCGACGGGAAACTCACCTCACCATGCCCACTTCGAAGCGACTGCTCCCCGCGCTCTCGGCTCACTCCTCTGTGGTGCTCGCCGCCACCTTGTTCGTTGGAAGCTCGGTCGGGCGCGGCGCCATCGACCGCGACCAGAATCAACAGAGCGACATCTGGCAACTGCGCTACGGCACGGGCAATCTGGTTCCGGGCGCCGACGAGGACGGCGACGGCTTCTCCAACCTGGCGGAAGCGGTGGCCGGCACCAATCCGCGCGACATCCGCTCGGCGCCCACGCTGGGCGTGGAGTCGGTTTCAGGAGGTGGGGTGCAACTCCAGTGGCTGTCGCAGGTGGGGAAGCGCTACGACGCGCAGCTGTCCACGGCGCTGGGCACGGGCGCGGTGTGGGCCAGCGTAGGCAGCCTACCGGGTGACGGCGCGGAGCGGCAGCTGTGGCTCGACCCCAGTGGAGCGTCCACCGGGTTCTTTCGACTGACCGTCGCCGATGTGGACACGGATGGCGACGGCCTGACTGACTGGGACGAGATTCAGCTCGGGCTCGACCGGAAGCGGGCGAATACAGACGGCTTCGGTTCCGCCTCGAACACCGACTACACGCGCGTGAACACCGCGCTCGGTGCGACGAATACAGTGACGGTGGCGGCGCTCGACCCGGCGATGGCGGAGAACTGGCCCGATCCCGGCGTGGTCGCGGTCCGGCGGACCGGCAACCTCGATCCGATCACGGTCAACTTCAGCCTCAGCGGCACTGCGACGGAGGGGGCCGACTACACCGGTCCGGGCGGGCGCACGGTGACTCTCGGGCTGGGGGTTTCCGAGGTCTGGTTGAGCTTCCTCCCCCGGGCCGACACGGTCTCGGAGGCCGCGGAGACGATCAGCGTGACCGTGGCATCAGGAAGCGGATATGTCGTGGGAAGTCCGGCGTCCGCCGCGCTGGTCCTGACCAACACGCCGGCCGGGGCGGTGTCGGAGAAGGAGGCGGCGCGGTTCCTGGTGCAGGCGACCTTCGGGCCGAACCCGACCGACCTCCAGCGGGTGCAGCAGCTCGGGATCGCCGGCTGGCTGGACGAGCAATTTGCCCGGGCGCCGCAACTGCACCTGCCGCTCGTGCAGCAGTGGCAGACGGAGATCGCCGCGGCGACTCCGGGGAGCAACGCCTCGTCGACGGAGCGCACCGAGGCGTGGTGGCGGCGGGCGTTGCAGAGCGATGGGGCCGCGGATCCGTTGCGGCAGCGGGTCGCGCATGCGCTCAGCCAGATCCTCGTGATCAGCGACCGCAGCAGCTTGTTGGAGTCGACGCCGCGCGGCATGGCGGACTACCACGACCTGCTGCTCACCCAGGCGTTCGGCAGTTTTCGCACCCTGCTGCGCGACGTGAGCCTGCACCCGACCATGGGGCTCTACCTGAGTCATCTTCGTAACCAGAAAGCCGATCCTGCGCGCAATCGCTATCCGGACGAGAATTATGCCCGCGAGGTCATGCAGCTCTTCTCGATCGGACTCTGGGAGCTCCAGTCCGACGGCTCGCGCAAGCTCGACGGCGCCGGCCTTCCGATCCCGACCTATGACAACACCACGATCGCGAACGTGGCCCGGGTCTTCACCGGCCTGAGCTATGCGCAGAAATTCACCAGCGGGACCGATCAGACGATCATCCCGGCGACCGGCTTCTACGACAGCTACGGCATCGCCTGGGCGCCCATGCGCGGCTTCGATGCCCGGCACGATCTCGCCGCGAAACCACTGCTGGGCGGCGTGACTTTACCCGCGCGCACGGCGAGCAACCCCGACACCGGGGCGGCGACGCTGGCGGATGTCGAGGCGGCGATCGACGTGCTCTGCAACCATGCCAACGTGGGGCCCTTCATCGGCCGGCAGCTGATCCAGCGCCTGGTCACTTCGAATCCGTCGCCACAGTACATTGCGCGCGTCTCGGCGGTGTTCGCGAACAACGGGGCCGGGGTGCGGGGCGATCTGCGCGCGGTGGTGCGGGCGATCCTGCTCGATCCGGAGGCGCGCGATCCCGCGCGCCTCGCCGAGGCGCAACACGGCATGCAGCGTGAACCGTATCTGCGCTATGTCGCCCTGGTGCGCGCGCTCGGCGGCACGACGAGCGACGGCCGCCGTCGCGGCTTCCGGAATCTCGACGCGGACTTTCTCCAGCGGGCCTACAGCTCGCCGAGCGTGTTCAATTTCTACCTCCCGGACTTCCAGCCGCTCGGCCCCTTGCAGGACGCAGGGCTGTTCGGACCCGAGTTCCAGATCACCAACGCGCTCACCGGCATCACTTCGCCCAACCGCTTCTATTCGGCGGCGACGCAAACGGTCTTCCGGCTCAACCCCTCGGGCGCGAGCGAAGCCGGCCTCGACACCGTGATCGATCCCGCGCCGTGGCTCGCCGACGCGACGAACAACCCCGAGAATCTCGTGGCCCGCCTCGACCGCCTCCTGGCCGCGGGGACGCTCGCGCCGGCGACATTGCGGCAGGTGGTGCGCGCCGTGCGGCGGCTGCCCGATCCCCTGGGCACCACCGACCAGGCCGCGCGGACCACCCGGGCGACCGACCGGTTCCGCATGGCGCTGTATCTCGTCCTCATCAGCCCCGAATTCAGCGTGCTCAAATAAACCTCACACCATGAGCCAGCCAATCAACCGCCGCCATTTTCTCCGCCAAGCGAGTTGTGCCGCCGTGGGCAGCACCGCGATCCTCTCGACCATCCTCAACCTCCGGATGGCCGCTTCAGCGGCGGCCCAGGACCTGCCCGCCGCGCCGGGGGCCGAAGACTATCGCGCGCTCGTCTGTCTGTTCCTCTCGGGCGGGCAGGATTCGTTCAACCTGTTGGTGCCCACGGGAGCCGAGCACGCCGCCTACGCCGCCACGCGTGGCGGTGTGTACGAAGGCATCAGCAACCCCGACGGTCTCGCGCTGGCGCAGGCGAGCCTGCTCGCGCTGCCGAGTGCGGCCTACGCGCCCATGCGGCTCGGCCTGCACCCGAGCACGACAGGGATGCACAGCCTGTTCACCCGCGGCAAACTGGCCCTCGTCGCCAACGTCGGCACGCTCGTCGAGCGGACCACGAAGGCGCAGTACACCGGTTCCACGGCGCGGCTGCCGCGCGGGCTCTATTCGCATTCGGACCAGCAGCAGCAGTGGCAGACCTCGGTGCCCACGGACAGCGTGATGCTCGGCTGGGCCGGTCGCGCGGCGGACCTGTTGCACGCCGGCAACGACGACCGGCGGATCGCGATGAACCTCTCGCTCGCCGGCAACAACATCTGGCAGAGCGGCCGCACCCTGCACCCCTACAGCGTGCGCGCCTCGGCGAGCACGAACAACGGCGGGGTCTACACGCACACCGGCGGCGCGGTCGCCCTCAGCGACTACAACAACACCACCATCGGCGACACCAGCCGCACGGCGACCCGCACGGCCGCCGTCAACAGTCTGCTCGCCCAACAGTACCAGAACCTCCTCGACCGCACCTTCGCCGCCAACTTCCGCGACTCCCTCGACAGTTCCGCTCTCTACTCGGCGGCGCTGGCGGCGGAGCAGCCGCTTGCAACCAAGTTCCCCGGCGAGACCGGCTACAGCGCCGATCCGGCGTACGTGCCGACCTCCGATCCGGCGCGCACCCTCGCCGCGCAGCTCAAGCAGGTCGTCCGCAACGCTGCGGTGCGGGAGACACTGGGCCATCGCCGCGAGACGTTCTTCATCAACTACGGCGGCTGGGATCATCACGACGAGGTGATCGTCACCCAGGCCGCGATGCTCGACATCGTGAGCCGCAGCCTCGCCTCGTTCTATGCCGCGCTCGAGGAGCTTGGGCTCGCGGAGCAGGTGACACTGTTCACCTCGTCGGACTTCGGGCGCACGCTCACCTCCAACGGCAACGGCTCCGACCACGCCTGGGGCGGGAACCATTTCGTGCTCGGGGGGGCGGTGAACGGCGGGCGGGTCTACGGCACGTATCCGGATCTTTCGCTCAACGGGCCGGAGATCGTGACCGGACGCGGCGTGGCGATCCCGTCGCTCTCCGTGGACGAGTACTTTGCGGAGTTGGCGCTCTGGTTCGGTGTCCCGCCGGGGCGGCTGCTCGAGGTGTTGCCGCGGATCGGGGCCTTTTTCGTGCCGGGCCCGACAGGCCCGCTCGGGCTCATGCAGGCCTGAGTGCGAGGCGCGCCCATGAACGGACCAACCCCAGCGCCCCGGGAAGAAACCCCGCGACCGCGGTGGCGGCGCCGCGCGGGCGCAGTTGGTTGCGCCCTGCTCGTGGGGGGCGTCGTGGCGTGGTGGTGGCTCGGCTGTGATGAAAGTGGAGATACTCCAAGCCCGGTGCGGACGGTTGCCGCCGGGCCGCCGCCGCTCGTCGATCCCGGCGCGTTGGCCGGGCTGCATGACCCGGGCACGGGGCCCCACGACGATCTGCGGATCGTGGATGGGGCCTTGCGCAACTACCTGGAATCGGTGCGCGGTGCCGATGCGCCACCGCTGGGCTTCAACGAGGAGATCGTGCGGGCGCTGGCCGGCGCGAACCCGCTCGGGGTTGCGTTCATTCCCCCGCAGCATCCGGCGATCGACGGCGCCGGACGGCTCTGCGACCGTTGGGGCACGCCGTACCATTTCCATCCGTTGGCGGCCGCGGTGTTCGAAATCCGCTCGGCCGGCCCGGACCGGAGGCTTTTCACGGGCGACGATGGCGTGCTGGGCCCGACGGCGGAGTAGGGGGCGGCCCGATTGTTGCGTGGTTGGGCCGTTGGACTGTTGTGGACGCGCTGGCGTTTCTGCCCGGCGTAACGAAGGCCCAAAGGCCTTCGGCGGAGAGTCGAAACGCTCACGCGTTCCGCTACGAGGAGAGGACGGGCGCTGGGGCGTGAGTCCGGCGGTAGCGGAGTCCGTGGGCCTTTGTTGGGGCACGCGAAACGCTCACGCGTTTCGCGACGCACGACGGATGCGTTTGGGCCGTTCTCGGCTGAAACCGGGATTGCGCCCGGCCGGGGCGGTGTTTCAACTCCGCGCTCCGTTTCCTCCGAAACAACCATCAGACCTCACGTCTCCATGAAGCCTACGGTCAAACCGGCCAATCCGAACTTCTCCTCCGGTCCGTGCAGCAAACGCCCGGGCTACGCGCTGAGTGCGCTCCCGACCGATATCCTCGGTCGCTCGCACCGCTCCAGCCTCGGCAAGGCCCGCCTGACGAAGTCCATCGTCGACACCAAGGCGTTGCTCGGCCTCCCGGCCGACTACCGGCTCGGCATCGTGCCGGCGTCCGACACGGGCGCCTTCGAAATGGCGATGTGGACGATGCTCGGCGCCCGCGGCGTGGACGTGTTCCATTGGGAATCGTTCGGCGAGGGCTGGCTGACCGACATCCGCAAGCAGCTGAAACTTTCCGATGTGCGCGAGTTTACGGCGCCCTACGGCCAGTTGCCGGACATGAGCCAGTACGATGGCGCACGTGACTGCATCTTCACTTGGAATGGCACCACCGGCGGCGTGAAGGTGCCGAACGCCGACTGGATTCCCGACAACCGCCAGGGGCTTACGTTCTGCGACGCCACCAGCGCCGTCTTCGCGATGGACCTGCCGTGGCAGAAGCTCGATGTCGTCACCTATTCGTGGCAGAAGGTGCTCGGCGGCGAGGGCGCGCATGGCGTGCTCATCCTGTCGCCCCGCGCGGTCGAGCGGCTCAAGACCTACAAGCCCGCCTGGCCGTTGCCGAAGATCTTCCGCCTGACGAAGGGCAACGAGCTGCTCGAGGAGATCTTCGACGGCTCGACGATCAACACCCCCTCGATGATCGCCAACGAGGACTACCTCGACGCGCTCGCTTGGGCGAAGTCGATCGGCGGCCTGCCGGCGTTGATCAAGCGCAGCGAGGCCAACCTCGCGGCGTTCGCGGGCTTCGTCGCCACGCATCCGTGGATCAAGTTCCTCGCCGCAAAGCCGGAGCAGCGCTCCAACACCTCGGTGTGCTTCTCGATCGCCGCGACGCCCGACCAGGTGAAGAAGATGGTGAAGCTCCTCGAGAGCGAGAAAGCCGCCTTCGACTGCGGCGCGTACAAGGACGCCCCCCCGGGACTGCGCTTCTGGTGCGGAGCGACCGTCGAGACCGCCGACATCGAGAAGCTCTTCCCCTGGCTCGAATGGGCCTACGCCGAGGTGACGAAGGCCTGAGCGCCTCCGCCAACTGGTGACAAACTTCCGCCCGCCGGACCGCAAGGTCGGCGGGCGTTTACATTTGGGAGCGGCGCCGATAAACTCGTCCAGCATGCTGCGTTTCGGTGGCGGGCGGAGTTGAGGGATGCAGGCAGGGACCTCTGCGCCACGCGGCGGAGCGCCGGATGCGGATCGGCCGTGGCTAACTGCGGCGCGGAAAGCGGTGTTGAACGTCGGACACGAAAAACAAAAAGCCCCGCGGCACGGAGGCCGCGGGGCGAAGAGGGGAGCGCTGCTCTCGCGAGCAGCGCCACTTTGATGCTAGCGGACGGGCTCAGTAGTCGCCCATGTCGCCACCGGGGCCGCCGGCGGGCATCGAGGGCTTCTTGTCCTCGGGCTCGTCGGTGATGAGGCACTCGGTGGTGAGCAGCAGACCGGCCACGGAGCCGGCGTTCTGCAGCGCGTAGCGGACGACCTTGGTCGGGTCGAGCACGCCGGCGCCCACGAGATCCTGGTATTCGCCGGTGGCCACGTTGTAGCCTTCGGCGCCCTTGCGGCGCAGGACTTCCTGGACGACGGTCGAACCTTCGACACCGGCGTTGGCGCAGAGCTGACGGAGCGGCTCCTCGACGGCGCGGCGCACGATCTTGGCGCCGAGCTTCTCGTCGCCATCGAGCTTCTCGACGCTCTTGTCGATCGCGGCGATGGTGCGGATGAGGGCGACGCCGCCGCCGGCGACGATGCCTTCTTCAACGGCCGCGCGGGTGGCGTGCAGCGCGTCGTCGACGCGATCCTTCTTCTCCTTCATCTCGGACTCGGTGGCAGCACCGACGTTGATGACGGCCACGCCGCCGGCCAACTTGGCGAGGCGCTCCTGGAGCTTCTCGCGGTCGTAGTCGGAGGTGGTCTCGTCGATCTGGCGACGGATGAGCTTCACGCGACCCTGGATGTCGGCGGCCTTGCCGGCGCCTTCGATGATGGTCGTGTTTTCCTTGTCGATGGTCACGCGCTTGGCGCGGCCGAGGTCGGCGAGCTTGGTGCTCTCGAGCTTGATACCGAGGTCTTCGGTGATGAACTTGCCACCGGTGAGGACGGCGAGGTCTTCCATGATGGCCTTGCGGCGATCACCGAAACCGGGGGCCTTGACCGCGGCGACATTGAGCGTGCCGCGGATCTTGTTGACCACGAGGGTGGCCAGGGCTTCGCCTTCGATGTCTTCGGCGATGATCAGGAGCGGCTTGCCGGACTTGGCGGCTTCCTGGAGGACGGGAAGCATGTCGTTGAGCGAGGTGATCTTCTTCTCGAAGAGGAGAATGTACGGATCCTCGAGGACGGCTTCCTGCGATTCGGCGTTGGTGGCGAAGTAGGGGGAGATGAAACCCTTGTCGAACTGCATACCCTCGACGACGTCGAGCGTGGTCTCGATCGACTTGGCTTCCTCGACGGTGATGGTGCCGTCCTTGCCGACCTTGTCCATGGCCTCGGCGATCTTGTCGGCGATGTCGAAGTCCCAGTTGGCGGAGACGGCGGCTACCTGGCGGATCTCTTCGCGGCCGGTGACCTTCTTGGAGATGGACTTGAGCTCGGCGACGGCGGCCTCGACGGCCTTGTCGATGCCGCGCTTGAGGTAGATCGGGTTGGCGCCGGAGGTGACGGACTTCAGGCCTTCGCGGTAGATGGACTCGGCGAGCACGGTGGCGGTGGTGGTGCCGTCGCCAGCGATGTCGGCGGTCTTCTGCGCGACTTCACGGACCATCTGGGCGCCCATGTTCTCGAACGGGTCGCGCAGCTCGATCTCCTTGGCGACGGTGACGCCGTCCTTGGTGATCTTCGGGGAGCCGAATTTCTTGTCGATGATGACGTTGCGGCCCTTCGGCCCGAGGGTGACCTTGACGGCCTGGGCGAGAGTCTTGACGCCGGCGAGGATCTTGCGGCGCGCGGCCTCGTCGAAAAGGAGTTGTTTCTTAGCCATGGTGATTAGGGATGGAAGTTGAGGTTAGCGGAGGGCTCAGGCGATCACGCCGAGGATGTCGTCTTCGTTGACGATGATGAGGGTCTGGTCACCGAGCTTCACCTCGGTGCCGCCGTATTTGGAGATCAAGACGCGGTCGCCGGCCTTCACTTCGAAGGCGATGACCTTGCCGTCGTCGGTCTTCTTGCCGGTGCCGACAGCGATGACTTCGGCCTCCTGCGGCTTTTCCTTGGCGGAGTCGGGGATGATGATCCCGCCTTTGATTTGTTCCTTCTCTTCGACGCGCTTGAGGAGGATGCGGCCGCCGAGGGGTTTGATGGTCTGTTTGGCAGTGCTCATGGATGAGTTGCTTGGGTTACTGTTTTGGTTGGGAGGTTGGATCGGCGCCAGGCGCCGATGGAGAGGGGGAGCTTTTCGATTGTGGATGGCCGATTTTCGATTGGCGGAAACGGAGAACCCGGAGCGCGGGCTGAAGCGCCGCGCCACGGGTCAGCGGTGATTACTTCTTCTCGTCCTTGTCGTCGACGACCTCGAAATCGGCATCAACGACGTTGCCGTCCTTCTTGGCCTTCGGCTTCGGCTCGGAGGAACCGGCTTCGCCCGCGGCGGCCTCGGGGCCGGCGCCGGCGGCGGCACCCTCGGGCTTCACCTTCGAGTAGATCTCGCTGCCGATGGCTTGCATGGCGGCGTTGATCTTGTCGGCGGCGGCCTTCATCTGCTCGGGCGTGGCGGCGGAGTCGGCGAGGATTTTCTTGCCCTCGGCGATGGCGGCCTCGGCGGGCGCCTTCTTGTCGGCCGGGCACTTGTCGCCAAGATCCTTGAACATCTTTTCCGACTGGTAGATGGCCTGGTCGAGGATGTTCTTCGTCTCAACGGCTTCGCGCTTCTTCTGGTCGTCGGCGGCGTGGGCTTCGGCTTCCTTGCGGAGGCGCTCGACCTCGTCCTTGGTGAGACCGGAAGAGCCGGTGATGGAAATCTTCTGATCGCGGCCGGTGCCGAGGTCCTTGGCGGTGACGTGGAGGATGCCGTTGGCGTCGATGTCGAACGTGACCTCGATCTGCGGCGTGCCGCGCGGCGCCGACGGGATGCCGTCGAGGCGGAAGTTGCCGAGCATCTTGTTGTCGCTGGCCATCGGGCGCTCGCCCTGGAGGACCTTGATGTCGACGGCGGTCTGGCTGTCGGCGTAGGTCGAGAACACCTGCGACTTCTTGGTCGGGATGGTGGTGTTGCGCGGGATCATCGCTGTGGAGACGGCGCCGGCGGTCTCGATGCCGAGGGTGAGCGGGGTGACGTCGAGCAGGATGACGTCGTCCTTCTGGCCGGAGAGGACCGCGCCCTGGACGGCGGCGCCGACGGCGACGACCTCATCGGGATTCACGCCGCGGTGGGCGTCCTTGCCGGCGAGCTTGTTGGCGATCTCGATGATCGCGGGCATGCGGGTCATACCGCCGACGAGGACGAGCTCGTCGATCTTGTCGCGGGAGAGGCCGGCGTCCTTCAAGCACGCTTCGAACGGCGCAATGGTGCGCTGGGCGAGGGTCTCGCAGAGCTGCTCGAGCTTGGCGCGCGAGAGGGTGACGGTGAGATGCTTCGGGCCGGAGGCGTCGGCGGTGATGAAGGGGAGATTGATGTCGTAGCTCTGCGCGGAGGAGAGGGCGATCTTGGCCTTCTCGGCCTCTTCCTTGAGCCGCTGCATCGCCATGGCGTCGCCACGGAGGTTGATGCCGTTCTCCTTTTTGAAGGAATCGGCGAGCCAGTTGATGATGGTGTCGTCCCAGTTGTCGCCGCCGAGGTGCGTGTCGCCGTTGGTGGCGCGGACCTCGAACACGCCGTCGCCGAGCTCGAGCACGGAGATGTCGTAGGTGCCGCCGCCGAGATCGTACACGGCGATGGTCTCATCCTTCTTCTTGTCGAGACCGTAGGCCAGGGAGGCGGCCGTGGGCTCGTTGACGATACGCATGACCTCAAGGCCGGCGATGGCACCGGCGTCCTTGGTGGCCTGGCGCTGGGCGTCGTTGAAATAGGCGGGGACGGTGATGACGGCCTTCTTGACGGGCTCACCGAGGTAGGCCTCGGCGTCGGCCTTCATCTTGGCGAGGACCATCGCGGAGATCTGCTCGGGGGCGAAACGCTCGGTCTTACCCGCGACTTCGACCTCGATGTACGCGTCGCCGTTTTTCCCCTCCACGACCTTGAACGGCATGTTCTTGGCCTCGTTCTGGACCTCGGAGAACTTGCGGCCGATGAAGCGCTTGGCGGAGAAGACGGTGTTCTTCGGGTTGGTCACGGCCTGGCGCTTGGCGGCCTGGCCGATGACGCGCTCGCCGGTCTTGGTGAACGCGACGACGGAGGGAGTCGTGCGACCGCCCTCGGCGTTGGGGATGACGACGGGCTCGCCGCCCTCCATGACCGCCATACAGGAGTTGGTGGTGCCCAGATCGATGCCGATGATTTTGCTCATTTGAAAGTCCTCAGAAGTGCTGTGCGCGGTGGTGTGCCGGTGCGTGGTTAGTCCTCCCTCTGCAAAGGTGGTGCCAGCAGCCGGGAATAGTTTTAAAGTCCGGATTATTAATGACTAACGCGCGGCACGTGCGATTCAGCGGGGCGGTTTCGTGTGTCATCAACTTGGTGTGGTGTGCCACAATGGCAGCCGGTGTTGCGGGTGTCTCATTCTGTCGTGGCACAGTGGCCGGGAGCGTCGTTCGCCGGTCGGGGTAATGTGCGCCGGGTCGCACGGGATCTTCGTCCCGCAACGATGTCGGCGGGGTTTGGGGGGAGCCGATGAGTGCCTGAGGCGAGGACGCAGATTTTCGTCCGACCGCGACATGAATTTGCGTCCTTGGTTCTACTGATTGGGAAAGCTCCCTCTCGGAACGCCGCTTCTGTTGAACCGGCGAAGAGGCAAAACTTGGGCCTGAGCACGCCCAGGTTTCACGTTCTGAGCTGTGTTCACGCAATTGCCGCGAGCCCACGAGCGCTCGTGCCGATGGTGAAACCGTCGGTCGGCGTCCTTGCACGCGCTTTTCAGAGCGCGGGCCGTTCGACCCGCTCAGGGCGGGGCGAATCCGCGAGCTCGCTGACCGATGCGGCAATCTGATCGTTACGTGGAGCCGCGGTCCGGGGCTCGGCATCTGGCTCCGCCTCGCGTGGTGCGCCGGGCGAGTGCGGTGCGCCACCAGCCCGGATGCTACGGGGCGAGCCAGAGCTGCTTGAGGGGGCGGCGGTCCATGGGGTTGCCGGACCAGCCGCGCACGGCGGGATGCACGAGGTAGAAGTTCGTGTAGTGGTAAAGTGGGATGATCGGCGCCTCGGCGAGCAGGAGCGCCTCGGCGCGGCCGAGGGCGGTGGTGCGCGCGGCGGGATCGGCGCTGTCGCGCGCGGCGGCGAGGTGCGCGTCGTAGGTCGAGTTGGCCCAGCGCGTATGGTTGTTGCCGCTGGTGGAGGTGAAGACGTCGAGAAACGTGAGCGGGTCGCGGTAGTCGGCGGTCCACGAGGAGCGGAGGAGGTCGTAGTCGCCGAGCTTGCGGGCCTGGCGGACCATCTTGTCCTCCTGGTTGGCGAGCTCGATGCGCAGGCCCAGGTCGCGGCGCCACATCTCCTGAATCGCCTCGAAGACCGCGCGGTGCTGGTCGGAGTTGTTGTAGAGCAGCTGGAGCGGACGCAGACCGGCGCCCTCCGGGTAACCGGCGTCGGCGAGCAGGCGGCGGGCCTCGGCGAGCGCGAGGGTCTGCCCGGCCGGCGTGGCGTAACCGGGGAACCCGGACGGCACGAGCGTGGACGCCGGGCTCTTCGTGCCGAGGAGCACGCGGGCGGCGAGCTGCGCGCGATCGATGGCGAGGGCGAGCGCGCGGCGCAGGCGCGGGTCATCGAGCGGCGGGCGGGAGGTGTTGAGCCGGAGAAAATCGGTGCCGAAGTAGGGCACGGTGCGCAGGGCGGGCGAGTCCTGTCTCCGCCACTCGGACACGCGCCCGGTGGCCAGCGCGCTGACGACGTGGAGCTGGCCGGCGCGGAACATGCGTTCTTCGGTTTCCAGGTTCTCGGTGAGCTGGAAACGCACGCCGTGGAGGCGGACGTGGGCGGCATCGCGGTAGCCGGGGTCGCGGGCGGCTTCGATCTGCTGGCCGTACAGCCAACGGGTGAGGCGGAAGGGACCGTTGCCGACGAAGGTGACGGGCTTCGTCCAGGGGTTGCCGCGGCGATCGGCGACACCGGTTTTCCCGATCACATGCAGAGGAACGGGGAACAGCGGCGGGATCGCGAGGATGGCCGGCAGCTCGGGCGTCGGGTGCGTGACGCGGAGATCGAGGGTGTGGTCGTCGCGGGCGGTCACGCCGACCGTTGCGAAGTCGGCGGTGCGTCCGCGGTGATAATCCTCCGCGCCAGCGATGCAGTGGAGGAGGCTGGCGTAGTCCGCGCCGAGCGCAGGGGTGAGCAGACGGCGCCACGAGGCGACGAAGTCCTGGGCGGTGAGCGGGCGGCCGTCGCTCCAGCGCGCGGCGGGTGAGAGATGGAAAGTCCAGGTCCGGCCATCGGCCGAGGTTTCCCAGCGCTCGGCAATGGCGGGTACAGGTTCGAGCGTGGCGGGATCGAGGTCCGTGAGTCCCTCGAAGAGGGCGAGCAGGACGTTGAACTCGCCGACGCTGGTGGCGAGCTGCGGGTCGAGGTCGGTGAGGCCGGAGCCGGCGCTGACGAGGAGGATCTGGTCGCGGTTGGCACGCTCGACCGAGGTCTCGCGTTTGCCGCAGCCGGCGAGCGCCAAGGCGAGGGTGAGGGCGCACGCGGCGAGCGGGGCGAGGGTCAGGATCTGGCGGAGCGGGCGCATCGGGGCCGAAGATTCAGGGTGGTCACAGAGGGCACGGAGCCGGAGGAGGCCACAGAAAGACGGACGGTGGAGAAAGAGTTAAACGCAAAGAACGCAGAGATCGCAAAGAGCAGGGGATACGCGAGCAGGAGGAGCTCTCTTTGCGGTTAACAGTGATTGGGCTTCGCGAAAGGCACGAAGAAGGAACGTCAGGTTGGTCCGTGGTGGCGGACTCGGAATCTCACGCGAGAGCACCATCGGGCGGGTCGCCCTGAAGGGACGACCCACGTCAGGCCCGCGCGATGAGGGCCACGGCGTGGGCGGCGATGGCGAGGCCGCGGCCGATGTCGTCGCTGCCTTCGTTGGTCGTGGCCTTCACGCCGATCTGCTCAGGCGCGAGGCCGGCGGACTTCGCGAGCGTCGCCTTCATCGCGGCGAGGTGCGGGGCGATCTTCGGCTGCTCGGCGATGAGCGAGGCGTCGATGTTGGCGATCTTCCAGCCGCGGGCGGCGAGGTCGGCCACGACGCGCTGGAGGAGGAGCTGCGAGTCGATGTTCTTGAACGCCGGGTCGGTGTTCGGGAAATGGTGACCGATGTCGGGCAGGCCGGCGGCGCCGAGCAGCGCGTCGCAGATGGCGTGCGTGAGGCAGTCGGCGTCGGAGTGGCCGTCGAGGCCGAAGGGGCAGTCGAAGCGCACGCCGCCGAGGACGAGCGGGCGACCGGCGATGGTGCGGTGGATGTCGTAGCCGTGGCCGATGCGGAGCATGGGGGAGAAAGGCTGAAGGCTGAAAGCTGAAGGACTGAAGAGGGAAACCGCGAGGCGATTGCGGAGACCTGGGAGCTATGTGGTGGAAACCGCGGAGGAATGTTGGTGGGCTAACCAAGCGCGGCTCTTTGGGGTGCAGATAACCCGATAGAATAGAACTGCGTTCAGGCTCAGGAAGGCTGATACCGCAGAGAGGCGCCAAATCACCGCGATATTCTCGTTCGGGTCTGAGTCGCTGAAGATGTGCGGCGAAAGAAGGGTTCCGAGAGCAACAACTAGCAGAACCAATGAAAGCCCTGTGGTGATTCCGAACGCCCAAGCTGCGCGTCGAAAGGATAGACACTTGGGCAATGCCAAGCTCATTGCTGCGATACCAAAACCCAGGGCGATGGCGAAACGCACGGCGCTGGCGATGCCTTGCTCGTTGCCGGCTGGGCCTGTCCCCAACTCGAGGGGAGAAGGAGAGCATGACCAGATTGAAACCGCAGCCCACACATTCTGCAGTGTCAGCAACGCCAATAGCGCAGTCAGTAAGGTGAGGCGCTTTGGCATGGTGTAGGGTGTTGTTTTGCTCTCGAGGTCGGTTGACCCGGAGCCCCGTTACGACCTCGGAAGTCTTCTTTGCGAATGCGGTGTCTTCTTCGGCCAAAAGGGCATGGCGGGCGTAAAGCCCGCCCCACCATTCGGAATCACTTCGCCCAGGTGTCTTTGAGGGTGATGGTGCGGTTGAAGACGAGCTTCGAGCCGGGGACGGCGTCCTCGCTGTCGAGGGCGAAGTAGCCGAGGCGCTCGAACTGGAACCGGTCGTCCTTCGTCGCGGCGGCGAGCGAGGGCTCGAGCTTGGCGATGATCACCTTCAACGAATGCGGGTTGATCGCCTTCTTGTAGTCTTCCTCGGCGGCGGGCTCGGCGACGGCGAAGAGCCGGTCGTAGAGGCGCACCTCGGCGTCGACGGCATGGCTGGCGCTGACCCAGTGGATCGTGCCCTTGACCTTCTTCGACGAGTTGGGCTCGCCGGCGCGGGTATCCAGCTGCGCGGTGCAGCGGAGCTCGACCAGATTGCCGGCGGCATCCTTCACGACCTCGTCGCACTTGATGATGCAGGCGTACTTCAGGCGCACTTCGCCGCCCGGCTTGAGGCGGAAATACTTCGGCGGCGGGACCTCGGCGAAATCCTCGCGCTCGATGAACACCTCGCGCGTGAACGGCACCTTGCGCGTCGTGGGCGTCTCGCTCTGCGGGTTGTCGGTGGCGTCGACCAGGATGGTCTCGCCGGCGGGAATGTTGGTCAGGACGAGCTTGATCGGGTCGAGCACGGCGAGGCGGCGGAGCGCCTTCGTGTTGAGGTCGTCGCGTACGCAGTGTTCGAACACGGCGTAGTCGGTCACGCTGTTGAACTTCGTCACGCCGACCGAGGTGACGAAGGCGCGCAGCGCGCTGGCGGGAATACCGCGGCGGCGGATGCCGCTGACGGTGGGCATGCGCGGGTCGTCCCAGCCGGTGACGACCTTCTCGTTGACGAGCTGGATGAGGCGGCGCTTGGAAACGAGGGTGTAACCAGGAATCAGTTTCGCGAATTCGTACTGGTGCGGCAGCGGGCGCGGCAGGCCGAGCGCCTCGAGCAGCCAGTCGTAGAGTGGGCGGTGCACCTCGAACTCGAGGGTGCAGATGGAGTGCGTGATGCCCTCGATGTAGTCGCTCAGGCAGTGCGCGTAGTCGTAGAGCGGGTAGATGCACCACTTGTTGCCGGTGTGGTGGTGGGCGGTGTGGCGGATGCGGTAGAGCAGCGGGTCGCGCAGCCAGACGTTGGGCGCGGCCATGTCGATCTTCGCGCGGAGGGTGCGGGCGGCGTCCGGGAACTCGCCGGCGCGCATGCGCTGGAAGAGGTCGAGGTTCTCCTCGATGGAGCGGTTGCGGAAGGGTGACTCGCGGCCGGGTTTGTCGGGCGCGCCGCGGTACTCGTCGGTGTCCTTCGGCGTGAGATCGCAGACGTAGGCCTTGCCGGCGCGGATTAATTGCAGCGCGTATTCGTAGAGCTGGTCGAAGTAGTCGGAGGCGAAGAAGGGCTCCAGATGGAGTGCGGATTGCGGAGTGCGGATTGCGGATTGGACGGAAGGCGCCTCGGTAGCGGTGGCGTGGGCGGCTTTCTCGGCGGGGGTCTCGTGGTGGCCGATCACCGCGGGCATGTAGAAATCAGTCTTGTCACCCACGGACTGCGCGGTGGGCGTCGCGCCGTGGGCCTTGAAGCCGAGGCAGTGATCGGCCCAGCCGGCGATGAGCCACTGGACGTCCTCGATGATGGACTCGACGTACTCGACGTCCTCCTTCGCGGGGTTGGTGTCGTCCATGCGCAGGTTGCAGCGGCCGCCGTTTTCGCGGGCGATGCCGAAGTTGAGGCAGATGGACTTGGCGTGGCCGATGTGGAGGTAGCCGTTGGGCTCCGGTGGGAAACGCGTGACGATCTGCGGGTAGCGTTTTTCGGCGACGTGGGCCGCGACGATGTCGCGGATGAAATCGGAGGGCGCGGGAGCGGGCGTGGCGGCGTTGGTCGGCTCGGACATAAGGAAGCGCGGAGGATGGCGGGGCGCGCGGCGCGGAGGCAATGGCGGAGTGCGCGATGAGGACAGGCGGAAGGTGCGGCGTGTGGGGTGAGGCGACGGAGGGGATGTAGGGGGTGAACGCGAGGAAAGGGAAGGAGTCGGGTACGCGGCGAGATGCGCTGCCAGCGCGTGCAGGGAATCGCAGTGAACGCGTAAGCCGGGGGGGCGGCTGGAGTCGAGCGGGGCGTCCTGAAGGAGCGCCCCACGGCGGGCTCGGGCCTACTCGAAGCGGAGGGCTTCGATGGGGTCGAGTTGCGCGGCCTTCCAGGCGGGGAAAAAGCCGAAGACGATGCCGACCAGGCCGCTGATCCCGAAGGAGAGCACGGACCAGAAGACCGAGATCTCGATGGGCCAGCCCATGTTGGCGGCGATCAGGTGCGAGGTGCCGATGCCGACCCCGACGCCGATCAGGCCACCGAAGGCGGCCAGCGCGAAGGCCTCGGCGAGAAACTGGAGCATGACATCCTTCCCGTGGGCGCCGACGGCGAGGCGTGTGCCGATCTCGCGGGTACGCTCGGTGACGGAGACGAGCATGATGTTCATCACGCCGATGCCGCCGACGACCATCGAGATGACGGCCACCCAGAGCAGCAGGGCGCCGATGGTCTTCGAGGTGGCGGTGGCCATCTGGGCGAGCTCGACCTGGTTGCGCACCGTGAAGTCCGGTTCGCGGCCTTTGCGGCGCTGGGTGAGCAGATCGGTGATCTGCTGCTGCACCTGGTCGATCTCCTCGGCGGAGCGGGCCTGGATGAGGATGGAGCCGAGGTTGGTGCGGCGCGCGATGCGTTTCATGTGGCTGGTGTAGGGGACGATGACGACGTCGTCCTGGTCCTGCCCGAAGAGGTTGAAGCCTTTCGCGGAGAGCACGCCCACGATCTTGAACGGGATATTGCGGATACGCAGCGTCTGGCCGAGCGGGTCCTCGTGCGGGAAGAGTTGGTCGGCGACGGTTTTTCCGATGATCGCGACCTTGCCCATGGCGCGGACATCCTGCTCGGAGAACGTGCCGCCGTCGGAGAACGGCCAGGCGCGGATCTGGAGGTAGTCGGGGGATTCGCCGAGGACCTGGGTGTTCCAATTGAGGCCGTTGGCGAGAACCTGTTCGCGGCTGCGCGATTCGCAGCTGACGGCGACCGCGCCGGGGACCTCGCGGGCGATGGCTTCGGCGTCCTCGACGGTGAGTGACGAGGCGCCGCCCCAGCCGGAGCGCATGCCGCCGGAGGTGAAGTTGCCGGGAAAGACGGTGACGACGTTCTGGCCGAGGGAGGCGACCTGGGCCTCGACCTGGGACTTGGCGCCGTCGCCGATGCTGACCATGGCGATGACGGCGCCGACGCCGATGATGAGGCCGAGCGCGGTGAGGAGGGAACGCAGCTTGTTGCGGCGCAGCGCACGGAGGGCGACCTTGGTGGTGTTGGCGAAGCGCATATCGTCAAAGGGAGGAGCGATTTCGAGCGCAGATCGCCTGCGAGCAGGCTCCTACAGGGGAAACGATGAGGCGGGCGGGGGGCATGGCAGGCTCAGCCGGAGATGAGGCGGGCGTCGGCCTCGGCGGCGCGGAGTTTGGTGAGTTCCTCCGGGGCGAGAAGGCGTTTGGCGACCTGGGTGTCGGCGACCAGGCGGCCGTCGCGCAGCACGAGGTTGCGGCGGCAATACTGGGCGATGTCGAGCTCGTGCGTGACCATGACGATGGTGATGCCCTGGTCGTTGAGTTGCTGGAACACGCCCATGACCTCGACGGAGGTCCTGCTGTCGAGGTTGCCGGTGGGCTCGTCGGCGAGGAGGAGCTCGGGCTTGTTGGCGAGGGCGCGGGCGATGGCGACGCGCTGCTGCTGCCCGCCGGAGAGCTGGTTGGGGAAATGGTCGGCGCGGTTGGCGAGGCCGACGATCTCGAGGCACTCGAGCGCGCGGCGGCGCATGTCGCGGCCGGAGATGCGGCGCGGGCCGTACATCATGGGCAGCTCGACGTTCTCGAGCGCGGTGGTGCGGGCGAGGAGGTTGAAGCCCTGGAACACGAAACCCAATTTCTGGCTACGGAGATCGGCGAGCTGGTCGCGGTTGAGCCCGGCGATGTCGGCCCCATCGAGCCGGAAACGGCCGCGGGTGGGGCGGTCGAGGCACCCGAGGAGGTTCATCAACGTGGATTTTCCGGAGCCGCTCGCGCCCATGAGGGCGACGAACTCGCCGCGGCGGATCTCCAGCGAGACGCCACGCACGGCGTGCACGGGGACCTCGCCGGAGTCGTAGATCTTGTGGATCTCCTCGAGTTGGACGACAGGGGACATGGTTGCGGAGGCCTAAGGCGGAAGGAGGAAGGTCGAGAGAGGAAGGGCGGAGTGGTGCGAACCTTGAACACTGAACTTTGAACACGGAACGCTGAACTCTTGGCAGCGGAGAAGCGGCAGGACGCGGGAGCGAGGAGGAGAGCGATTGCGCTGATTCAGCGGCGCGGGCCAGCCATGCGGGACGGGGCGAAGGGGTTGTTGCCGGCGGCCGCGGCGGCGGCGGGACCGGTCGAGACGGCGGTGACGAGCACGTCGCCCTCGGCGAGGGTGTCGAGGACTTCGGTGTTGAGGCCGTCGGTGATGCCAAGCTTCACGGTGAGCACTTGGATACGCGCGTTGGCGGCATCGGTGCCGACGAGCTTGAAGACGGTGCGGGTGACCGGGGCGTTGGAGACCTGCGGGGTGGCGCGCTGGCCTTCGCCGCCGCCGCCGAAGCCGCCCGGACCGCCGCCGGGGCGTCGGGCGAAGTCGATGTCGAGGCCGCGGGCCTTGGCGATGTCCTTGGCCTTGGCGAGCACCTCGGGCGAGGGCGGGCCGTTGAAGGTGAAGCCGGCCTCGCGCAGGATGTCGCGGCGCGCGGTGCGCAGCTCGTCCTCGGTGAGCGTCTTCGGCGCGGCGGGGGCGCCGGGGGCGGCGGCGGGCGGCTCGGCGCGGCGGGCGGCAAGGAGGTCGTCGGGGAGGCGCAGGCGTAGAGAGGAGTTGGCGACGAGGAGCGCGCCGGTGCGGCGGGCGACGACGATGGAGACGTTGGCCGTCATGCCCGGACGGAGCTTGAGGTCGGCGTTGTCGACGGCGACGACGGTCTCGTAGGTGACGACGTTGGAGACGGTCTTCGGGGCGTTGCGTATCTGGGAAATGGTGCCGGTGAAGGTGCGGTTCGGGAAGGCGTCGACGGTGAAGGTGACGGGCTGGCCGGACTCGACGGTGCCGACGTCGGCCTCGGCGACAGCGGCGACGATCTCCATCTTGGTGAGGTCGTTGACGATGGTGAAGAGGGTGGGGGCGTTGAAGTTGGCGGCGACGGTCTTGCCCTTTTCGGTGGCGCGATCGAGGACGATGCCGTCGATCGGGGCGGTGATGGTGCAGCGGTCGAGGTCGACGCGGGCGTTGGCGAGCGAGGCCTGTTTGGTGAGGAGGCCCGCCTCGGCTTGCGCAAGCTGCGCCTCGGCCTGGTCGAGCTCCTGTTGCGAGACGAGGTTCTTGGTGCGCAGCCCGCGCATGCGGTCGGTGTTGAGGCGGGAGAGCCGGGTGGAGGCGGTGGTGGAGGCGACCTCGGCCTCGGCCTGTTTCACGCGCTGCTGGTAGGTGGAGGGGTCGATGCGGGCCAGCACGTCGCCGGCGCGGACGGGGGTGTTGTAGTCGACGAGCACATCGGCAATGAGGCCGGAGATCTGGGAGCTCACCTCGATGCTGGTGACCGACTCGAGCGTGCCGGTGGCGGTGACGTTCTGGGTGAGGTCGCCGCGAGCGACGGCGGTGGTCGTGAAGACCGGAGCCGGGGCGGGCCGACGTTGCCACCAGTAGACACCGCCGGCGACGAGGGCGACGGCGGTGAGGAGGAAGACAACTTTGGTGAGGACGGATCCGGAGGAGCGAGCCATGGCGGGGAGGAAAGGAGATCGGACCAACCGCAGGAGCGGGAAGGTGAGGCGAAGGACGCGGGCGCGGCGAATGAAGTTACAGCGGAGTACGGGGCGGCGGGCAAGAATCCGCGGGGATGGAAAGGCGCGCCGCGCCGGTCTCCGAACGGCGCGCGGTGCCCAGCCGCGCTTGAGGCGCGAAGCATTTATCCTCGGTGATCCGGCTCTCGTCGCTCGGCTCTCGACGCGCGACTGATTGATCGGCTGCTCAGGTCGACGCGTAGACGGCGGCCAGCGCCTCGGCGACGTTGGGCGGGACGAACTTGCTGACACCGCCGCCGTGCCGGGCGACCTGCTTCACGAGCGAGCTGCTCGTGTAGGAGAAATTCTCGTTGGGCATGACGAACACCGCCTCGATCGAGCCCTTCAGGTGGCGGTTCATCAACGCCATGTTGAATTCGAACTCGAAATCCGAGAACGCACGCAGGCCGCGGATGACGGCGACGGCGCCCTCCTGCTCGGCGAAGTCGACCATGAGCCCCTCGAAGATCTTCACGCTCACGTTGGGCAGCGCGGCGATGCTCGGCTGGATGAGGTCGACGCGGCGCTCGGCGGTGAAGAGCGGCCCCTTGCCGGGATTTCTAGCGACACCGATGACGACGCGATCGAACAGCCGGATCGCGCGCTGGAGGACGTCGAGGTGGCCGTAGGTGATCGGGTCGAAGGTGCCCGGGAAAATGCAGGTGCGCATGAAAGTGCGGGAAGGAAAGAGGACGAGTGGGAGACCGGCGATGGCGGCCGCGGAAGCGAAGGGCCATCTCCGGAGTTGCACCGGAGGTTAGTGGTGTTTGCACTGCGCGCGCAATCTTTGCGACACGCACCCGCCACGGAATGAACCTGCCGAATCTCATCACGCTCTCGCGCATCCCGCTGACTTTCGCGGTCGTGCTGCTGATCTACTGCGAATGGACCGGGGCGGCGACGGCGGCCTTCCTTCTCTTCATCGTCTGCGGCATCACCGACTGGCTCGACGGCCACCTCGCGCGCAAACACGGCGCGGTGTCGAACTTCGGCATCTTCATGGACGCGCTGACCGACAAGATCGCGGTGCTCGGCGTGCTCGTGGCGTTGACGGATGCGCGACTGGTGTTGCCGCACTCGCGGATCATCCCGGTCATGATGCTGCTGCTGATCCTCACGCGGGATTTCATGGTCACGGGCATGCGCTTGATGGCGGCGAAGGAGGGCGTGGTCGTGGCGGCGGAGAAGGGCGGCAAGTTCAAGACGATCCTGCAGATCGTCGCGCTCAGCGCGCTGCTGCTCGTCCCGGCGGTGGAGCGCGACCTGAACCATTTCCTGCAGGCCGATCTTTCGCCGGTGATGCCGTGGCTGCGGTGGTTCGCGTTCGGCACGTATGCGGTGGCGACATTCCTGACGCTGGATTCGGGTCTGCGCTACGTCCTGAAATATCGCTACCTGTTTGCGGAGAAGAAGCCGTGACGTTGAAACAACCGCAATGGCCGCGGCGCTGGCCGACGGAGTTGGTGGTCGGGTTGGCGACGCTCGGGCCGCTGGGCCGGATCCCGTGGGCCCCCGGCACCTGGGGCACGCTGGCCGGCGTCGCGTTTTTCGCCGGCGTGCTCACGTCGCTGCCGACGGCGGCCCTGATCGCGGTCGCGCTGCTGCTGTCGTGGGCGGCGGTGGGCATCTGCGGCGAGGCGGAACTGCGTCTGGGCCGCAACGATCCCGGCTGTGTGATCCTCGACGAGTTCGCGGTGATGCCGCTGTGTTTCCTCGGCTGGCCGGAGCTCGCCGCGATCGTGCCGTCGCCGTGGGTGGTGTTCGCGCTGGGTTTTGCGCTCTTCCGTCTGCTCGACATCCGCAAGCCGTTCGGAATCGGCGCGGTGCAGGCCTTGCCGGGCGGCTGGGGCGTGGTGGCGGATGATCTCGCCGCGGCGCTCGGCACGTGCCTGCTGCTGCATATCGGCATCCGCTTCTACTCGGTGTTGTGACAAAGCCCGCCGAGGGGCGGGCTTCGTGGGGCAGCGGGTGGGGTGCGCGAGGCGAGGTCGCGCCCGAGGCGGGGCGCCGGTGCTACTTCAACCCGAGCGTGCCGCACACCCAGGTGTTGATGGCGTCCCATTGTTCGGGCGTGTAGTTGTGCGCGAGCTCGAGGGTGACGGCGAACTGCTTGGGGGCGGTGATGACGTTGAAGGCGGCCCAGACGGAGGTGGGCGGGCAGACATCGTCGTTGTAACCCCAGCAGTAGAAACCGGGGACCTTGAGGCGGCGGGCGAAGTTGACGGTGTCGTAGTAGGCGGTGGTGGCGATCTTCGCGGGTGTGGCGTGGAAGGGCGGTTGGCCCGCCGTGTACGTCTTGAACGGATGCGGCCACCCGCCGGCCCGGCCGTGGAGTTCGCCGGTGAGGTCGCAGGCGGCCGGGTGCGTGGCGGCGAGCGCCGTGACCCGCGGGTCGAGCGCGGCGGTGACGATCGCGAGCTGGCCGCCCTGGCTGGCGCCCATGACGAGGAGATGGCGGCCGTCCCAGGTTTCGCGGGCGGTGAGGAAGTCGTTGGCGCGGATGCAGCCCTGGTAGATGCGGCGGTAGTAGTAGGATTTCGGATCGTCGAGGTTGAAGACCCAGTAGCCGGAAAGCGGGCCGGCATAGAGGCTGTCGTAGACCTCCGGGGCGAGCGTCACGGGCAGGCCGTGGACGCCGATCTCCAGCACCACCGCGCCGCGCTCGGCGAGGGCGGTATCACCAGCATACGGACGCACCCCGGCGCCGGGCACCTTCAGCACGGCGGGATAACGGCCCGGGGCCTTCGGCTCGCAGAGGATGCCGTAGATCCGGGCCTGGCGGTTCATCCACGCCGGGCCCGGGACGCGGAAGCTCACGTGGTAGACATTCACCTTCGGCGTGCAGCGCTCGGGCAGGAGCGTGACGTTGGCATCGACCGGCATGGCCGCGAGTTCCTCCTTGGCCGTCTGCCAGAACGGGTCGAAGTCGGCCGGCTCGGTCTGGGTCGGGATGATCTTCTCGGGCTCGAACGCCGCGGTGGCCGCGCCCTTGTAGGTGCGCCCGGCGAACTCGGCCGTCACGGTGCAGCGCAGGAAGCCGGGCACCTGCATCGTGCCGCCCTCGAGGGTGAGTCCGGCGAGCGGGACGGCGGCGGTGTGCGTCTCGGCCGGCATCATCTCGGGGCCGATGGCGTAGGTGATGGTGGCGTGGTCGAGCGGGGTGTTGTCGGCCACGACGGAGACGGTGAACCGCACGGGCTCGCCGAGCCGGTAGGTCCAGTCCCGGTGGTCGGGCGCGACGCGTACCTGAACAGTGGCGACGCGCAGCTGGGCCTGCGGCGGCACGGGGGCGAGGGCGGTGGCGGCGCCGCGCGGGGCGCCGACGAGCGCGAGGAGCAGGGCGGCGACGAAGAGGAGACGGCGTGGCATGACCCCAGAGAAGCGCGGTCGGCCCGACGGGCAACTTGCGACTTCGGTTCGCCCCGGCGGCATACGTACGTTAGCATGCGTCGTTGCTTGCCGCTCCCCGGTGGGCGCACACCCTGTCGGATTGTGCGTCGCCGCGGTGCGGTTCGCTTTTCTCCCCCTAACGCTTACACCCCAGTCGTCCGACCTCCTCCCGGCGCGGATCGTTTTCCCCCTATGAAAAAAACCCAGTACTGTCACTCGAGCCCGTCCTTGATGCGTACGCTCGTCATCGCAGTTGCCGCCCTCGGGGCGCTTCTTGCCAACGCCGCACCTTCGGGTGGTCCCTATGGTCCGATGCCGCAGCGGTACGTCGTCCCTGCGGACGCGGCGCATGTCTACTATGTCGCCCCCGACGGCAAGGCCGAGGCCACCGGCGCCACGGTTGCCGAGCCCACCACGTTGGCCGCTGCGATCGAGCGCGTGGTGACCGGTGATGCGATCATCATGCGCGGCGGCGAGTACCGCACCGGCAGCCTCAAGCTCAACCAGGGCGTCGTCATCCAGCCCTACGCCGACGAGAAGCCGGTGATCAAGGGCACGAAGCTCGCCACCGACTGGACCAAGCAGCGCAACGGGCTGTGGCGCAAGGCGTGGCCGACGCTGTTCCCCGCCCGGCCGGCGGATTGGTGGAACCGCGGGAGCGTCGGCGAGACGACCCCGATGCATCGTTTCAACAACGACATGGTCTTTGTCGACGGCAAGCCGCTCCAGTCCGCCGCCTGGGAAGGCGAGCTGAACGAGGGCAACTACTACATCGATTACGAGAACGGCCAGGTCTATCTCGCGGTCGATCCGGCCAAGCATGTCGTCGAGATCACGGCGCACGACGGCGCGATCACCCGCGTGACGGGCGAGGCGCACGGCAAGAAGTCCGACAAGAAAGGATACACGCTGCGCGGCCTCACCTTCACCCAGTTCGCCTACCGGGCGCTCGAGGTTGAGGGCGTCGAGCCGGAGGGCGTCGCCGATCCGGCCACTTTCGGCAAGGATGTCGTGGGCACGCTCATCGAGGACTGCACGATCACGCACTGCTCGCGCGTGGGGGGCTATTTCCGGGGCGACGGTTTCACCATGCGCCGTTGCCGGGTGAGCGACACCTCGACCGAGGGCATCTATCTCATCTCCTCCTCCGACTGCCTGTTCGAGAAGAACGTCTTCACGCGCAACAACGTCGAGAAGATCGTCGGCTATTTCCCCTCGGCCGTGAAGATCTTCAACCAGACCCGCCGCGTTGTCTGCCGCGACAACCTCGTCATCGACCAGCCCGAGTCCAACGGCATCTGGTACGACGTGGGCAACATCGACGGCGTGTTCGTCGACAACTGGATCGAGAACTGCACCGACGGTTTCTTCTTCGAAATCTCCAAGAACGCGATCGTCGCCGGCAACGTCTTCGTCGACTGCGAGAAGGGCGTGCGCTCGCTCAACAGCTCGGGCGTGCGGGTCTATCACAACACTTTTGTGAATACCGGGGCGGCGTTCGAGCGCGATGGGCGCAGCGCGGTGGGCGACCATTTCGGCTGGCATCCCGCCACCGGCCCCGAGGTCGAGGAGCGCGTGGACCATGTGTTCATGGGCAACCTCCTGGTGGCCGACAAGGCGCTGCCGCGGCCCGCCTGGAGCTATCGCGTGGCCGACGCCCCCACCTCCACTCCGATGGTGGTCTTCGGCCAGCCGCAGAAGCTGGCGGATCGGCTCAAGATGTCCCACGTGACCGCCTTCGACGGCAACGTCTACGTGCGCAGCGGCACGGCCCTGGCCGGAACCGTTGTGGCCTGGAGCCCGTCCGTGGGCGAGAAGACGACCGTCGAGTACGCGACGTTGGCCGACTTCCGCAAGGTGCAGCCGGCGTTCGAGGCGCGCAGCCAGGAGTTCGAACTGCAGTCGAGCGCGGTGGTGCGCAGCGTGTTCCTGAAGAACTTCGAGCTCGTGCCCAGCTTCAAGGCGACGGTGCCCGCGGAGACGCTCCCGGCGGACGTGCAGAAGCTGCTTGGCTGGTCGGCGGCTGATGCCACGACCCCCGGCGCCTACCGGCGCTGAGCGGCGAAGCCGCCAACGCTTCTTCCCTGATCCTTCGACAGGCGCGGCTTCGGCCGCGCCTGTTTTGTTTACACCAACCGGGCACAAGATGGCGGAAGGATAAGGGAAATCTGGAACTCAAGAACTCAGGAAGCGGAGTCGCTTTTTGCGGCGGCTCCCGGCGGGATGGAGACCTCGTCGCGACCGCCTAGGCGTGCGATTGGGCGGGCGAATAGTCCGGGTCACAGTGCGGCGGGGAGCGAGCGCCGTCGCTTCGTCGCGGAACCGAAACGGTTCCGCCGGGATCAAGGACACCCGGGGCTCAGCCGGCGCGGGGGCAGCTGCGCAGTCCCATGTCGATCTTCAGGATGTGGCTGGTGATCCACGCGACGAGTTCCCCGTGCACCTGGCGGGCGACCAGCGCGCTGGCCGCAGGGTTCTGGAGCTTCTCCTTGGCCTTGGCGAAGGTCTGGCGGAACTGCGCGTGCGCCGTGACGTTGGCGGCGGCGGTGGGGCATTTGAGCCGGTGCATGCACGTCTCCTCGCGAGCGAAATGCTCGTTGGCGTAGCGCTCGAGGAAGTCGAGCACGGCCGGGATGCCTTCGGAGCCGCGGCCGGTCTGCAGCAATTCCTCGAGCTTGTTGAGACCCTCGGCGAGCCGTTTGTGGTCGTGGTCCACTTCGGCCACGCCGGTGTCGAATTCGGGTTTCCAGACGATCATGGTGCGGGGGAGTTCGTGGGCCCGGACCGGCGCGGTGGTCGCAGCGCGTTCCGGGCTTCTCTCCCGCATCGGCACCAGACTCCGCGACTTTAGCGCGCTGCGCGAACCATGGAGACAGCCGGTTCTGCCGCTGCAGACGAGAGTTGGGTGTCGAGGGACGAGCGCCGGCGTCGGTGCCAGAAACCGAGTCGCTCGGCCTCTACGGTCTATCCTCGGTGATCCGGCTCTCGTCGCGCGGCCGCGACGGACGGGCGACGGGTCGTGGCTTGACCGAGAGCGGGCCGGTATTACGGTAACACCGATGCCGATTCTCACGTTCAAAGTCAGCACCGCCGAGGCGCGGACGATCCGCGCCCGGGCCCGGAGCGAAAAGGCCGCCTCGGTCTCGGCCTACCTGCGGAAAGTGGCGCTCGGGACGGAGGCTGCGACGGCCCCGATTGAGCGCCGCCGGCATCCCGTTTCCGGTCTGCCCTACAATGCGGCGACAGGGCGATCGGTCAGCGCCGAGGAGATCCGGGCTGCGCTCGCCGACTTCCCATGAAGTACCTGCTGGATGTGAATGCGCTCGTCGCGTGGGAACACGCCGGCTCGCCCCATCACGCGATCTTTCATGCCTGGGCCAAGAAAGCCGGCCGGCGCAATCTGGGCAGCTGTGCCCTGGTGGAACTCGGGTTCCTCCGCGTCTCGATGCAGGTGTTCGGTTATACGGTGGAACAAGCGCAGGAGGCGCTGGCGGCCATGAAGCCGCACCTCGGCGGATTCGTCGAACAGGCACCGTCGCCGCGGTTGCCCGGTTGGGCGACGACGGCGGCGAAGACCACCGACGCCTACCTTGTCCAGGTGGCGACAGCACAGGGGTTGCAACTTGCAACCTTTGACGCGGCTTTGAGTGATCCGGCGGCGCTGCTGATTCGCTGACCGGGCGGCCGCGCGCGGCGTGCTACGGTTCGTTGAGCGCCGGGGCGAGGTGGGTGAGCAGATCGGTGGCGACGGCTGAAGTTGCTCCTTGGTGACGGGCGAGGTGGTCGGCGGCCAGACCGTGCCAGAGGAGGCCTTGGGCGACGCGGACGAGCGGCGAGTCGCCGCCGCCGGTGGCGAGGCGGCCGGCGATGAGGCCGGCGAGGAGGTCGCCGCTGCCGCCGCGGGCGAGGACCGGGCCGCCGGCCAGGCTGTGCCAGACGGCGTGGCCGTCGGTGAGGCGGGAGAGCGGGCCCTTGAGGACGGCCAGCACGTTGCGCTCCATGGCGAAGTCGATGAGTTCGGCGTTCTCGACGGAAGGCATGGCGGGCGTAAAGCCCGCCCCACCGGGCGGAACTGGCATGGCGGGCGAAAAGCCCTCTCCACCGGGCGAAGCGGACACGGCGGGCTCGACAACCGCCGCGCGCTTCGGCCCGGAGCCGCGCAGGCGGAGGAACTCGCCGAGGTGCGGGGTGATGACGACGGGGCGGTTCTCCCGCACGCCCAGGGTGTCGAAGACCTGGGGACGGAGCGCGTCGGCGTCGAGAACCACGGGGCATTCGGCGAGCGAAAGGATGCCTTGGACGAGCGCCTGGGTTTCGCGCTCCTGGCCGAGGCCGGGGCCGATGAGGACGGCGGTGGCGCGCCCCAGGTGCGGGCGGAGCGCGGTGAGGTTCTCGAGCGCGATGGCGCCGTCGGGCGTCTCCGCGGCCGGGAGCCACATCGCCTCGGGGGCGCGGGCGGCGAAGGCGGGGATGAACGTCTCCGGCACGACCGCGGTGACGAGGCCCGCGCCGCTGCGCAGTGCGCTGAGCACGGCCATGAGCGCGGCGCCGGGCATGGTGCGCGAGCCGGCGACGACGAGGAGGTGGCCGAAGGTGCGCTTGTCGCAGCCGGCCGGGCGCAGGTCGCGCAGCGGGTCGAGGACGCCGGAGGTGAGCACGTGCTGGTGGACGAGCGCGGGCTCGGCGGCGTCGAAGAACCCGAGGTCGAGGTAGCGCAGGCGCCCAACCCACGGGGCGGATACAGCGCGCAGGACCGGCTCCTTCACGATGCCGGTGGCGTAGGTGAAGTCGGCGCGGAAGGCGACGGGAGCGTTCTCCTCGCCCACGCCGGTGGGAAGGTCGAGGGCGACGCGCAGGCCGAAGGAACGGTGCTCGTTGAGCGCGGCGAGGAGGTTGGCGAGGTCGGCCGGGAGCGGGAGGCGGAACTGGAGACCGAGGATGCCGTCGAGGCAGAGATCCCATTCCTCCTCGGCGGCGAGGCGTTCGCGCAGGGTGCGGGCGCTCACGATCTCGAGGCGGCCCGGCGCAGCCTCGAGGAGTTCGCGCCAGGCGCGGGCGGCGAGCGGGCGGAAGGCGCGTTCGCCGAAGACGGCGAGCACTGTTGCCGTACCTTGGGGACAGGCGGCGAGCAGGGCGCGGGCGGCGAGCAGGGCGTCGCCGCCGTTGTGGCCCTTGCCGGCGAGGATGAGGAGGCGGGCGGCCGGGCGCAGCCCGCCGCTCTCGGCGCTGTCACGCAGGATGGCCTGGGCGACGCCACGACCGGCGCGCTGCATCGCGGCCCATTCGGCGGGCTCGCCGCCGATGAGCTGGCGGCGTTCCCAAGCGAGGGCTTCCTTGCAGGAGAAAACGGGATGGGCGTAGCGGTGCACGTTCGGTGGACGGTGGTCGGTGGACAGTGGACGGTTGCCGGTGGTCGGTGGGGGCAGGTGACCAAGGAACGCCGGAGCGTGTCATCCGCGAGTTCGCGGAAGGCAATTAGGGTTCGGGGTCGTCGCAGCGGACGATGGCGGCGAAGGCGGTGGCGACGGTGTCGCAGTGGGCGAGGCTGAGGAGGATGCGCGTGCCGCCGACGTGCGCGAGCAGCGCGAGGCCCTTCTCGTCGAGGCGCACGAGCGGTTCGTGGCGTGTGCCGTGGTAGACGGACATGGACGTCCAGCCCAGTTCCGCGCCGATGCCGGTGGAGAAGGCCTTGGAGATCGCCTCCTTGGCGGCGAAGCGCGCGGCGAGGTGTTTCGCCGGATACTTCATCGCGAGGCAGTAGGTGCGCTCCTCGTCGGTGAAGACGCGTTGGAGGAAACGCTCGCCCTGCCGCTCGTAGACGCCGGCCACGCGGGAAATTTCGATCACGTCGGTGCCCAGACCGATGAGGATGCCGCCGGGCGGGAGCTGCAAATTCACGGGGCGGAGAATGCGAAGCGAGAAAACGATCCGCCAGACGAAAGTCCGGCGAGTGGCTCCAAGCGGGCCGCCCCCCAGCGGAGGGGCTGGCAGCCGGGAGGCCGCAGCGTTGCCATGTGCGGGCGATTCCGATTCAAAGAGACACCGCCGGGGGAGGCACTCCGTCTCCACCGGCACCACAACCGCAGGAGCGAAAGGTACCAACATGGGCGACAGATCCCCGAAGTCGGTGAACAAGCAGGCCACGCAGAAACAGACCAAGGCCACCGCCGTTCAGGCTGGAAAACAGCAGGCCATCGCCGCGAAACAGGCGGGCAACCTGAAGAAGAAATGAGCCTCTCCCGGGCAGCCTCCGCCGGTACTACGCTGCGTTGGGGGTTGTCCGGGGCGACGTCGTTCGCCTGACGTGGCGGCAATCTGGAGCTAGGCTGGATGTTTCACGCTTCAAGCCTGGTGGGCGTCGGATTGCCGTGGCGGAATTCGTAAGAATTTCGACCCTCGGCGCCCCGTCGAAAGCCTTACGGCTTCCGCTACGGTGAAATATCCGGACTAGTGATCCGCCGGCGGCGGAGCGGCTGGAGCCGGCACGCCGGGCAGTGTGAAATAGAAAGTGGCACCCTGGTCGGGCGCCCCTTCGGCCCAGACCTGGCCGCCGTGGCGGGCGACGATGCGGCGGACGTTGGCCAACCCAATGCCGGTGCCCTCGAACTCCTTGGCGGAGTGCAGGCGCTGGAAGACGCCGAAGAGGTTGGCGCTGTACTTGGGATCGAAGCCGGCGCCGTTGTCGCGCACGAAGAACGTGTGGTGGCGCGGATGCGCAGGGTCCACGAGCGTGCCGACGGTGATGAGGGCGGGGCTGCGACCTCGGGTGAATTTCAGGGCGTTGCCGACGAGATTGGCGAAGACCTGGCGCAGCAACGTGGGGTCGCCGACTACGGAGGGCAGGGCGCCGAGCTGCCAGTCGATGTTCCGGCCGTTCTGCTCGGTGGCGAGGTCGCGCCTGACGGTCTCGACGAGCGATTGCAGTTCGACCGGCACTTCCTTGAGTTCCGCCCGGCCGAGCCGTGAGAAGGCGAGGAGACTGTCGATGAGCTGGCTCAGGCGGACGGCCTCGTTGGCGACGATCCCGAGGAACCGTGCGCTTTCCTTGTCGATCACGGTGGCCACGCGCTGCTGCAACAGGCTGGCGAAACCGCTGATGTTGCGCAGCGGCGAACGCAGATCGTGGGAGACGGAGTAGGAGAAGGCCTCCAGCTCGCGGTTGGCGTCGACGAGTTTGGCGTTGGCGTCCGCCAGTGCGGCCGTGCGTTCGGCGACCCGCTGCTCGAGCTCGGAATTGAGGACCCGGTAACGTTCCTCGCTCTGGCGCAACTGGGCCGTGCGGTGCGACACGAGGTACTCAAGCCGCGAGCGGTCGCGCCGGGCCAGGAACGACCAGCCCGCGGCGGCGCCCCCGATCGTTGCGAGGCCGATCAGGATGTACAGCAGGTAGGCCCAGGTCGTTCGGTACCACGGCGGGCGGATCACGAAGGCCTGCGTGGTGGGCGCGCCGACCGTCTTGCCGGAACGCGGCCGGACCTCGAACACGTAGCTGCCTTCCTTGAGCCGATTGAAGGTCACCGAACCGAGGCTGCCGCAGGGGGTCCAGTCTTCGCCGGTACCCTGCAGCCGGGTTTCAAAAGTGACCGGGTTGGCGAAGGGGTTTCCTCCAGCGAGAAAATGCACGGTCAGGGAGTTGTCCGCGTAGGCGAGCGGGGGGAGGCGGCCGTCGACGGGAAAGAGCAGGCGGCTCCCGGTGGTCAGCGTGACGTGGGTGATCTGGGTGCGCGGCGCCGTGGCGCGTGGAGCGGGGAGCGACGGATCGAAGCGGGCAAACCGATGCTGGGCATGCATCCAGACCACGCCGCCCTCGAAGGTGAAATAGTACGGCGCGAATCCGACCGGCACATGCAGAGGCACCGGCGCCCACTGTTCACCGTGTTTTTCGAATACGCGAACAGTCCCTTCGCTCGTCAGCCACACCCGGCCGGCCGTATCCAGGGCGGGACGCCCGAAGATGACGTCGACCCCGGGGAACTGCCGGGTGAACTCCCCGGCGGCGACGAACCGCTGGCCCGCCTCGTCGAACCGGAGGACGCGGTCGGCGAAGTTGGCGGCGATCGTTCCGTCGATGGTGAAGAGCTGCGGCCAGGAGGGCAGGGTGCCGTGTTCGGGGCCGAAGAGCTCGGCATGCGGCCGACCGGCCGCGAGCCGCAGCCGGACGACCCGGCCAAGGCCCAGCTCAAGCCAGATGCTGCCCGCGCGGTCGGCCACGGGCTTGTTGAAGGAGTCTCCGAGGCCCGGCACGGGGATGCGTTCGGCAATCTCGACCCGCCCGCCGCGGACACGGAGCAACCCGATCTCGGCGGTGGCCGCGTAGAGCCAGCAGCCGTCCTCCGTGTGCAGCGGGAGGACACGCAGGCTGCGGATCCCCGGGGCGAATGGCTCCCAGCCGCTCGCTCCGCGGAAATAGGGACCGGCCTCCGAGCCGGCAACGGGCACGGTCTCAGCCGTGGAGAGGACGTTGATGAATTCCAGGCCCGGGGCGTCGTCGTCGAGGCCGGCGAGGCGGCCGTCAGAGTCGTAGCGGCCGCGGTAGACCTTGCCGTCGGCGTGGATCCAGAGCCGGCCGCCGATGCGCAACGGATGCACGGTCGTGAGTCCCGCGCTCAGCAGCGGTTCGAAGTTGGACACCGGGGCCGGAAACGCGATGCGCACCACGCCGCCCTCCAGCAGACCCCAGATCACGCCGCCCGGCTCGGTGACGAGCCGTTTCACGCGGGCGAGGCGTTGGTCGAGGAATCGGTCGGCGGTCTGGAGGACGCGGCCGTCACGGTTGAAGAACAACACGCCGAGATTATCGAGGGCGGCGGCGAAGAAGGGCCCCTCGGTCGAGCACAGATCGATGATGCGGGTGCCTCCCGCCAGCGGTCCGGTGGCAGTCAACGGGGCGACCGTGCGTCCGTCGAAAACCTGAAGGCCCCTTCCGTAGGTGCCGACCAGCAGGCGGCCTTCGCCCAAGGGCACCGTGGCCGTGATCGCGGTGAAGGTGCCGGCTTTCAGGATCGTATCGTGTTGCTGGTCGCGCAGGCGCGACAGGGGGCCGCCGTCGCGCTCGCTGAGCAGGATCTCGCCCTCGAATTCGAAGACTTGTTCGAAGCTCTCGGCCGCCCCGAGCAGGCGGGGGGATTCGCCTGGGCGCCACGCGACCAGCGGCCCGGTCTGGCTGTGCCAGATCCAGTGGCTGCCGGTGTTGGTCACGCGGGCCTGCGGGATGGAGAGCGGCGGCGCACCGGCGGGCGCCCACGGGGTGACCGGGGCCAGTCGCCAGAAGCCGTCATCCGTGAATTCGATACGAGCGATACCGGCCGCGGTGCCGAGGTAAATGCGGCCGTCGTGGTCGATCGCCGCCCCCGGTCCGGCTTCGGTCGGGTCGGCGGGGGATTGGTGGAACGTCTTCCAGCGCACGCCATCCCCCAGTGCGATGACCCGCGGGGCCAGCAGGAAAATCCGACCGTCGGGCATCCGCTGCAAATCGGTGGGGACGGCGTCCAGCCCGATAGACTCGATGCCCATGACGACAAAGGCGGGGCTGCCGGTTTCGGTGAGCTCGGCGGCTGCGGCCACGATCTGCTCTCCGGAGGCACAAGTCGGGACGAGGCCGAGGAGGAAAAGGGTGGACTGGGCCCAGCACCGGGCGAGACGCCGCAAAGCGTGCACGGCCTTGAGGCCGTGGGACCTGCGCATTTTCAGGGAGGGAGTGGGAGTTCGGGCGCGCACTTTCCGGCTGCAACCTGAAGATTCGTCCGTCCGAAGCAGCACCAAAATGACCGCAGTTTTCCGCTCCGCCAGGTGACCGGCGACGTGTGGTGCAGGGAACGGCCCCGCTGCCTCGTGGAGTCCCCTGCCTAACTCGCGGCGTTCATGCGGCGCTTCATCTCGCGTACCGCCTCGTCGATGCCGGCGAGGAGGGCGCGGCAGATGATGCTGTGGCCGATGTTGAGCTCGTGCAGGCCGGGGATCTGGCGGACCTCGGCGATGTTCACGTAGTTGATGCCGTGGCCGGCGTTGACGGTGAGGCCAAGTTGCTGGCCGAGCGCGGCGGCGCGGCGGAGGCGGGTGAGTTCGGCCGCGACGGCGGGAGTGAAGTACGCGTGGGCGAAGGCGCCGGTGTGGAGCTCGACGAAGGGGCTCCGCATCTCGGCGGCGGCTTCGAGCGAAGGTTCGTCGGGGCCGATGAAGAGGCTGGTCTTGATGCCGGCGGCTGTGAGCGCGGCGACAGTATCGCGAACGCGGGCACGCTGGCCCACGACGTCGAGCCCGCCCTCGGTGGTGACCTCGGTGCGGTTTTCGGGGACGAGGCAGGCGAACTCCGGCTTCAGCTTGAGGGCGAAGGCGACCATGGCGTCGGTGCAGGCCATCTCGAGATTGAGGCGGGTCTTGATCGACTCGCGCAGGCGCCAGACGTCGCGTTCCTGGATGTGGCGGCGGTCCTCGCGGAGGTGGACGGTGATGCCGTCGGCCCCGGCGCGTTCGGCGGCGAGGGCG
>JAHFTC010000036.1 GCA_023269585.1 Opitutaceae bacterium
GGCGTCGCCGCGCGCACCACCCTCAGCAGCGGGTACTGGCGGCCCGGCCGCGGCTGAAGGCGCCGCGTCGCCGCCCTCTTGCGTCTTGCCGTGTCCGATCGCCTCTGACACCTGCTTCGGCCCCCGCCCCCATGCGAAAGCTCACCCATCTCAGCTCGCTGGTGATCCCCGCCTCGCCCCACACCTGGCGGCAGCGCCTGTTCGGGACGGGCCCCTATTGGGCGTACCAGTTGAGCCTCTGGGTTCTCGTCGTCACGGGCTCGGACCTAGGTCTCATCCTCCTCTACGGGGATGCGGTCTCGGTCTTCACCATCCTCTCGGCGCTCGTGTTCGCCCTGGATCTGATTGTGGGCACGCACCTGAGCCGGATGCTGATTCTCGGCGCCCGTCGCCGCCCGCGTTCCGCCGGGTTCCTCGCCCTGATCGCGCTCTCCAGCATTCCGGTCTGCGCCGCGGCGGCCGCGGTGATCAGCACCGTCATCGGCTACCTGTTCTTCAACGCCGAAAGCGCCCCCTTCTCCGCGTTCGTCAGCTTCCGGGTTGCCTACATGGCGTCCATCTACGGCGCCTGCTGGCTCGCCACGTATTGCGGTTGGAGTTTTCTCCAGGCGTTCCATGACGCCGAAACCGCCCGCCTGCGCGCCGACACCGCCGCCAAGGAGGCCGAGCTCCTCGCCATCAAGGCCCAGCTCAACCCGCATTTCCTCTTCAACTCCCTCAACACCCTGCGCGCCCTCATCCCCCGCGACCAACACGCGCCCCGCGAGGCGATCACCATGCTCGCCGACCTGCTCCGCGCCGCGCTCACGGTCCAGACCCGGGCCACCATCCCCTTGCAGCAGGAACTCGAAACCGTCGACGCCTACCTCGCACTCGAGCAGATGCGCTTCGAGGAACGGTTGCGCATCCGCCGCGCGATCAACCCGGCCTGCCTCGCCTGCCCCGTGCCGCCCTTCGCCCTCCAGACCCTCGTCGAGAACGCCGTCAAATTCGGCATCGCCCCGCGCCCCGAGGGCGGGGAGATCGCCCTCGTCGCCGAACCCGTCGCCGGCGCACTTCGCTTCTGTATCACCAATCCCGGACGCATTGCCGCCACCGCATCCGCCTCGACCGGCTTCGGTCTCCGCAGTGTTCGCCAACGCATCCGGCACCTGTTCGGCCCGCACGCCCGCCTCGACCTCCTCCAGACCTCCGACGATCTCGTGACCGCCGAACTCCTCCTCCCGCCCCCCGCCCCATGAGAGCGCTGCTCATCGACGACGAACGCCCCGCCCGCCGCGAACTCCGCGGCCTCCTCGACGACCACGGCGGCGTCGAGATTGTCGGCGAAGCCGCCAACATCGCCGAGGCCGCCCGCCTCGTCGCCGAGCACCGCCCCGATCTGCTCTTCCTCGATATCGAGATGCCGGGCGGCGATGGTTTCTCCCTCCTCGAGGCCCTGCCGCCGCCCCACCCACTCGTGATCTTCACGACCGCCTACTCCGAACACGCCGTGCGCGCCTTCGAGATCAACTCCCTCGACTACCTGCTCAAGCCCATCGCCACCGGCCGCCTCGCCGCCGCGCTCGAGAAAGCCGCCGCCCGTCTTCGTTTGCGGCCGCCCGCAGGTGGCCCCACGCCGACGGTCGCGCCGTTCGCGGAGGACGACCAAGTTTTCCTGCGTTCCGGCGACCGCTGCTGGTTCGTACCCGTGCGCACGATCGTGCTCGTCGAGGCCGACGGCAACCAGACCCGCGTCCACTTCGGCAAAGATTCCGCCGTGCTCTCGCGCACGCTCAACGCCATGGAGGAGCGTCTGCCCGCCCGCCTCTTCATCCGCGCCAACCGCCACCAGCTCGTCAACCTGCACATGATCGCCACCATCGGCGACTGGTTCAGCCGCACCCTGCGAGTCGTGCTCACCGACGGCCGTACAATCGAGTTCTCCCGCCGGCAGGCCCTGCACTTTCGCGAGACCCTCAGCCTGTAGCCCGAGGGGAACGGGTGAGCGTTTCATGTCTCCTTCGTAGCGGAACGCGTCAGCGTTTCGTGTCTCCTTCGTAGCGGAACGCGTCAGCGTTTCGTACCCCCTCCGCGGAGCCCGCACCGCGGCGGTGCAAGGCCGCAGGCCGCCCCACCGCCCACCGTCGACTGTCCACCGACTACCGTCCACTGCCGTCCGTCCACCGCCCACCGTCCACTGCCCACCGTCTACCGTCCACTGCCGTCCGTCCACTGCCCACCGTCCACTGCCCACCGTCTACCGTCCACCGATCCCCCACCGCCGGCATTGCCCTCGCCCGCCCGCTCGCCCACTGTGCGGCTTTCCGTCACCGCATGTCCGCACCCGCCGCTCTCTACAACTACGCAGCCGAAGCCGTCCGCCGCTGGCGCGACGGCATGAACGCCGACGAGGCCCTGCGCGATTTCATGCGCCGGCACCCGCATTTCCCACAGCCCGGCCGCGAAAAGCTCACCCGCGCCGTCTTCGCCTATTTCCGCTGGCTGCGCTGGCTCGAGGACATGCGCGTGCCCGCGCAGATCGAGGCCGCCGCCCAGCTGCAGGAGCGTTTCGCCAAGGATCCGCGCTGCGTGAAGGATCAGACGCTCGCCGCCCTCGCCGTCCCCGAATGGATCTGGCCCGAGCTCGATTTCGCCCCCGATGCCGTCGCGGCCGAAGCCCGCAAGTTCGCGTGGGTGCGTTCACTCCAGACTAAGCCGCCGCTCTGGCTGCGCGCCCGCCCCGGCCGCGCCGCCGCCCTCGCGAAAACCCTCGGCGCCTGCGAACCCGCCGGCCACCCGCTCGCACCCGACGCCCTGCGCTACGCCGGCCACACCGACCTCTACCTCTCCGCGCCCTTCAACGCTGGCGCCTTCGAGATCCAGGATTTGGCGTCGCAGATCGTCGGCTCCCTCTGCGCTCCGCAGCCCGGCGAAACCTGGTGGGATGTCTGCGCCGGCGAAGGCGGCAAGTCGCTCCACCTCGCCGACCAGATGGCCAACAAGGGCACCCTCTGGTGCAGCGACCGCTCCAAGCGCCGCCTCGAAAACCTCAAGCGCCGCTTCAGCCGCGCCGAGCTCTACAACTACCGCCTCGCCCCCTGGGAGACACCCGACCACCTGCCCACGAAGACGAAGTTCCACGGCATCCTCGTCGACGCCCCCTGCTCCGGCCTCGGCACCTGGGCACGCAACCCCGACGCCCGCTGGACCACCACGCTCAAGGATGTCGAGGAACTCGCCGCCGTGCAGCTCGGCCTGCTCAACAAGGTCGCCGGTTCGCTCAAGCCCGGCGGCCGCCTGATCTACGCCGTGTGTACGCTCGCGCGTCGTGAGACCACGGATATCGCCGCCGCCTTCACCGCCGCCCACCCCGAGCTAACCCCTCTGCCGCTGGACAGCGCTTGCGGCAGTGGCGCTGTGCCCCGCGCTGAGCCTATCGACCGGGCCAAGAGCAGCGACTCCGGTCCGCTTTCCGGTCTCCGGTCTCCGGTTTCCGGTGTCCCAACACCGTCCACCGGTAACCGTCCACCGTCCACCGGTCTCACCCTCTGGCCCCACGAGCTCCACGCCAACGGCATGTTCCTCGCGGCCTGGCAGCGCCCCTAAACCCGGCGCATTCCCGAGGCTCCGCCATGCCGTCCGGCAGCAAGATTTCCGGTCCGGTCGTTCGCGCCGACTTCAACGCCGTCGAGGCGGTGCTGCACTACACCCGCGCCGCCCACCGCCTCGGACTCTGGGAGTCCGAGCGCCAGCTCATCGCGCGTTTCTTCCCCGACAAGTCGGCGCCGTTGCTCGAGGCCGGCTGCGGCGCCGGTCGCGCGACGCTCGGGTTGTTTGATCTTGGTTACAACAATCTCACCGCCTTCGACTTCGCCGAGGAACTCGTCGAGCAGGCCCGCGACCTCGCCGCCCAGCGCGGCGCCACCGGTATCCGTTTCCTCACCGCCGACGCCACCAAGCCCGCCCAGGTCCGCGCGTTGCTCCCGCCCTCTTCCGTCGTAGCTGGGCGGCGCAGCCGCTCAGCCCTCAGTCCTCCGGTCACCGACAACTGTCTACCGTCCACTGTTCACAGCCCACCGTCCACCGTCGACCGTCGACCGACCACAGTCGACTGTCCACTGTCCACCGTCCACCGGGCACCGTCCACCGCTCACCGCCCACTGTCCCGCCACGTACCCTCTGGAACGTGGCGCGCCTCGCCAGCCAATGCGGAACGCATTGGCGAGAGATGCCACTGTCCACCGTTTTCCGGCGCCCTCTTCCTCTTCAACGGCCTGATGCAGATCCCCACCCGCCGCGCCCGTCGCCGCGCGCTGCGCAATCTCGCCACCGTCCTCGCCCCCGGCGCACCGCTGCTCTTCACCACGCACGACCGCGACGAGCCCGACGAACTCCACCTCTGGGAGGCCGAGGCCCGGCGGTGGGCCAAGGGCAAGCAGGACCCGCGGCTGCACGAGTACGGCGACCGCTATTTCGAGCACGAGCACGGCCGCACGTTCATGCACCTGCCCACCCGCGACGAGACGCTCGCCGAACTCGCCGCCACCGGTTGGGAACCCGAATACGACGTCATGCGCAGCGACCTCGTCCGCGAGTCCCGCGCCGTGAAGGATTTCTCCGACAACTGCCGCTTCTGGCTCGTCCGCCGGCCTCGGAGTTGAAACGCATTCATGTTCCGCGTGCGGGAGCAGGGCCGCGCGGAAACCGCGGTGTATTGCCCGAATATTCGCCCACATCCTTCGATGCGGTATGAGACCTGCATGGCCGATGCGCATATGGATCGCATCGAAACCAGCTTCGGAACCGTCTCCGGGATCGCGGACCAGACGACCTACGCCAACGGCGCCGTGAAATCGTGCCGCCTGGCGGTCGAGAACCGGCTCCAGACGCCCATCGGTGAGGTCATCCCGCTCTACCGCCAGGCCGAGATCGGCGAGCGCAACAAGAAGGACCGGCGCTCGCTCGGCTTCTTCGAAAGCGGCGCGATCAAGAGCATCGCCCTCGACCAGGCGATGCCGTTGCGGACGCCCCTGGGCCTGCTCAAGGCCGAGGCAGTCAGCTTCTACGAGAACGGCGCGATCAATCGCCTCTTCCCGCTCAACGGCCAGATCGACGGCTACTGGTCCGAGCGCAAGGAGGCCGAGTTGGCCGAGCCCATGGACTTCGACCTGCCCGTGGGGAAATTCCGCGCCAAGGTCATCAGCCTGCATTTCTACCCGAGCGGCGCCCTCAAATCGCTCACCCTCTGGCCCAGCGAACGCATCACTCTAAACTCCCCGGTCGGCCCCCTCCGCGTCCGCAAGGGTTTCGCCCTCCATGAGGACGGCACGCTGCGTTCGCTCGAACCGGCCAAGGTGGAGGATCTGAGCACGCCCATCGGCCTCGTGAAGGCGTTCGACGCGGAGATGATCGGCATGAGTGCCGACCTGAACTCCGTGCAGTTCACACGCGCGGGAATTCTTTGTTCGATGAAAACCATTCATACCGGCCTGCGCGTGAAGTCGGCCGACGGGGTAGAAGTGCGCATCGAACCTTTCGAGACAATCAGCCGCATCGACGACGAGGGCCAACGCACCGTGCCCATGCAGATCGATTTCGGGGCCGGCACGGTGAAGGTCGTCGCGCAGCACACCCACGTCTTCGACACGGCGCACACCACGCTCGCAACCTTCGCCCGGGAACGCGTCGTGCGCGAAGCCTGCTCATCCTGCGCCGGCTGCGAAGGCGGCGACGGCTGCTGCCAGAACTGATCGGTTCCGCGCTCCGGCACTGCCCCGAGCAGTCCCGCCCAGCGCGCCGCGAGGCCCCCGAGGCGTTCTGCATCCCTGTCACTGATTTCCATCACCGCGCCAGTAATGGCCCGGCATGCCCTCCAGAATTACGGGGCAGCCGCGGCCATCCGCGACGGAGAGACGCCACTGGCTCGAATTCGCGGCTTCCGAGAATGACCGCGTAAGCCTGCGTACGTCTCGATCTTCCCCGGAATTCCATCGCAGCTTCACACTACACTTCCGCGCTGCGCCACTTCGCCTACGCTGCGGGATGGAAGAAATTCGAACTACTTTGGGACCTCGTGGTCCGCGCGCACAAAGTTGCGGCGATGATTCCGTTCCTCGAGAGAACCCTGGAGGGGAATACGCCCCCCGCAGCACCCACTTCCTGCAGTTTGCACTGCCTCCGCGATTCGACGCGTCCCGCGGGGACTAGTCCATCAAGCGATGCTTCCAGTAGCCTGGCCGGCGCTTGAGATGCATGATCGCCACGATCCATACCCGGTCGGACTGCGCCACATAAAGGACACCGTAGGGGAATACTGTTCCAAGAATCCGCCGTACCGGCGCCTCGAACAGCCGGTACCGCTGCGGATGGTGGCAGGCCTCATTCAACAACGCCACCACCTCGTCGTAAAAACGCCCGCCCAAATCCGGGCTGATCTCGGCGTAGTGCCGCACCGCCTCCAGAAACTCCGCATCGGCTTCCGGATGGAGCGTCGGATTCACCGGCCGATCAACTTCCGCGCCTTGGCCAACGTTTCCTCCATCGGAATCCCCCGCACCTGGCCGCCTTCCAACTCGGCGAATCGGCGTTGCACTTCATTTCGCCACGCCCCTTCGACCGTCGCCTCCACCCCGCCATGCTTGGCGAGCAGAATGCGATCCACCAACTCGGCTACCGCATCGGCCGGCCACTGGCGCGTTTCCTCGACGATCTGCTCTACGGTGATCGGCATGCTCGGCACCATAGACCGGACGTTGTTCAGTTCAACGCCGGTCTTCGCCCTCACGCCCTCGCTTCGCCCCTCACGCCTCCCGCCTCAGCCGCATCTCGTTGGCGGAGCCCAGGCAGTGTTCCTCGCAGCGCCGGCTTGTCGGCCTCCGCACAAATCGCCTAAGAAACTCCCGCCTCGCGCGTCTTCCTGCAAGACGCCCACCATCACCCCAACCCCAACCCGGCATGAGCCCGCCCCCCGATGAACACGACGCCTTCGTGCGCGAGGCCATCCGCCAACACGAGCGGCCCCTCCTACGCTATGTCGCCCACCTGCTCGCCGACCACGACCGCGCGCGCGACCTCGTGCAGGACACGTTCGTCAAACTCTGCCGCCAGCCCGTCGCCGAGGTCGAAGGCCACGTCGCCGAATGGCTCTTCACCGTCGCCCGCCGCGCCGCACTCGACGTATTGCGCAAGGAGGGCCGCATGAACCGTTTCGCCGAAGGCCAGGCCGAACGCCTCGTCGCCGCCGATCCCACCCCGGCCGCCCAGGCCGAGACCCGCGAATCCGCCGCCCAGGCGCTCTCGCTCCTCCACCGCCTCCCGCACAACCAGCAGGAGGTCGTCCGCCTCAAGTTTCAGGAGGGCTTCAGCTACCAGGAGATCGCCGCCATCACCCACCTCACGATGGGCAACGTCGGTTTCCTCCTCCACACCGCCCTCGCCACCCTGCGCCGCGAAATGACGCGCCCCAGCGCCGTCTGACCACCGGAGACTTTCGCCATGCCCAAGATCGACCAGAACGACCCGCGCCTCACCGCCTACGCCTTGGACGAGATGTCACCGGCCGAGCGCGCCGCGTTCGAACCCCTCCTCCGCGACGATCCCGCCGCTCGCGCCCTCGTCGACGACCTCGGCCGCATCGCCGACCTCCTCGCCGACGCCCTCGCCGCCGAGCCGCTGCCCGCGCGCACCGTCGTGCTCCCCGCCGCCCGCCGGCCCCATTGGCTGCGCCGCCTTGTCGCCGACAGTTGGACACTCTGGGTGCCGCTCGGCGCCGTCGCGTGTTTCGCGCTCTTCTTCTGGCGCGTATACCTCCCCGGCCTCGACACGCAGCAGCCCGCCGCTCCCGTCGTGGCGACCGGCCCCTCCGGCGTCCCGCCCGGCTACACTGCCGTCGAGGTCGCCACCACCACCGGCGAAGGCTCCGCTGTCGGTGGCGACACCGCCGCACCCCGCAGCCCCCTCCCTTCCGCGCCCACCGGGCTCACCGCGGCGTCGACCATCGTCAAGACCGGCCATTTCCTCACCGCCCGCGAGAACCCGTCGTCGCAGTTCGCCGTCAACGTGGGCACCGCGGCCTACGCCGATGTGCGCCGCAGCCTCGAGGCCGGCGAACGCCCGCCCACCACCCTCGTGCGCATCGAGGAACTGGTGAACGCCTTCCCCTACCGTTACCCGCGGCCCGCCGGTGCCGACGCCCTCGCCCTCGCCACCGAGATGCACTCCGCCCCCTGGGCCAAGGACCACCTGCTCGTGCGCATCGCCCTGCAAGGGCGCGACACGCCCGCCCCCGCGACCACCGCCGCCACTGCGCCCACTGGCGCCACCCCGCCCGCCCCCGCCGGCGATCGGCCGAGCCACGCCGCCCGCGAGCTCCTCGCGGCCGACGCCGCCGCTGCGATCCGCTCCCTCGCCGCCCGCGACGTGAAGGTGCAGGTCGACTTCAACCCGGAGAAGGTCCTCGCGTACCGTCTCATCGGTTACGAGAACCGCCTCATCAAGAGCGGCGATGCCGAGCCGTCCTCCGACAACAACCTCGCCGCCGGCCGCGCGATCACCGCCCTCTACGAGGTCATCCCGCTCCCGCCGCCGGCCGCGGCGCCCCGGACCGTCGCCGCCCAGCCCGTCCCGCCGCCCACACCGGACCCGAGCGATACCGCCGCCTGGCTGACGGTGAAACTTCGCTACGCCGATCCCGCCACCGCCCGCAGCCGTTCCGTGATCGTGCCGCTGCACGCCGCCGTCGCCGCCGACACGCCGCCGGCCAGCCCTGACTTCCAGTTCGCCGCCGCCGTGGCCGGTTTCGGCCTCATCCTCCAGAACAACCCCAACAGGGGCACCGCCAGCTGGGACATGGTGGAAGAGCTCGCCCAAGCCGGCTTGGCCGACGACACCACCGGCCGCCGCAAGGAGTTCGTCTCCCTCGTGAAGAAAGCCCGCGTCGTCGCCCCCGCCGAGACCACCGCACCCGCCATCACCCCGGCGCCGACAGAACCCGTCGCCACGCCCTGAGCCCGCCGGAGCGTTCCCTCGGCCCCATCGCAAAACGCGCCAGCGTTTCGTATCCCTCCGTAGCGGAACGCGTAAGCGTTTCGATCTTCCTTCGTAGCGGAACGCGTGAGCGTTTCACACTGGGCGCATCGACCGCCAGCTCGGCCACCCCTCGCGCCGGGCTCCCGATCCCGAGCCCGAAAGCCTCACGGCTACCGCTACCGGATCCGCTTCCTGATTCCCTGAGTTCCAGATTCTCGTCCCTCCGCCCCTTCGTACCTCCGCCCTCCGACTCTCCGTTCCTGCCCGGTTCCAGTTTTCCACATTCTCTATTCCGCGCCCGCAGCCCGCGGTCCGAGCGTTCCCCATTCTCCTTTCTCCGGCCTTCATCGGCCGCGCCCCGCCGGCACCGCCAACTTCTACCCGCGACAGCCGCGGGCCCCCTGCGGAAAGTAGGTTGAAAAGCGCGGAGGGGCGTCCAATCGTCGCACCGCAATGCCCGCCGCCAAGCAGCCGGACCAGCCCAGTTTCGAGGACGCCCTCACCCGCCTGGAATCCATCGTCGACTCGATGGAGCAGGGCCAGGTGCCGCTCGCCGAGCTGCTCACCCGCTACGAGGAGGGCACCAAACTACTGAAAGTCTGCGAAGCCCGGCTCAAGGACGCCGAGCTCAAGATCGACCAGCTCAAAAAGACCCGCGACACCGTCGCGCTCGAGAGCTTCAGCCCGGAGCGGGCCGAGCGTTGAATGCCCCGCCGATGAGTGCCGCCCCGTCCGCCGGTTCACCGCCTCCGGCTTCCGCCGCCCGTCCCGTCAACCTGCTCGCCACCCTCCGCGGCCCGGCCGATGTGAAGGCGCTGCCGGCCGAGCATCTCCCGCTCCTCGCCGAGGAGATCCGCCGCGAGCTCATCCACGTCACCTCGCACAACGGCGGCCACCTCGGCCCCAATCTCGGCGTCGTCGAACTCACCATCGCGCTCCACCGCGTGTTCGACACCCCGCGCGACAAGTTCGTCTTCGACGTCAGCCATCAGGGCTATGTCCACAAACTTCTGACAGGCCGCACCGGCGAACCCTTCCGCCAGATCCGCAAGACCGGCGGCCTCTCCGGCTTCCTCAACCGCGCCGAGAGCCCGCACGACGCCTTCGGCGCGGGCCACGCCGGCACCGCCCTCTCCGCCGCCCTCGGCCTCGCCACCGCCCGCGATCTGCTCGGCACCAGCGAGCATGTCGTCGCCCTCTGCGGCGACGCCGCGTTCACCTGCGGCATCTCGATGGAGGCGCTCAACAACATCACCCACGCCACCAAGCGCCTCGTCGTCGTCCTCAACGACAACGAATGGTCGATCTCCCGCAACGTGGGCGCGATGGCGAAGTACCTCAACGAGCTCTCCACCAACCCCACCTACAACCGGATCTACCACGACATCGAGGAGTTCTTCCGCAGCACCCCGCGCGGCGAGCGCCTCCACCAGATCTGGATGAAGTGGAAGCGCGAGACCAAGGACTTCTTCGTCGAGTCGTCGCTGTTCGAGAAATACGGTCTGCGCTACCTCGGCCCGATCGACGGCCACGACATCCCGCTCCTCGTCAAGAACCTCGAGTTCGCCAAACAGTCCGACGTCCCGATCGTCCTCCACGTCCTCACCAAGAAGGGCAAGGGCTACGACGTCGCCTCCGCCGCCCCCGAGCGCTTCCACGGCACGAGCCCGTTCGACATCGCCACCGGCAACGGCCACTCCGCCGCCGGTGCGCCACCGGCTTTCCAGGACATCTTCGGCGAGGCCCTCGTGCGCGAGGCCCAGCTCGACAACCGCGTCGTCGGCATCACTGGCGCCATGCCCAGCGGCACCGGCCTCGCCGCCCTCGCCAAGGCCCTCCCCCGCCAGTTCTTCGACGTCGGCATCGCCGAGGAGCATGCCGTGCTCTTCGCCGCCGGCCTCGCCGCGCAGGGCCTCAAGCCCGTCGTCGCCATCTACTCGACCTTCCTCCAGCGCTCGTACGACCAGGTCGTCCACGACGTCTGTCTCCAGAAACTCCCCGTCGTCTTCTGCCTCGACCGCGCCGGTCTCTCGCCCAACGACGGCCCCACCCACCACGGGCTCTTCGACCTCTCCTACCTGCGCAACGTCCCCCACGCCGCCATCGCGCAACCCAAGGACGAGGACGAGATCGCCGACCTGCTCCACACCGCGCTCCGGCACCCCGGCCCCGTCTTCCTGCGCTACCCGCGCGGCGCCGGCCCGGGCGTGAAGCCCAAGGCGCGCGCCGCCGCGCTCCCCGTCGGCAAGGCCGAGGTCGTGCGCGCGGGCACCGCCCTCGCCCTCTGGGCGCTCGGCCCCTGGGTGCAGGATGCCCTCGCCCTCGCCGATCGCCTCAAGCTCGAGCTCGGACTCGACGCCGCCGTCGTCAACGCCCGCTGGGTCAAGCCGCTCGACCGCGAACTCCTCCTCGCCCACGCCCGCTCGATGCGCCTGCTCGTGACGTTGGAGGACAACGTCGCGATGGGCGGTTTCGGCAGCGCCGTGCTCGAGACCCTCAGCGACGCCGGTGTATCCACGCCGGTCGAACGCATCGCCTGGCCCGACGCATTCGTCGAGCACGGCAGCAGCGTCGACATCCTCCGCGCCGCCCACGGTCTCGACGCCGAGTCGCTCTTCCGCCGCCTCGCCGCCCGCCTGGCCCCGTAGGACCGGCTCCGACCGGTCGCGCTGGGCGCTCGTCTTTCGCCGCTCGCCCTCCGGGTTTGCTCAGCCTCCCGGCTCGCCCCGGGCGGCCGCCTGCAGGCGCTCGTGCACCCGCGTCCGCAGTTCCTCCGCCGTGAACGGTTTAACCAGCAGGTTCGTCGCGGGATTGAGTGCCGCGTCGCCCTGCTCGGAGTCGAAGTGGCCGCTCATGAAGAGCACCGGCACCGCGCCATGCCGTGCGCGCAACTGCGCGGCGAGTTCCACGCCGGACATCCCGGGCATCACGATGTCCGTCAGCACCAGGTCGATCGGCGGTTGCGCCGCCGCGAACACCGCGAGCGCCGAGCTCGAGTTGTTCGCGTTGGTCACCCGGTAGCCGCAATTGACCAGCGCCCGCTCCGCGAAACGCCGCACCACCACCTCGTCCTCGACGAGCAGGATGTGCTCGCTGCCGAGCAAAGCCACCTCCCCGAGCTCGGCCGCGGCTTCCGGCGCGGGCTGGGCCTCGTCGCACACCGGCAGGAACACCCGCACCGTCGTGCCCCGGCCCGGCTCGCTCTCGACCTGCACCGCACCCTCGTTCTGCAGCACGATCCCGTGCACCATCGAGAGCCCGAGGCCCGTGCCCCGCCCGCGCGGCTTCGTCGTGAAGAACGGTTCGAACAGCCGCGCCTTCACCTCCGGCGGCATGCCGCTGCCGGTATCCACAACTTCCAGCAGCGCCTGCCGCTCCGCCGCCAACGCCGAGCCAAACGCGGCCGCCGCGCCGCGCCCGAGCTCCCGGCAGCGCACCGTCACGGCGCCGCCCTCCGGCATCGCGTCGCGCGCGTTGGTCGCGAGATTGAGCAGCACCTGCTCGAGCTGTCCCCGATCAGCCCGCACGTGGGGTGCCCCGTCCAGCTCCAGCGCGAGCCGGTGCTGCACCCCCAGCAGCCGCTCCACCAGCCGCGCCATCCCGCGCACCGCCGCGCCCAGATCGAGCACCTCGGCCCGCCGCAGGTCGCGCCGGGCGAACGCCAGGAGCTGGCGGGTGAGCGCCGCCCCCCGGCGGTGCGCCTCCTGGATCTCCGCCATCATCTCCCGCACCTCCGGGTCCGGATAGTCGGCCAGCAGGCCCGCATTGCCGCCGACCACCGTCAGCAGGTTGTTGAAATCGTGCGCCACGCCCCCGGCGAGCCGCCCCACCGTCTCCAACCTTTGGGCGTGCGCGAGTCGCTCCTCGAGCTGGCGGCGCGCCGTCACGTCGCGCATGCTCACCAGCGTGCGCGCCTCCGCGCCGAGCCGCTGCTGCACCGACACCTCCACGCTGCAGGCGTCGGGCGCACCGGGCCGCAGCGCGATCTCCAGCGGCGCCCCGGGCCGGATCGTCGCGAGCTCGATCGGCGTATTCGACCCGGCCCGCCGCAGCAGCCAGGCCAGGCTCTCGTCGACCACCTCCGCCCGATCCGCCTGCAGGAGCCGGAGCGCGGCGGCGTTGCTGTCGCGCACCACGCCCTGCTCGTCGAGCTCCAGCAGTCCGTCGGGCGCGAGGGCGAAGAGCTCGCCGTAGCGCTTGCTGGCCCGCTCCGACTTCTCGAGCGCCGCATGGTACGACGCAGTGAACGCCCGCACGAGCAGCGCAGTCCCGACGAAGACCACCTCCGAGACGATGAGCAGGCTGCTGTGGGACCGGAAATCGAAACGCATCCCGCCGCGCATCAGAAAACCGGGGAAGAGGTAGGCCAGCGGCAGCGCCGCGCACGAAGCCGCGGCCACCCAGGCGGCGCTGCGCGCCCCCAGCATCATCCCCGCCGCCACGATCACCGCCGGAAACACCACCAGCGCTCCGCCCCCGAAGTAGCCCCACTGCACCAGCGCGAGAACCGACAGCGTCCAGACGGTCGCCAGCACCAGCAGCACCGCGGCGCGCGGCCGGCGCCCGGCCAGAACCAGCGCCCCACCGGTGAGCACCACCGCCACCAGTTCCTCGGTGCGCGCCACCGGGTTGTCGGGATCCGCCCACAACCCGAAGGCCAGCATCACGACATAGGCGACCAGCGTGAGCTTGATGCCGAGGCGGACCCAATCGGCATTGACGATCGGGGCGTTGGGCGGCGGCTGCGGGAAGCTGGAGCGGGTCCGCATCGGTCGAGTTCGGGTGGCGCCCCGACCGTAGCCGAAAACTCCGGTCCCGCCAGCCCGGCGACAGGTTCAGCCAGCGGTGCCCCAGCGGCGGTGCAGGAAATTTTCCCAGGGCGAGAACAGGATCTTGTCCGCCGCCACGCCGATGCCGACGATCATCAGCATCACGCCGATCACCTGCTCCATCGCGTTGAGCTCGCGGCCGTAGTGCAGGAGGTGGCCGAGGCCGAAACCGGTGAGAATCGTCACGTAGATCTCGGCCGCCATCAGCGAACGCCACGCGAACGCCCAGCCCTGCTTCATCCCGCTCACGATGAACGGCAGCGACGCCGGCAGGATCACCTGCGCAAGGGTGTGCAACCGCTTCGAACCCATCGTCGCCGCGGCGCGGACGTAGATCGGATTCACATTCCGGACACCGGTCTCGGTGGCCAGGATCACCGACCAGAGCGTGCCCATGATCACGACGAAAAGCATCGCCCCCTCCGTCTGCCCGAACCACAGCAGCGCCAGCGGCACCCAGCACACGCTCGGCAACCCCTGCAGCCCGAGCGCCAGCACGCCCACCGTGTCGCGCAGGGCGCGCATCCGTGCCGTCGCCATGCCGATCGGCACCCCGGCGAGCAGCCCGATCAGGTAGCCGATCAGCAGCCGCCTGAGCGTGACCACGCAGCTCGAGCCGAGCGACCCGTCGAGCGCGGCGTCGCGCAGGTACCGCGCCACGTCCAGCGGCGCCGGCAGCAGGACCGGCGACCAGAGCTTGAGCGAATACAACACCTGCCAGAGCAGGAGCAGGCCCACGAAAAAGAGAAAGGCGGTGAGGAAACGTTTCATTCGGCGGGAGCCTCCGCGGTCGTCAGGTGGCCCTTGAGGGCGCGCATGATCTGGCTCGAGTGCACCGCCAGCTCGGCGGAATTGATGTCGCGCGGCCGGGGAAGATCGACGGGGAACTGCTCCTGCACCCGTCCGGGGTTGGGGGAGAACAGCACCACACGGTCGCCGAGGCAGGCCGCCTCGCGGACGTTGTGCGTCACGAAGACGATGGTCTTCTTGCGCTCCTGCCAGATGCGCTGGATGTCGCCGTAGAGCTGCTCGCGGGTAAGCGCATCGAGCGCGGCGAACGGCTCGTCCATGAGCAGCACCTTCGGATTCGGTGCGAGGGCGCGGGCCAACGCGATCCGCTGCTTCATGCCGCCGGAGAGTTCGTGGATGTTGGCGTTCTTGAACCGCTCCAAGCCGACGAGCTGCAGGTAATACATCGCCACGTCCCGCCGCTCGGAGTCCTTCAGACCGGGTTTGAGCTTCAGGCTGAACATCAGATTGCCCATCACATCCAGCCACGGAAATAGCGCGTGTTCCTGGAACATCACCATGCGGTCGCGGCCGGGGCCGGTCACCTGCGCGCCGTCGGCCAGGATCCGCCCGCTATCGGGCCGCTCCAGACCCGCGATGATGTTGAGCAACGTCGACTTCCCGCAGCCCGAGGGCCCGACGAGGCAGACGAATTCGCCTTCGCCCACCTGCAGCGAGATGCGATCGAGGGCGTGCACGACACGCCGGCCGGTGCCGAAGGTCTTGCTCACGTCCTCGACCGCCAGCTTTGCCGGTGCACTCGGGGTCAGTTCTTGTTGGAGGGTCATGGGGTCAGGCCGCTGTTATCGTATCCGGCGGGGCGGAAGCGCAACCGCCCGCACTCACTCTTTGCCGAACATCCGGTCCACCGGCAGCGAATTCCTCAGCAATCCGGAAGCGCGCGCATCCGCCATGAATTTCTCCAACACCGCCGGCTCCACGTCGCCGGTGAAATGCAGCCGGCTCCACGCCGCCGCGATGAGGGGGGCGGAAATCTCTCGTCGGGTCTCCGCCGTGAGCGCGGCACAAACCTTCGCCTGCGCCTCCTCCGGGTGCGCGACGATCCACGCGGTGAGTTCGAGATGGGCGGCCCGGAGCGCGGCGGCGAGTTCCGGCCGCTGCTTGAGCAGCTTCACGCTCGCCACCAGGATAGTCGTGAGCGCGTCCTTCTCCTCGATCAGAACCCGGCCCTTGCCCTCGAGCACAAGGCGCGAGACCCACGGCTCCACCGTCCAGACCGCATCGAGCCGGCCGGCCTGGAACAGCCCGAGCTGGTCCGGATTCGGCGTCGGGATGACGAACACATCGCCGCCGGTCTGCGTGACCTTCAGGCCGTTGGCGCGAAACCACGCCCGCGCCGCGATATCCTGGGTGTTCGCCAGCTGCGGCGTGCCCACCTTCTTGCCCCGAAAGTCTTCCGCCTTCGTCAACGTGCTATCGCCCGGCACGACGAGCGCTGCACCGCCGCGGGCCGAACCCGCGAGAATCCGGATCTCCTCGCCCTTCGACCGGATGTAGGCGTTGAGGGCCGGATTCGGCCCCACGTAGGTCGCGTCGATCGAGCCGGCAAAGATGGCCTCCATTGCACTCGGGCCGGCATTGAACGGGAACCACTGGATCGTCACCTCGGGCCCGAGCCGCTGCTCGAACCACCCCGCGCCCTCCCGCGTGCCCTGCGCGCCGATCACGCCCTGGGCGTGCGTCACGTTCGGGAAATAGCCGAGCCGCAGCACCTGCGGCTCCGCGGCCCCGCTCCTGACCGCGCCGGCCACCAGGCAGAGCGCCCCGAGCCCGAAAGCGGCAATACGAGAGATCATCGGTTGCATGACAACGCGCACGATAGTCGCACCCTCCCCCTTGGAAACCCCCAAACGCAGGTCACGGCGACTTTTCCCGCCCCTCCGCCTGCCACCCGCGGCCGGATACGGCGGAGCACCCCGCCGCAGTCGCCCCGACCGCGTAAGAGGCGTGTGAAATCCGGCCCCTCGACTGCAAAGACCCTCGTCCGCCTCAAGTTCCGCGGGAGGTGGCCGATGCCACACCTCGCCGATGGGGCCGACCCCGACGGCTTCGGTCGTTGCGCGGCTCATGCCGTCGTGGGAGTCCCAATCTTCGCCAACTTCTCTTCATGAATGTCGCCTCCGGCCATCTACGCCTCCTTCTGGTGGCGGCCATGTCCGACTCGGTCAGCGGGCTCGCCCGCGACCTCTTCCTCCTCGACGAACACATCGAGACCACGCTCCGCTCCGACGCCCCCGGCGCCCTCGCGTTGCTCGACGCCGAAAACTTCGACGCCATCGCCGTCGATTTCCGTCTGCCGGGGGATGTCCCCGGTCTGCTCGGCACCATCGCGAACCGGCATCCCAGCCTGATCCGGCTCGTCATCGCCGACAACCCCGGCGACCCCCTCTTCGCCCACGCCGCCCATCTCGCCCACTGCCTCCTGCCTCGGCCTTGCGATGCGGGCGCCATCCACGAGGTGCTCCACGAGACCATCGCCACCACCCGGCGGATGCGCGACCCGGCGCTCAGCACCGCGGTCGCCGGAATCCTCGCACTGCCCGAGTCGCCCGCCATGCGCCGCGAACTGCTCAGCCTCCTCGCCGATGACGAGGCCTCCGTTGAGCACATCGAGGAGGCCGTGGAAAAGAACCCCGCCATCGCCGCCAAGCTCCTGCAGATCTCCAACTCCGCCTACTACGGCTCCCGCGGGTCCGTCGCCTCGATTGGTGAGGCCGTGTCCATGCTCGGGCTCGACACCGTCCGGGGCATCGTGACCTCCGCCCACCTCTTCGAGGCCATGCCTGCCGCGGCCCTCAAGGAAGTCCCCGTCGCCGAGATCTGGAACCACTCGGTCTCCTCCGCCGTGATGGTGCGGCGGATCGCCTGGCATGTGCGCGCCGGTGTGAACGTCAACCGCGCCGCCTTCACCGCCGCCCTCCTCCACGACGTCGGCAAGCTCGTCATGGCGCTCGCCCACGGCGAGGCCTACAGCGAACTGCGCCGCCGGCCGCCCACCCGCCCCCTCTGGCAGGATGAGGAACGCGCCTTCGGCCACCACCACGGCACCGCCGGCGCCCTGCTGCTCGAACTCTGGGGCCTGCCCTCCGTGGTGGTTGAATCCGTCGCGCTCCACCACACCCCGCACCGCGCCCGCGAGAACACCATCTCGCCGCTCACACTCGTCCACCTCGCCAACGCCCTCGTCCACAGCGAGAACGTCGGCCAGCTCGCCGAGGCCCGCCTCGACAGCGGCTACCTCCAGCGCCTGCTCCTGCCCTCCAAGCTCGATCTCTGGCAGGCGGCCCTCACCGCCGAGGTCTAGCGCCGGCAACCCTGCGCCCTCGGATTCCCGCACGCAACGCCCTCGCTTCCTCCGAAACCGCGGTGGCGCAGCCCCCGGGGAGGCATCCGGGAGGACGCTTCTCAGTGCTGTCCGCCCGAGAAGCCAAAGCCGGCGAGCCCGGCGAGCAGACGCGCCGCAATCGAAGGCCTTCATGCCGATCCCGGGCGTTTCCATCATGTCAACTATTGATTGACGTGTTTCGCTTCACTCCACCCGCATTCTCATGGTGCACCAGTTGAATAGCACCACGGGTGGCGCTGTTTTTCTGGGGGCGAACCCGTCGAAAAACTCCTCCGCAGGCGGACCGTGGAAGCCGCTCAATACTCCGCCGCGCGGCTGTCTTGCCCTACCCATCACAGTCAAACCTACCTGGGAAGGCAGGCCCCCGGCCCGCCCTGCGCCTGCTCCGCGCCAAATCCCCACGCCCATGATCGCCATACCGGAAGATCGTGCCCCCTGCCCTGGCCGCCAGAAACGCGTTGACCCCGCCCCGGCCGCGCGCGGAACTCCCGCGTGGACCAACCGCCTCCCGCAACCGCCGGCGTGACCATCGATTGGGGACGCACCCGCTACCGCGACGCCTGGCAGCGCCAGGACGAACTCGTCGCCGCCCGCACCGCCGGCACCGCGCCCGACACCCTCGTCTTCACCGAGCACGAGCCCGTCTTCACCGTCGGCCTGCGCAGCGGCGCCGAGCGGCACTTGGTCTGGACGCCGCCCCAGCTTGCCGCCCAAGGCATCGAGGTCGTCCCCACCAACCGCGGTGGCGACATCACCTATCACGGCCCCGGGCAGATCGTCGGCTATCCCATCGTCAATCTCGACCCCCGCCGCGATCTCCACGCCTACCTGCGTTTCCTCGAGGAGGTGCTGATTCGCACCGTCGCGCACCACGGCCTCGTCGCCGCCCGGCGCGAGGGCAAGACCGGCATCTGGCTCGGCACCCGCAAGATCGCCGCCATCGGCGTCGCCGTGAAACGCTGGGTCGCGTATCACGGTTTTGCCCTCAACATCGCCCCCGACCTCGCACACTTCGGCGGCATCGTCCCCTGCGGCATTGTCGACGGCACCGTCACCTCCCTCGCCGCCGAGCTCGGCCCCCGCTGCCCCTCGCTCGAGCAAGTACGCGCCGATCTCGCCGCCGAGTTCTGGACCCGCTGGCCCGACTTCCTCGCCGGCCAGGACGCCTGATCCGGCGCGCTCCCTTCCGCCCCTCCGCCCGAGCCCCCCGCTCCCCGGCGCCAAATACTCTCACGGTCGTGAACCTATTTGGCGGCGCCCGCAACCGGCCCGCCGGGTAACACCAGTTTCCCTCACTTTCTGCCGCTTCGCCGGTCTGCCACCTCATACCGTCCGGGCTGGCCAACATCCGGATTGCACTCCCACCCGTTTCCCAAAACGTCGCCGCTCCGATGGTCACGCGTAAACCCGACTGGCTCCGCGCCAAGCTTCCCTCCGGCCCCGAGTACGGCGCCGTCCGCCGCCTCGTCGAGGGCAGCGGCCTGCACACCGTCTGCCAGAGCGCGCAATGCCCCAACATCGGCGAGTGCTGGTCCCGCGGCACCGCCACCGTGATGATCCTCGGCAACATCTGCACGCGCTCCTGCAACTTCTGCGCGATCCAGACCGGCCGCCCCGCCGCGCCCGACCTCGGCGAGCCTGCCCGCGTGGCGGAGGCCGTCGCGACGATGAAGCTGCGCCACTGCGTGATCACCTCGGTCGCCCGCGACGACCTGCCCGATGGCGGCGCCGCCGCCTGGGCCGCCACCATCCGCGCCGTGAAGTACGCGAACCCCGCCTGCGCCGTCGAGGTCCTCATCCCCGACCTCAAGGGCCGCACCGAGCACCTCGACCTCATCCTCGAGGCCAAGCCCGACATTCTGAACCACAACGTGGAGACGGTGGAGCGCCTCCAGAAACCGGTGCGCGTGCAGGCCCGCTACGACCGCAGCCTTTCCATTCTCCGCCACGCCAAGGGCCGCGGTTTCACCACCAAGAGCGGCCTCATGCTCGGCGTGGGCGAGCGCAAGGACGAGGTCGCCCAGACCCTGCGCGACATGCGCGCGGTGGGCCTCGATGTGCTGACCATCGGCCAGTACCTCCAACCAACTCCGCAACACCTCGCGATCGACCGCTGGGTCACGCCCGACGAATTCGCCGAGTGGAAACAGTTCGGCCTCTCGATCGGCTTCGGGGTCGTCGAATCCGGCCCGCTGGTGCGCTCCTCCTACCACGCCGACGAGCAGTCCTCCCGCTACACCGGCGCCGCCGCGCTGCACACCGGGGCGCTCCCCTAGGGCTCGCGGCTTACCGACCTGCTCCGAAACGGATCGGAAAGGCGACGCCTGCGCCGCTGAACGCGACTCCTTCCGCCCGAGAGGCAGCTGACCAAGGCTGCCTCTTTGCTTTTGCCCATTCCGGGCCCCGCGAAGGCGCGACTACGCCCCGAGCTTCTTCACGACGGCGGCAACCAGTCCGTCCATCGTCGCCTCGGCGGCCTCGAAATCCACCGGCACGCCCGCGCGCCGCATCGCATCGCTGGTTACAGGCCCGAGGCTGCCCGCCAACGGGCGTTTCGCGCCCGGCCGCGGTGCCAGCGTCGACGCCTGTTTCACAAACGACTCCACCGCCGAGCCGCTCGCGAAGAGAATGGCATCCGCGCCGTGCTGACGAAAATCCGCCGCCGCCTCGCTGGCTCCGGCTGCGACGTCCTCCGTCGCATAGACCGGCAGCTGGTCGACGATCGCCTGCTGTTCCGAAAGGCCTTTGACGAGCACCTCGCGGTTCCGATCGCCGGTCACGACGAGCACCTTGAGGTTCGCCATCGACTCGAACGCGGCCAGCGCCTCCACCAGCGCCTCGCCCACGTGCTCCTTCGGCATCACATCCACATCGAGGTGGAACGCGTTCAGTTCCGCCGCCGTGCCGGGCCCGATTGCCGCCAAGCGCGCACCCCCGAGCGCTCGGATGTCCCGAAAGCGCCGGAAAAACTCGCCGAAGAAAAACCGCACGCCGTTGGGGCTCGTGAAGACCACCCACTGGTAGCTGGCGATCTCCCCGAAGATCTCGTCGCCAGTTTCCGCATCCACCGCGGACACGATCTCGATCAGCGGCAGTTCGAGCACCGTCGCGCCGAGCGCGGCGAGCCGGCCCCGCAGTTCGCCGGCCTGTTCACGGGCGCGGGTGATGACGATGCGGCGCCCCTGCAACGGGCGCGCGGCGGAAATGGTGTCGGTGTCGCTCATGCGAGCCCAAGCTCCTTGAGCACGCGCCGGGCGAAGTCAATGGGAGCGGTGCCGTCCTGCCGCACCAGCTGCCGCCCGCACCGCTCGTGATAGAGCCGCACCGCGCCATCGGGCGACGCATGCGCGGCGAACGCGATCTGGCAACCCGCACCCGTCAACGCCTGGAACGCCCGCTCGATGTCCACCTGCTGCCGGGTCGGCGCGTCGAGCAGCGGCGCAAACCGCGCGGCGTCCTCGCGCCGGCATTGCACCGCCACCGCCCCCTGCCCCACCGCCGGCACCATCTCGTCGATCCCGAGCGACCGGAACACCACGCCGGGCCACTCCCGGATGCCCAAGCGGTTGAGCCCGGCTTGCGCGAGGATCGTCGCCTCGGCGTCGCCGCGGGCGATCTTCGTCAGCCGCGTGTCCACGTTGCCGCGGATCTCGGTGAACTGGAGGCTGGGAAACAGCGCCGCGATCTGGCCGCGCCGCCGCGGGCTGCTCGTCGCCAGCGTCACAGGAATCTGGACTCCCTCCCGCAGCACCAGCACATCGCGCGGGTCCTCCCGCGGCAGATAGCCGGCCACGACGAGATCCCCGTCCGCCATTTCGCCGGGCAGGTCCTTCGTGCTGTGCATCGCGAGCGTCGCCTCGCCGCGGCGCAACGCCTCCTCGATCTCGGCGGTGAACAGGCCCTTGCCGCCCTGCTTTTCCAAGGACCACTCCAGCTTGCGATCGCCGGTCGTCACGATCCTGAGCGCCTCGAAGGTCGTCCCGGGCATCCGTGCCGCGAGGAATTCGATCACGAGCTGCGTCTGGGCGAGCGCCAGCGGGCTCTTGCGGGTGGCGATGCGGAGCGTGGTCACGGCGCCAACCTGCCCAACCCGCCCCCCCTTGCGCCAGCCGGATCTTGCCGGTATCCGCGCAGCACCAGTGCACGCCGGCGCCGGCCGCGCCCGGCGAACGCGCTTGCGCCGCGCCGCCGGCTTTGGCGCTATCGGCGCCACATGAGCGACAAACTCGCCGAGATCATGGCCCACAAACGGCAGGAGATCGCCCCCCTGCTGCGTCCCGTCTTCGAGTCCGACCTGGCCGCACTGGACGCGCAACTGCCCAAGCCGCCCTCCTTCGCCGCCGCCCTCCGCCGCGCCGACGGCCGCCTCGCCGTCATCTCCGAGATCAAACGCCGCTCGCCCTCCGCCGGCGCCATCGCCGCCACCGCCGATGCCGCCGCCCAGGCGCGCAACTACCGCGACGCCGGCGCCGACGCCCTCTCCGTCCTCACCGACCAGAAGTTCTTCGGCGGCTCGCTCGACGACCTGCGGCTCGTGGCGCGCGAGTTCGCCACCACCGGCCCCGCCCTGCCCCGCCTGCGCAAGGATTTCTTCATCCATCCCGTGCAGGTCGCCGAGGCGCGCGAGGCCGGCGCCAGCGCGATCCTGATCATCGTCCGCGCGCTCAACGACGAGGAGATCAAGGCTCTCGCCGCCGCAGCAGCAGCCGCCGGCCTCGACGCGCTCTACGAGATCCACAACGAACCCGATCTCGCCCGCGCCCTCGCCGCCGGCGCGAAGATCATCGGCGTGAACAATCGCGACCTCGCCATCTTCAAGACCGACCTCGCTCTCTCCGAACGGCTCCTGCCGCAGGTGCCGGACGGCATCATCAAGGTCAGCGAGAGCGGCATCTTCGGCGCCGCCGAGGCGGGCCGCGCGCGTCGTGCCGGCGCCCATGCGGTGCTCGTTGGCGAGGCGCTCATGAAGGCCGCCGATCCCGCCGCCCTGCTCGCCGAGTTCCGCACCGCCTGACCGTTGGGCCGGAGACGCGGCGCGGAAGTTTGGGGCGCGTTTCAAAACACCCTTGCCAAAGCGCCGGTGCCCCCGCGGAATCCGCACCGGTTTTCCCGGGATCGTATTTCAACGGATAGAATGGTGGCCTCCGAAGCCGCAGATGTGGGTTCGATTCCCGCCGATCCCGCCACCTCTGAAGCGAGGGCAGAAACCGCCCCACTGCTAACCAGGGTGCTAAAACGTTCGCCGCCGTCCGCCCGCTGAAGGCTCGACGACCTCGGGCCACGCCGCCCCCCCCGCCTGAATCTCCGGTCCTCCCTTGCCGAGGTTGACAGAATGCCGGGGCCCCCGCGTCATTGGCGTTCAACCATGCGCTTTCCCACCCCGTTCCTGCTCGCTCTGCTCCTCGCCACCCTCTCCGGCTGCTCCTCCTTCACCCCGGCGCCGCCAAGCGACGAGGACTCCAAGGGCCGCTGGGTGCTAGCTCAGGAAAAGGATACGACGCATGTCGTCACCCTCGTCCGGGGCATGACCCCCGCCGTGGTGACCAAGCTGCTCGGCAAGCCGCTGTTCGTCAGTCCGGTCAAGAAGGCCGAGCGCCCTTCGGAAACGTGGACCTATCGCCGGAACACTCTCGGCGGCCACAGGATGTCCTCGGAGCGTTCGAAATATGGTCAGGTGACCGTCACCCAGCGGGTGATCTATGTGGAGACGCTTGAGCTCACCTTTGTCGACGGCCTGCTGGCGACGGTCCACACCTCGCGCTACCGCGAGGACGTCGATCCCCGGAGTCCGAATCACCGGTTCTGAACCGGCGTCGCCCTAGGGACGCGGCACCATGCACGCCGCGACTGGGTCCGTGCCGGCGAAGCGGGCACCGCGGGCCACTTGAATTCTTCCAGCCGATCGAGAACCCCAAACAACCGCGGTCTGGACACCGCCGGTTGGGCGCTCGTCCCTCGACACTCACCCCCTGGCGACCTCCCGGCTCAGACCTGCAGCACCCGCCGCACCGCCACCGCCAGCTCCGCCGCCTTGTAGGGTTTTGGCAGGAACTGCGCGCTGCGGCCGTCGCCCGGCTCGAACTGCTCGGCCTCGCGCGTGTAGCCGCTGCAGAAGAGCACCTTCAGCTCCGGCTTCATCAATTGGAGACGCGCCGCGAGCTCGTGCCCGGTCATGCCGCCGGGCATCACAATGTCGGTGAAGAGCAGGTCGACCCGCCCGCCGATCTCGCTCCAAAGGCGCAGCGCCGCCGGGGCGTTGTCCGCCTCGAGCACCGTGTAGCCGAGCCGGCGCAGCGCCATGCGCGCCACGGCCCGCACCGCCACCTCGTCCTCGACCACGAGCACCGTCTCGCAGCCCCCGGGCAGCGGATCGCCCGTCGCATCGAGCGCGGCACCGGCGCTCGGCACGGCACGGGCGACCGCCGGCAGGAACACGCGGAAGCGGGTGCCCACCCCGATCGCGCTTTCCACCTCGATCCACCCCTCGTGCTGGTTCACCACCGCATAGACGATCGCCAGCCCCAGCCCCGTGCCCTTGCCAATCTCCTTGGTCGTGAAGAACGGCTCGAAGATCCGCAGAAGATTCTCCGGAGCGATGCCCGCTCCCGTATCCGCCACGGACAGGCACACGAACTGCCCCGGCCGCGCCTGCGGGTGCCGGCGCGCCTGCACCTCGTCGAGCGCCGCCACGTCGAGTTCGATCAGCAGGCGGCCGCCACGCGGCATCGCGTCGCGCGCGTTCACGGCGAGATTCATCAGCACCTGTTCGAGCATGCCCGGGTCGGCGAACACCACCGGCAGCTCCGGCGCGAAACGGCTTTCCAGCGTGATGTCCTCGCCGAGCACGCGCCGTAGGAGTTTCGTCACGCCGCCCACCAGGTCGACGGGATCGACGTTCTTGGCCGCCTTCACATTGCGGCGGCTGAAGGTCAGCAGTTGGCGGGTGAGGTTGGTTGCGCGCTCCGCGGCATGAGAGATTTCCTCCACTCCGGCGCCGATCTCGGCGCTCATCGTGCCGCGCATCCGCAACATCGACACCTGCATCTGGATGATCGTGAGCAGATTGTTGAAATCGTGCGCCACCCCGCCCGCGAGCAGCCCCACCGCCTCCATCTTCTGCGACTGCCGGATCTGCTCCTCGAGCTGGAGCTTCTCCGTGATGTCGCCCACATAGCAGTGCACCACGCTCTGCTGCACGATCGGGTAGAACGACCACGAGAGCGTGCGGGCGCCGTGCCGGGTCTCGTGCCGCAGAAGCGGCTTCTGGCGGTCGAGACTCTCGCGCACGATCGCCGCGTGGTTGGCCGGCAGCATGCGTTCGACCGACTCCACGCCGATCGAGTGCGCCAGCAGCACCGCCGCCCGGTTGAAATACGACAACCGCCCGCCGGCGTCGAAGGCCAGCACCGGGTTGGGATTGAGCTCCGGAAACGATGCGAGCTTACGAATCTCGTTCGCCGCACGGTCGCGCTCGCTCACGTCCACGATCATCCCGAGCAGGTAACCCACGCCCTCGATCTCGATCCGTTCGAAGAAACCCGTCGACAGCCGCTGCTCCCCCGTGCGCGTCTTGAACGACACCTCGACAAACCGCAGCGAATTTCCGGTGCGCAACCGCGAGAGCAGTTGCACCCCCTGCTGCCGGTCGACGAGCAGATCCAAGTCGGCCACACTGTGCCCCAGCACCTGTTCGGCCGGATAGCCGGAAAATTCCTCGAAGGCCGGGTTCACGTCGATGATCGCCAGATCACTCCAGCGCAGCAGCACGGTCGCCACCGGATTGCACTGGAACAACCGGTTGAAGAGATCCTCGTGCGGTGCGGGGCCGCCGCCGAGCTCCGCCTCGGCGACCTCCGGCCGCAACGGCATCGCCGCGAGGTGCGCGTGCACGATCGCACGTTCCGGTGCGCTTCCGCCGGTGATGAAGACGCGCAGGGGCAATGGGGCGGGCTCGCTCATGTGGACGGCGGATTTCACACGCCCGCCCACCTCTTCGTCGATGGAAAAGCACGGAAACCTTTGAGGGATATTCCCGGAGCGGTCCGTCACGCGCCCTCGCCCAACACACCACACCGCAGCACGAACTCAGGGTCGAGCGTCGCGCGCAGAATCTCCTGCAGTTCGGGCGCCAGACACTCGTAGTCGTCGGGGATGTCGAGCACCTCGATCGGCGGCAGCGTGAGGCCCGCGAAGTCCTCCGCGATCCGCCGTTTGTGCTCCCGCTCCATCGCAAACACTACGTCGGCCCAGCGCAGATCCTTCTCGCTCACGCGCCGCGGCGACTCGCTGCGCACGCCCGCCGAGCGCACCTCCAGCCGCGGGTCATCCCGGTAAATCCGCTCGGCAGTGACGCTGCGCCGCTTGTTCAGCGCGCAGACGAAGAGGACCCGTAATCGCCGGCTCATCGCACGAGGCGCCGCAGCAACGCCAAACCCGCCGGCCAGCCGCCCAGGTTGCTCGCGGCATTGATGTGGCCCGCCGCACCCGCCGAGACGAACTCGCTCCCCCACGCCTCGGCGCAGGCCGGCGCGAAGGCCGGCGACGCATAGGGATCATCGGTGCTGCCGACCACGATACTACGAAACGCCAGCCGCCGCCGCGGCGTCGGCCCGAACGACGCCAGCACCGCGGGAAAATCCGCCTGCGCCGGGTCCGGCGGCGCCACCAGCAGGGCCGCGGCGATGGTCCTTTCCGTGCGCGCGGCCCAATGCGCGACCAACAGGCAGGCCACGCTGTGCGCCACGAGCACCGTCTCCGATCCCGCCGCCGCGACCGCCGCGTCCAGCGTCGCGCTCCACTCGCGCAGCTCCGGCCGCTCCCAGTCGCGCTGCTCCACGCGGCGAAACTCCGGATACAGCCGTTCCCACGCCGACTGCCAATGCTCCGGCCCCGATCCGCCATAGCCGGGCAGCACCAGGATCGGACCGGACCACGCCTGCTCCGGGACGCTCATATCAAGGCGCCCCTGTTTCGGCGGCTTCCTGCGCCAGCGCCGCGCGGATCTTCGCCGCGACCGGAGCAAGGACTTCCGGCCCCACGCGTGGGCGCTGGTGGTCGGCGCCCGCGGGCTGGTCGCCGGCGTGTCGGGGCATGACGTGGAGATGGGCATGGAACACCGTCTGCCCGGCGGCCGCGCCGGTATTCAGGATGAAGTTGAATCCCTCCGCGCGCAGGTCGGTGCGACGGATGGCCCGCGCGATGCGCTGGGCGACGACCATCATGCGCTCCGCCGTGGCGGCGGGCGTCGCCACAATGTCGTCGGCATGCGCCACCGGGACGACGAGCACATGCCCGGGATTGCGCGGGGCGTGGTCGAGAAACGCCACCACGAGTTCGTCGCGATGGACGATCACGGCGTCGCGCTGCCCGGCGACGATCGCGCAGAACACACAGTCGGTCGCCACGTCATCCGCCGACGCGTGTCCGGCCAGCAAGGCCAGAAGGAGCGCGCCGAGGACGAAACGCGGCAGCCGCGGCATGGCCCTCAGATGTGGATCGCCTGGCCGTGGGTCGCGGCCGCGGCCTCGGCGAGCGCCTCGCTGAGCGTCGGGTGCGCGTGGATCGTGTGATGGATCTCGTCGATCGTGGCCTCGACGTTCATCGCCAGGCCGAACTCCGTGATGAGCTCCGTCGCCTCGCCGCCGATGATGTGCGCGCCGAGGATCTCGCCGGTCTTGGCGTCGCTGATGATCTTCACGAAGCCCTCGGAGTCGCCCGCGGCCACCGCACGTCCGGAGGCCGTGAAGGGGAACTTGCCGATCTTGTACTCGAGCTTCTTCTCCTTCGCGGCCTTCTCGGTGAGCCCGATGCTCGCCACCTGCGGGTGGCAGTAGGTGCAACCGGGGAAGAGCTTCACGCGCTCGGGCTTGGCGGCGCCGAAGATGCCGTTGACGGCGTTGATCGCCTCGAACGTCGCCACGTGCGCGAGCCACGGCGGCCCGATGATGTCGCCGGCGGCATAGATCCCGGGCACGGTCGTCTGGTAGTCGTCGCCGACTTTCAGGTACCCGCGGTCAAGCTCGGGCTTCACCCGCGGCCCGAGCAGCCCCTCGGTGTAGGCGCCCACGCCCACGGCCTGCAGCAGCGCTTCGGCCTCGATCTCCTCGGTCTTGTCGCCCTTCACGAGCTTGAGCTTCACGCCCGTGTCCGTGACGCGGATATCCTCGCACTTCGTGCCGGTGTGGATGGCGAGGCCCTGCTTGGTCAGGCTGCGCTCGAGCAGCTTCGCGACCTCCTCGTCCTCGACGGGCAGGATCTGCGGGAGCATCTCGACCAGCGTCACCTTCGTGCCGAAGGCGTTGAAGAAATAGCTGAACTCCACGCCGATCGCGCCGGCGCCCACGACCACGATCGACTTCGGCTGGTCCGTGCGGGCGAGCGCCTCGCGGGAGGTCATCACGCGTTTCCCGTCGACCTCGAGGCCGGGGATGCGCTTCGGCTTCGCGCCGGTGCAGATGAGGATTTTCGCGGCCTTGAGGATCGTGCCCTTCTTGGCGCCCTCGGTGATCTCGACCATGCCGGGCGCCGGGACCGAAGCCTTGCCGACGAAGTAGTCGACCTTGTTCTTCTTGAAGAGGAACTCGATGCCCTTGGCCATCTGGTCGGACACGCCGCGCGAGCGCTGCACGACCTTGGCGAAATCAAAGCCGGCGCCCTGGATCGAGAGGCCATAGGCGTCGGCCTTCTGGAACGTCTTGAAGAGCTCGGCGCTCTTGAGCAGCGCCTTCGTGGGGATGCAACCCCAGTTGAGGCAGGTGCCGCCGGCGCGTTCCATTTCGATGCAGGCGACGCGCTTGCCGAGCTGTCCGGCGCGGATGGCGCCCGCGTAGCCCGCGGGTCCGCCGCCGATGACGATGAGATCGTAGGAGTTGTTTTCGGACATGGTGTAGATGCTCCGTTTGGGAGCCGCCAACGCTTCCCCGTTGCCCGCCCCGGTCAACCGGGAAAACCGCTACGTTCCACGCCAGTAACGGCGGTGTGGCGATCGGCGCCGCGCTAAGGTGACAACTAATGATCCTCCGGCGAACGCGCCCGGACCTCCCGCGCTTACACGTCGATCACGTCGCCCTTGCCGGGCGGCGGCTTCGGCGCCGGCGGCCGTTCTCTCCCGCCTCGCTGCACCTTGATCTTGCTGCCGAACAGCGTCGAGAAGGCCATGTTCGTCACGCTGATGATCAGCGAGCCGAGCAGGGCCGCGCCGAGGCCGCTCACGGAGAAGCCCTCGACCAGCCGGCTCGTCACCCACAGCAAAAACGCGTTGATCAACCACAGCCCGAAGCCGGCCGAGAGGATCACCAGCGGCAACGTGAACAGCACCAGCAGCGGCTTCAGAAAGGCGTTGAAGACGCTCAGGATTAACACGACAACCAGCAGCGTCATGCCGTCGGCGCAATGGATGCCCGGCACGATCTTCGCCGCCAACGCCACCCCCATCGCCAAGAACAGCCAACGCAGCACCGTGTTGAAGAAACCTTTGTTCATTGTCGTCTCGCGGCGACTGTCGCGCCGCCCCTGTTCGGAGCAATGAAAATTCTCCTCGTGCAGGACCGGCTGCGCGGCGGCGGCACCGAGCGCCAGACCGTCTTCCTCGCCCGCGCCTTCGCCGCCCGCGGCCACACCGTTTCCCTGCTTACCTTCCGTCCCGGCGGCGCGCTCGCCGGCGAGCTCGCCGGCACCGTGATCGCCCGCCGCGCCCTCCAACCTTTCGATACCGGCCTCGACTGGTTCGCCCCCGGACTCGTCCGCTCCGCCCGCGGTTTCGGACCCGACCTCGTCCTCTGCATGGGTCGCATGGCCAACTGCCGCGGCGCCCGGCTGCAACGCGCCCTGCCCCGCTCCGCCGTCGTCGCCACCGTGCGTACCGGCAAAAACCTGCCGTGGCTCTATCGGCGCAGCCTGCGCACCGCGCGCGCCGTGGTGGCCAACTCCGAGTTCGCGCGCCGCCACCTCATCGAGCCAGCCGGGGCCGCGGACCGCTGCACCGTCATCCCCAACGCGCTGCTCTTCGCCGCGCTGAGGGATCTTGTCCCGGCGCCCGCCGCACCGCCGGTGATCCTGCACGTCGGCCAGTTCCGCTCCGGCAAAGGCCAGCGCGAACTCCTCGGCCTCTGCGCCGCCCTGCCCCGCGACCTCGCGTGGCGACTGGAGTTCGTCGGCGACGGCCCCGAACGGCGCCCGTGCGAACGCGCAGCAGCAGCAGCGGGCCTGGCGGACCGCGTCGTCTTCCACGGCTGGCAATCCAACCCGGTGGAATTCTACCGCCGCGCCAGCATCGCCGCCCTCGCCTCGTTGCCCGGCTTCGAGTCGCTGCCAAACTTCCTTGTCGAGGCCCAGTGCGCCGGCCTGCCCGTGGTCGCGTTCCCGACCGACGGTGTCGGCGAGACCTTCCTCGCCGGTGAGACCGGGCTTTCGATCGCGGCCGGTGACGCGACCGGCTTCACCACGGCGTTGCGGGAGTTGCTCACCCAGCCCGAGCGCCGCGCCGCGATGTCCGCCGCGGCCCGCGTTTGGGCGCGCGCGCGTTTTGATCCCGACCGCCAAGCCGAGGCCTACCTCGCGCTCTTCGCACGCCTCGTCGCCCACTGACGTCGCGGTCGCGGCGGCTGCCGCTCTCGCCTTTCACCTCGGCCTCTCGTCTCACGCTGCGAGTTGCAGGGCACGGTTGGTTGCTTAACCCTCCGCGCCTCCCACATGCCTGCGCTCGAAACCATCCGCCTCCGCGGCGTCCGTCAGAACAACCTCAAGGGCTTCGACCTCGATATCCCGCTCGGGCGCTACGTCGTCGTCACGGGCCTGAGCGGCGCGGGCAAATCCTCGCTCGTGTTCGACACGCTACACGCCGAGGGCCAGCGGCGTTACGTGGAGACGTTCAGCGCCTACACCCGCCAGTTTCTCGAGCTCCTCGCCAAGCCTCAGGTCGACTCCATCGAGAACATTCGCCCCTCGATCGCCATCGAGCAGAGCAACACCGTGAAGACCTCGCGCTCGACCGTCGGCACGATGACCGAGCTCACCGACTACTTCAAAGTCTGGTTCGGCCACGTCGCCGCCTGCTACGACCCCGAGACCGGCGAACGCGTCGAGGACGACAACCCGCAGACGATCTGGGCGAAAGCCTCCGCGCAGTTGCCCGGCACCACCGTGCTCGTCGCCTTCCGTGTCGCCCGCCCGGAGAACCTCACCTGGGCCGAGATCCTCCAGAATCTCCAGGGCCAGTCCTACCAACGCGTCCTGGTTCCCGACGCCGCCGGCGCCTGCGCGCCCCACCGCATCGACGACCTGCTCGCCACCGACGTGCCGCGTAGCGGAACGCGTGAGCGTTTCGATTCCTCCTCTTCCCGTAGCGGAACGCGTGAGCGTTTCGCCTCGCCGCTCGCCGACTCCGCCACCGCCCTCTTCGTCGTCCAGGACCGCATCACCCTCGACGCCACCGCCAAGTCCCGTTTCACCGAAGCCGTCGAGACCGCCCTCCATTTCGGCCAAGGCGAGGTCTTCAGTTTCCGCGAAACGACTTCCGGTCAGTTCGCGGAAACTGGCCACTACTCCCGCGGTCTCCACTCGCCCAAGACAGGCCGCCGCTTCCGCCCCGCCGCGCCGGCGATGTTCTCCTTCAACTCCCCGCTCGGCGCCTGCCCGAATTGCCGCGGCTTCGGCCGCGTCATCGACATCGACTACCGCCTCGCGATCCCCGACGAGACCCTCAGCATCGACGACGGCGCCATCAAATGCTGGGAAGGCGAAGTCTTCAGCGAGTCCAAGCGCGACCTCCTCTCCTTCGCGAAGAAGAAGAAGCTCCCCACTCACCTTCCCTTCTGCAACCTCACCCCCGCCCAGCGCGCCTACGTGATCGACGGCGAGCCGGGCTACGGTGCAAACGGCGTGGAGTGGCCCGCCGCGTGGTACGGGCTCAAGGGCTTCTTCCGTTTCCTCGAGGCCCGTACCTACAAGATGCACTACCGCGTCTTCCTCGCGCGGTACCGCACCTACAACCTCTGCCCCGAGTGCCACGGCACCCGCCTCCAGCCCGAGGCCCTCTGCTGGAAATGGCAAAGCCGCACCCTCCCCGAGCTCTACCAGCTCCCCGTCTCCGAACTCCTCGCACTCCTCGCGCCGCTTTCTCGCGCCGACGACCGCCAGAGCGTCGACTCCGTACCTTCCCCCGCGCCCGAAACCACCACCTCCGCCGCCCCGCCTGCGTCCAATCCGCACTCCGCAATCCGCAATCCGCAATCGGGTACTCCGCAATCTTCCGATCTGGCCCTCGACGCCATTCTCGCCCGCCTGCGCTACCTCGAGCAGGTCGGCCTCGGCTACCTCACGCTCGACCGCCAGTCGCGCACGCTCTCCGGCGGCGAAGTCCAGCGCGTCAACCTCACCTCCTGCCTCGGCTCCTCGCTCGTCGACACCCTCTTCGTCCTCGACGAGCCCTCCGTCGGCCTGCACCCGCGCGACATCGACCGCCTCATCGGTATCATCCGTTCGCTGACGGATGCCGGCAACACCGTGGTCGTCGTCGAGCACGACGAGTCGATGATCCGCGCCGCCGACCACGTGATCGAGATCGGGCCCGAGCCCGGCGCCGCCGGCGGCTACGTCGTCTTCCAAGGCGATGTCCCCGCGCTCCTCGCCTCCCCGCAGGCCATCACCGGCGCCTACCTCTCCGGCCGCCGCTTCATCCCCGTCCCCGCCCACCGCCGCCCCGTTTCCGCCCCCACCTCCGCCGAACCGCGTCCCTCCGCCCAGCCCCGTCCCTCCGCCGAACCCCGTCCCTCCGCCGAACCCAACGCCTCAGCCGGTGGTCGGCCTTGTAATACAATAGATTACATCTCGTCCGGAGCACCGGCCCCTGCCCCCGCGCCGAAAGACCCGTGGCTCATCTTCGAGCAAGCCTCCAAGCACAACCTCCGCGACCTCTCCTTCGCGCTCCCGCTCGGCCGCCTCGTCGCGCTCTCCGGCGTGTCCGGCTCCGGCAAGTCCACGCTGCTCGACCACGTCATCCACCAGGGCCTGCTCGCCGCACGCCGCCAGTTCGCCGAGGACCCGGCCACCATCGCCGCGATCCACGGCGCCGAGCACCTCGGCGAGATCGTGCTCGTCGACCAGTCCCCGCTCAGCCGCACGCCGCGCTCGAATGCCGCCCTCTACGCCGACGCCTGGGAGGGCATCCGCAATCTCTTCGCCTCGACCGAGGCCGCCCGCGAAGCCGGCTACTCCGCGTCCAGTTTCTCCTTCAACGCCGGCGACGGCCGCTGCGACCACTGCTCCGGCCTCGGCTACGAGGCCGTCGAGATGCAGTTCCTCTCGGACGTCTACGTTCCCTGCCCGATCTGCGAAGGCCGCCGTTTCAAGCCCGAGATCCTCGCCTGCACCTGGCAGGGCCGCAGCGTGAGCGATGTCCTCGCGCTCACCGTCCGCCAGGCGCTCGACTTCTTCGCCGGGCAACCCGCGATCCGCTCGCGCCTCGCCCCGCTGGATACCGTCGGCCTCGGTTACCTCACCCTCGGCCAACCGCTCAACACCCTCTCCGGCGGCGAGTCCCAGCGCCTCAAGCTCGTCAAGTACCTCGGCACCTTCACCGAGTTGGAAAACACAAAGTTCCAAATCCCAGACGCCAAAGCAGAACCCAACGACTCCGCCCCCGCCTCCCGCTCCTCCGCCAATCGCCAATCGGCAATCGAAGATCGGAGATCGGCCGCCTCCGTCCCTTCCGCCAATCCGCATTCCGCAATCCGCATTCCGCAATCGTCGCCGGCCCTGCTGCTTCTCGATGAGCCCACCACCGGCCTCCACCGCCACGACGTCGGCCGACTGCTCTCCGTGCTCCACGCGCTCGTCGACCAGGGCCACAGCGTCGTCGTGATCGAACACAACACCGACGTTCTCAAGAACGCCGATTGGATCCTCGAAGTCGGTCCCGAAGGTGGCGCTGCCGGCGGCCGTATCGTCGCTTCAGGCACACCCGAGCAAGTCGCCCTCACCCGCACCGCCACCGCCCCCTATCTGCGAGCTGCGCTCGCAAACGCGGAACTCGGAACGCAGAACGCGGAACTCCTCGCCGCCGAGCCCGCGCAAGCCCCCTACGCCCGGTCCGCCTCCCCCAATCGAAAATCGGCAATCGAAAACCGGCAATCGCCCGTCTCCGTCATTCCGCAATCCGCATTCCGCAATCCGCAATCTCACTGCCTCCAGATCCTTGGCGCTCGCGAAAACAACCTCCGCAATCTCTCGCTCTCCATCGCGCTGCGCTCGCTCACGGTCGTCACCGGCGTGTCCGGCTCCGGCAAGTCCACCCTCGCCTTCGACATCATCTTCGCCGAAGGCCAGCGCCGGTTCATGGAGTCGATGTCGCCCTACGCGCGCCAGTTCGTCGAGCAGCTGCCGCGCCCCGCCGTGGACCGCGTCACCGGCATCCCGCCCACCGTCGCCATCGAGCAGCGCATCACCCGCGGCGGACGCAAGAGCACCGTCGCCACCATCACCGAGGTCGCGCAATACCTTCGCCTGCTCTACGCCAAGCTCGGCATCCAGCACCATCCCGTCACCGGAAACCCGGTGCGCGCCCTCACCGCCCCCGAGTTGGAGAAACACTTCCTCGCCACGCTCGCCACTCCCGCCGCCAAGAAGGCGAAGCACCTCTACCTCTGCGCCCCGCTCATCCGCGGACGCAAGGGCCACCACCAACCCATCGCCGACTGGATCCGCGACCACGGCTACACGCACATGCGCGCCGACGGCCGCCTGCTCCTCGTCGAGAACTTCTCCAAGCTCGACCGCTTCAAGGAGCACAACGTCGAGGTGGTCGTGGCGGATTTGAAATCCGCCGCGGGGCGAGAG
>JAHFTC010000141.1 GCA_023269585.1 Opitutaceae bacterium
CGTCCACCGTCCACTTCTCCGCCCGCCGCAGCCCCGCGCTCATGCTGCTCCCGCACCCACTCCGCCACCTCGTCCGCGGTGCGGCACCGCCTTGCGATCAGCTCCTCTCTCCTCCGATCGCCGCGCTCCCATAGCGCCAATCCGCGTTGCCGTAGGAAATCTTCATAGTCGAGCCGCAGTTCCTCCTGCGAGGCGCGAGCGACATTCGTGAGCTTCAGCTCAGTTTTCTTCGAGGTGCCGCTGGCCTTGCTGCCTTCGGCGATGTTCTGCACTCCGCTCCGCGCCGCCTGCACCATCTGGTCGTGGGTGCGGCTCCTCCGGTCGATATACCGCTCGCAGAAACGCACGGTCACATCGTACACCAGTTGCGCGACCTGAAAGCTCTTCAGGTTCCGGTAGCCGCCATGGGCCTGCATCAGCCGCTCCCGCTCCATGCGTCATCCATAACCGCACGTCGCCGCTTGTCCACTTCGTCTTCGCCCTCCGCCATTGGCCCGGGTTCACACCGTCCATCTCGTCCACGCCATTCACCATCCCATGCCGCTCCGCCAACTTCACGCCCTGCCTGAGCGGCTCGAGACTGACCGCCTCTTCCTGCGGCCCTACCGCGCGGAGGATGCTGGTTGGTACTTCGCAATGGCGCAGCGCAACCGTGCGCACCTCGAACGCCACGAGTCCGCCAACGACATCTTCAGCATCCACTGCGAGGCCGACGCGGATGCGGTCGTCCGGGCCTTCGCCCGGAACTGGCTCGTGCGCTCGGCGTTTCCGCTCGGCGTCTTCCTGCGCACGACGGAGGAGTTCGTCGGCCAGATCTACCTCGGCGTGGCCAACGAATCACTACCCGCGCTCAACCTCGGCTTCTTCGCCGACTGCGCCCACGTCAACCAGGGCTATCTCACCGAGGCCACCCGCCGCGCCGTGGCGTTCGCCTTCGACGACCTCGGCGCGCACCGCGTGGGCCTCTGGTGCGACGACACCAACACCGCCAGCCGCCGCATCGCCGAGCGTTGCGGCTTTTGCCTCGAAGGCCACGTGCGCGAGGACAAGCGCCACCCCGACGACACCGTCACCGGCTCGCTCTGCTTCGGGCTGTTGCGCGAAGACTACCGCACTGCGGTATTGAACTGATCGGGGCGGCCGTCGGTGCCGCGCTCAGCCGGCCGCGATCTCCCGCGGCAATTTGCCGAAGAGTCCGAGCATCCAGCGGAAGCAACGGTGCGCCGGGTCCGGTGCGCAGAACATCGCCGGGCAGCCGCCCGGGATCAGGGTGAGCCCGTGCTCACGGCCGATGGCCTCCGCCTCGGCCGACCAGCTACCTTGGCCGAATGAGCGATGGATCCATACGTGTCGGATGCCGAGCTCGATGCATTCGCCCACCACACCGGCCGTCGCCGCCGGCGGCGTGTACAGCAGTACGGCGTCGATGCCTCCGGGAATCGCCCGGAGGTTCGCATAACATGGCCCACCCTCGGCCTCGGACGCCGCGGGATTCACCGCGAAGACCGTGCGCCCGGAGTCGCGCAGCTTCCGGTAGTTGAAATTCGCGGGCTGCTTCGGGTCGCGGGAGACGCCGACGACTGCGATCCGACGCTGTTCCAGAAAACGGGTTGCTGCTTCGGTGAGCGTGGCCATGCCGCCAGCCTGACCCGCGCCGCTCCGGGGCGCGAGCGCAGGTTGATCGACGGTCGATCGGCTCACTCCACCGTCTTGAACCAGCCGTCGAGCGGCAGGCGGGCGGGCTGGAACTCGTTCACCGTGCTGCCGGGCTTCGGACGACCGAAGGGCAGGCCGGCGATGAAGAGCGTGTCCTCCGTGCCGGGGATGTGTTTCCGCAGCAGGTCCGGATAGATCATCACGCTGAACTGTGGGCACGAGCCGTAGCCGAGGGCCGTCAGACCGAGCATCAGGTTGTCGAGGACGAACCCGCAGTCGAGGAACGTGCCGTAGGAGAACGCCGAAGCCTGCGTGCCGAGGAAGAACATCTGGTGGGCGCCGAAGAAGCGGAAGTTCTCGCGGTCGTGCGCGGTGCGCTTGTCGGCGTCGTCGCGGCCGATGCCCTTGTGCTTGAAGATGCCGATACCGACATCTTTCGCGCGCGCGGCCCAGTCGGCCGGCAGCGGGTTCGGGGAGTATTGATAGCCGGGCTTGGCGGGAGTTTTTGCGTCGAAGGCCGCGAGGTAGTCGCTGCGCAACGCCTCGAGCGCCGCGCCTTGCACGAGGTACAGGCGCCACGGCTGGGTGTTCTTGGAGCTCGGGGCGCGGCCGGCGGCCTCCACGAGCTGGCGGATGGTTTCCGCCGGGGCGAGTTCGTCGGTGAACTCGCGGATCGAACGGCGGGCGTGCATGGCTTCGAGAGCGTTCATGCGCGGGAATCAAAAGGCGCCGCTGCCGGTGGTCGAGGAGATAGCGGGCAGGCGCAACGGTGCACTGTCTCGAGGAGGCCCCTCCTGCTCGCGTGCTCGATGGCCGTCCCGGCGCCCGGGCCCTGATCGTGGGCGGCCACGCTGCGGCCAACCACCCCCCTTGGCGCTACGGAACAGGTCAACGAATAGTTGACGAGAAGCGGGCTGGTAGCCGCGCGCGGGCTTGGCCGCGCACCCGAGAGCCCTTCGGGAGACCGCCCCCCTCAAGGTGCGCGAGCCGTTCGCAGCTGCTCTACGGCCCTGTGAGGGAATGGTTGACGTGGTTGAGGAATGCCCACGCGCCGGCACCCGTAGGGGAGACACGAGATCCTTGGTCTTCCTGCCGGGGGGGCTTGCTGACGCCCGTCTCGAACTGCGCGGTTCGCCAAGCGGCGACTTCAGGCCGGCGGGCGGCCTTCGCGCACGGCCATCAGCCACGCGACGAGCTGGAGCGTGCGTTCGGCATCCGGCATGCGGTTGCGGCCCTTCACGAAAGCGTGCACCGCCTGGCGGTCGAGCCCGAGCACTCGCGCCAGTTGGGCCTGCGCTCCATGCTTCTTGAGGTGGGGCTGGAGCTCGGCCAGCAGCGCGTTCCAAAGCGGCGTGTCCTTGCCGGGCCGGAGCGTCTTGCCGCTGCCGTCGCGCCGCTTCTCGAGGCGGAAGGCCTTGGCGCTCTGTTTGGCGATTTCTTTGGCCGCATCGACCAGAAGGAGATCGAGGGCGATCGGGGCGTTGAGGGCGGAACGTAGGGACATGGTGGCGTTTATCCTGTCAACTATTGGTTGACGCGTCCCGTGGCAAGCCTCGCCTGGGGGCTTGCCCACGATCATTCCGGCGACCACCGTCGCGTCGTGGCCCGGTCACTTCACCCTCCGTCTCGCTGGCTGCGCTGGTCCGTTGCTCTGGCCCTTTTTGCCGGCGCCACCGCGCTCGTGCCGCGCTGGTGGTGTGGGCGGGAGGGCGAGAGTTGGTATGGGGGCGATGCCGCGATCGTGGCGCCGCTGGCCCGGCACGTTGCCGGCACCGTGGCCACCGGCGTGAGCGACGCCGACTTCACTTCCGACAGTGCGCTTTTCCGCGGCGAATGGCAGTTCGGTACCTACCAGATGGCGGCGCTCGGGTTGCTTCAGACCTGTCGCCAACATCCGGAGCTATGCACCGAGCTGCGCCCGGGCGTCGAGGCTGCCATCGCCGGTCTGCTCTCCCCTGCCGTGCGCGCTTTCGACGCCCGGTCGTGGGGCGAGGACGCGCTCGATTCGCTCGACGGGCCGCATGGCCACGCCGCGTACCTCGGCTATCTCAACCTCGTGCTCTCGCTCGACCGCGCGACCTTCGCCGATTCGCGCCACACCGCGCTGAACGACCGCATTTCCGCCGCGCTCGCCCGGCGCTTTCGCGACGCACCGCACCAGATCATCGAGACCTACCCGGACGAGGCGTACCCGGTGGACAACGCCTCCGGTATCGCCTCGCTCCTGCTGCACCAGCGACTCACCGGCACCGACCATTCCGCCGCGATTGCCGGTGCGCTCGAAGGTTTCCGCTCCCGCTGGCGCGATCCGCGCACCGGACTGTTGCTGCAGGCGATCGATCACCGATCAGGCCAGGCCTACGACCGCGGCCGCGCCAGTGGCACGGCGCTCGGCGCCTATTTCCTCGCGATGGCCGAAGGTGAACTCGCGCGTCCGCTCTACGAGTCGATCCGATCCGAGCTCACCGGCTCGATTCTGGGGTTTGGTTATGTCGACGAGTACGCCGCCGGGGAACGCGGCGGCGGTGACATCGACTCCGGGCCGCTGATCTTCGGTATGAGTCCCTCGGGCACGGGCTTCACCATCGCCACCGCTCGCGCCTTCGGCGACCGCGCGCTCTACGTTTCCCTTGCGCGCACGGCGTATCTCACCGGCGCGCCGGTATCGCGAAAGGACCAGCGCTTCTTCATCACCGGCGGCCCGCTCGGCAACGCCATCCTGCTCGCGATGTTCACCGCGCAGCCGGTCCGCCCATGAAACACAGCCCGCCCTCACTTCGTCGCATCTTGTTGGAGGCTGTGGTGCTCGTGGCCGCGCACTTCGTGCTTTTGCAGATTCTTTCCCGGGTGAATCTCCTCGAACACCTGCTCGCGCCCGGTGCCGGTTCGCGATTTGCACTCGGGATCACCGCGGTGTTTCTGCTGCTGCGCGGCTTCCTGTTCGTGGTCGCCCCGGGTTGGTTGTTCGTGCGCCTGTGGCTGTGGGCCACACGACCGGAGGCTGGTGATGCCGGTTCGGCCGCGGGGCCACTGCCAACGCCGCTCAAGGTTAGCGAGGGTCCGCCACGACGCAGCGGGTGATGGCGGTGTGGGCGAATTCGTAGCCGTTGACGCGAAGCAGCAGTGGGCGATGGCGGTTGAAGGGCAGTTCCGGTGCCACCGCCACCTCCAAGCGGCCCAGCAGCTCCGGGAAGTTCTCGCCGTGGCGGAAACTCACGCGCACGCGTTCTCCGACCGGCAAGCCCCACTCGCGGCCGATGTCGAGTAGCAGGGAATCAATTGCATGCGGCAAGCCCAGCACCGGCGCGGCGCCGTCGCAGAACAGGAACTCCTCTTGGCGGTCGGTGCGCATGCAGAAGGCGGCGTGAGCGGGGCTACAGTTTTCGCAGATCGGACTGCAGACCGGGCAACATCGGCGCAAGCGTGGTGCGGAGGGCCGCCAACGCGTCGCGGAGCACGAGACCGCCGCTGGCGACGAGGCGCACGATCCACACTCCGGGCGCGAGCGCGGTCACGCCACAGAGGCAGTCGCCGCAATGCAGCGCCCGGATCTGTTCCCAGACCGGCGCATCGGCGGGGAGCGCGGGAGCGGCGATCACGGCGGTGCCGAACCACGCTTCGTTCATCCCGTGAAAGGCCGCGAGCCGCGCGAGGTCGGGGCCGCTGGCGTCGAGCTGTTCGCGCAGGAGCAACCGGCCGTCGAGCACGACCTCGAGGCCGAGGCGCAGGCGCCGCCACGCCCAGCATTCGCCGCGCCCCACCCTGCCCGGAGCGAGCTGGTCGGTGAAAAACGCCGTCCCGCCGACCGCGAGCTCGAGGCGCGTGTGTTGTGTGTAGTTTGTTTCTTGGTGCGGGTAGAGGGCTTCCGGCCGGTATTCGAGCCACGCGCCCGCGCCGACGGCGAACCGCTGCCGGCAAACCGCGGCGCCGCTCTGCATCATGAACGCACGCGCGGCGGCGGGCGTCGTCACGGCGAGCGCCGCGCCGGGCTCTGCGGCGAGGTCCAGCTCGAGTTCGTCCCCGGCCAGGATGCCGGCCGTGGAGTTGACGAGCTGCACGTGGAGCACGTGCCCGTCCCAATACGGTTTGCTGAGGTGAAACGGCGCGCGGAAGGACTGGCGCGCGAGGTAGGTCTCGCCGCCGGCGCGCGCCGCCGCGGCGAGATGCAGGTGCCCGCGGAGCGTGGGGCCGGCGGGGGCCTTGTCGGTGGGGCGGGCTTTACGCCCGCAGTTGGAAACGGCAGTGGCTTTCCCCGGAATGTCGGGCGTAAAGCCCGACCCACCATTCGGAGGAGACGGGCGCGGGCTAGTACCGGCGGTGGCCGCTGTATTCGGGTTCTTCACGCGCTTCGTTGCCTTCTGTCGTCTCCGGTTGCCGGTTCAGCACCGCTCACGGGGTCTTCGGCTTGGTGGCGAAGAGCACTTCGCGCTCGATCCAGGCGATCACGGCGTCGAGGCCCTGCTCGCTTTTTAGATCGCAGAAGAGAAACGGCCGCGCGCCGCGCTGCGCCTTCGAGTCGCGCTCCATCACCGCGAGGTCGGCGCCGACGTGCGGCGCGAGGGTGATCTTGTTGATGATCAGCAGGTCGCTGAACCGGATTGCCGGGCCGCCCTTGCGGGGGATCTTGTCGCCCTCGGCGACGTCGATCACGTAGATGAACGAGTCGACGAGCTCGGGCGAGAACGTGGCAGAGAGGTTGTCGCCACCGCTCTCGACGAGCACGAGCTGCAGGTCGGGGAACGTCGCCTCGAGTCCGCGTACGGCCTGCTCGTTCATCGTGGTGTCATCACGAATCGCGGTGTGCGGGCAGCCGCCCGTCTCCACGCCGACGATGCGCTCGGGCGCGAGCGCGCTGTGGCGGCGCAGGAACTGGGCGTCTTCGAGGGTGTAGATGTCGTTGGTGACGACGGCCATCGAGTAGCGCTCGCGCAGCTTCTGGCAGAGCCGCAGGCAGAGCATGGTTTTGCCGGAGCCCACGGGGCCGCCGACGCCGATTCGAGGAGGACGAGACATGAGAATTGCGGAGTGGAGATTGCGGAATGAGGAATGAAGAGGGAGACGGAGACGGATTCGGAACGACAGAAGGTAACGAAGAGAACGAAGACGGAGTGGGCTGGGCGTGATCAGTTGTGCGGGTTGCGGATTCGCCGGCCGGAGAGGGATGCCACCGTTCTCATGATTCTCCGGTCTTCGTTTCCTTCGTTACCTTCTGTGGTCAGCTCCGGTTGTTTCAGGAAATGAAGAGGCGGAAGTCGGCGGTTTCGTGGCGGGCGGAGGCGATGTCCCACCACGGGTTGAACGCGCCGAGTGTGTCGAGCGCGCGCCCGGGGGCGGCGGCGATCTCGGCGTCACCGGCGGCGAGCGCCTCGGCGAGGAGTGTGTGGCTGGCGTTCTGGCCGAGACGCAGCAGTTTCACGGCGGCGGCGACCAGCGCCGAGAGCGTGCCGTAGAGCACGGCGGCGAGCACGGCCTCGCGGGGCGCGCCGAGGGCGCGACCCTCGATCGCGGCCGCCACGCAAGACGGTCGCGGCCAACCGCCGGCGGCGGCGCGGCGGTTGAACTCCTCCGCAAGGCCCCTGGCGCCGTGCACCGTCACCGCGAAATCGAGACGTTGCGCGCCGATCGCGGCCGAGGCGGCGCGCAGTTCGCGGGTGCCGCGCAGCGCGGCGCCGAGCTCGCAGAGCGTGTGCAGCGTTTCCCAATCGGGCGTCGCGTCTCCGCCCGCAGCGTCCCAGGTGCGGGCGGCGAGGGGCAGCTCCGTGCGGCCGAGCTGCGGCACGGCCTGGCCGAGGAGAAACTCCCGCAGCGTGGCGCGGTCGCGCACCGCGCCGGACTGCACCAGACCCTCGAGGCCGAACGAGTGCGCGTAGGTGCCGGTTGGATAGAAGGAGTCGGTCGTCTGCAGGAGCCGCGCGATCCACGCGGCGGAGAGGGTGGCGGCGGGTTCGCTCATGCGTGCGAGGCGGCAGGTTTGAAGACGAAGGGGTGCGCCTCCGGCCCGGCGGCGTGGCTGTGCGGCGTGGCGCCGGCGGCGAGCCGGTGCGGGCGGAAGACCTCGTTGATCGCGCGGTAGGCGATGCCCAGGCGTTCGAGGGACTGGCGCAGCGCGATGTCGTTGGGGGCGAGCAGGCGGTGCGGTTGCGCCTCGATCGGGAAATGCAGGTTGCCCACGGCCCAGCCGGTTACGGCCGCGGCATCGGGCGCGGCGGGGAGCGGAATCTCCAACACCGGTTCGGGCAGTTGGCGGAGCACGTAGCGTGCGGCCGCGTTGGCGAAAACGGCGTCGCCATGCTCGAGCGGGCCGGCGAGCTCGAAGCCGAACTCCGTGCCGTCGGCCGCCGTGGCGCGCCAGAGGCGTTTGGCGAGCTGGCGGCGTTCGACGGCGATGACCACCTCCGGCAACGCGGGATCGGCGGTGATCGGAGTGTGGACGAGAATCATGGTCGAAGATGGGCAGGCCCGCGCGGCTACGCGGGAGAAGAGAGATGAATTCCTTTCAAGCAAGCCCCGGGCCAGAGCGGTGTGTGGTTCACGGGGTTGGTCGGAGAGCGTGTCCGGAGGGGAGGCGCACACAGTCCCGAGACCGGCCGGGGGGCGGGACGGGTTGTTCGAGCGCCAGCAGGCGGAGCGGAGGGCGAAGCCCAGTGCCCGCCCGAGTGATCCGCGGTGCTTCGAACATAACCCGTTGACGCCTCGGGGCCGAGCTCGTGCCCTGCTTGGCGATGAAACCTGCTGCCGTCCCATCGCTGAGCGCAACCCTCGACGATTTGCTCCGCCTGAGCAACGGCCAGGGCACGACCCTCAACGCCCTTCTCGCTCGACTGAGCGACCGGGGCGTCGCGCTCCTGATGGTGATCTGCACCGCGCCGTTTCTGCTCCCAGTGAGCATCCCGGGGCTTTCGACTCCGTTTGGCGCCGTGTTGGCGCTGTGTGGGGTCTTCACCGCGCTGGCGCGCCCGGTGCGGCTTCCGCGGCGTTTGGGCCTGCGCCTTTTGCCTCACGCTTCGCTTGAGCGGTCGTTTGGCATCCTCCGCCGCGTTTTCGGCAAGCTCGAGAGGCTCCTGCACCCTCGGTTTCAATGGTTGACGAGCGATGCGCGGCTCTTGCGGGTCCACGGGCTCTATGTGCTGGTCATGGCGATGGTGCTCGCGATCCCGTTTCCAACGGTGCCTTTCATCGGCTCCAACGCCATCGCCGCGTGGCCCATCTTTCTCTTGGGCTTGGGTCTGCTCGAGCGTGACGGCCTTTTCGTCGCCCTGGCGTACGCGTGGATGATTCCCTTCGTTGGCTATTGGATCGTTTTCTATGCGGCCTTGGTGGAGTTTTGGTATACGATGCTCCCCTACGTGCAGGGGTGGATCGGCTGAAGCGGTCAGCCGACGGGTCCGGGCAGTTGGCGGCCGGGTTCGGCGGCTCGGCTCCACGGGACGCTGGCCATGGCCGGGGGCCGGGGTCGCGCGTTTCCCCTCTCGCCTCCGGCGGGACCGAGTGCACCTTGGCCGCGATGGCTGTCGCCCGGCACGAAGACACGATTGTCGCTCTCGCCACTCCCTCGGGGGAGGCGGCGGTTGCGCTCGTCCGTGTGTCGGGCGGCGAGTGCGCGCGGCTGGTGCGGGAGATTTTCGGGCGCGTTCCCCCACCCCGCACGGCCCGCCACGCCGACTATCGGGACCGCGCGGGCGTGGTGGTCGATGACGTGCTCTTCACGCATTTTGTCGGGCCGGGCTCGTACACGGGTGAAGACGTGCTGGAGATCGGTTGTCATGGCAGCCCGTACATCGCCGAGCGCGTGTTGGAGGATCTCGTGGCCCGCGGGGCGCGACTGGCCGAGCCGGGCGAGTTCACCAAGCGGGCGTTTCTCAGCGGCCGGATGGACCTGAGTCAGGCCGAGGCGGTGATGGATCTCATCCACGCGCGCAGCGAACGCGCGCTGGAGGCGGCCAACCGGCAGCTGCGCGGCGCGCTGGGCCGGCAGGTCGCGGCGGCGATCGAGCGGCTGGTGGGCGTGGTCGCACAGGTGGAGGCGTATATTGATTTCCCCGACGAGGATCTGCCGGGGGAGAACCGCGCGCGGCTGCGCGCCGAAGTGGCGGCCCTGCGCGCGGAGCTCGGGCGTCTGCTCGCCACCGCCCACTACGGTGCGCTGCTGCGCGACGGCGTGCGCACGGTGCTCGTGGGCGAGCCCAACGCGGGGAAGAGCAGCCTGCTCAACCGCCTCGTGGGCTGGGAGCGCGCGCTCGTCAGTCCTGAGCCGGGCACGACGCGCGATTTTCTGGAGGAGGCGCGGGTGCTCGGTGCCCACAAAGTCCGATTCGTGGATACGGCGGGGCTCAACGCCGCGCC
>JAHFTC010000142.1 GCA_023269585.1 Opitutaceae bacterium
GTCCGTGGGCGCCGCGAAGAACGAGGCGAGAGGGCAGCCAGGCAAACGGACGGCGCGGAGCGCCATCCCTACCTTGGACCGGCGACATCGCGGCGGCGAGCGGACGGCGCGGAGCGCCATCCCTACCTTGGATGCACGGAGGGTAGGGCGCATGGGTAGGGACGCCGCTCCGTCGGCGTCCGTGGCGCGGCGAAGAACGAGGCGTGGAGGCAACCAGGCCAGCGGACGGCGCGGAGCGCCATCCCTACCTTGGACTGGCGACATCGCGGCGGCGAGCGGACGGCGGCGGAGCGCCATACCTACCTCGTGAGCAACTCCAGCGACACCGCGGCGTGGCGGCCGATGGGCGGGGTCGGCAGGTGGAACGTGCCGCCGGGGTGGGAGCGCTCGGTGGCAGGCAAGGGGGCGCCGGCGACGAGATCCCACCACGTGACGCGCCAGCGACCGGCGGCGAGGGCATCGACGTCGATCCGGCCGGCGACCGGCGTGGCTCCGTTCTTCGAGTACACGCCCTGCCGGTGCCAGACCCAGAGGCAGACCCGGTCGGCGGCGCGGCGGCCGACGGCGGCGAGCGGCGAGCAGGTCAGACCGGTGTCGATGCCGCCGAGCTCGAACCAGTCGGGCCCGTGCGGGTTTTCGAGCACGAGCTCGTGCGGCCCGGCGGAGATGGGCAGCGGAAACTCGACGAGCTTCCCGCCCGGCTGGCGCGTGCCGGTGGCGGGGAAGGTGTGTTCGGCGACCGTGGCGCCGTCGAGGAGCAGGCGGAAGCTCGCGCCATCGGCCCCGGAACCGACGAGGCGGATCTTCGCGGTGGCCGCCTGCGGGTAGTCGAGGCGGAGTGCGACGCGTCCGGGATATTTCTGGCCGGAGGCGGGATCGGCGTTGACGAAGTGGCGCGGGATCGCGCCGTGAGCGGGGACTTCGCGGCCGTCGAGCGGAAGGGTGACGACGGGGCCGCGGCCCTGGCGCCAATTGAGGGCGGGCTCGATCACGAGCGGCACCTGTTCGGCGCTCTCGACCACGGCGCTGAACGACGCGAGGTCGCTGCGGTGGTCGAGGCCGTTCTCCCGGAAGTAGCGGGCGAGAGTGGCGAAGTGCGGCAGCAGGCCGTTCTTCAGCGCGTCTTCAGTGTACCAGTACTGAGCGGGCGCAGCGGCGTCGGCCATGAGGCTCGACCACAGCAGCGGCAGGGTGAGCGGGCCGCCGTGCTTCGGGCCGCCGGCGACGCGGGGATCGTTGTCCTCGCCGGTCTCGCCGTAGAAGACCGGACGGTCGAGGGCGGCGGCGGGCGGGTCGAACCAGCGCGCGGAGGGCACCAGGTGGCTGGCGTAGAGGTGCGGCTGGTAATAGTCCATCCGCGCGTAGAGCGGCTGGTCGAGGTAGTCGTCACTGGTCGTGACAAGGTGGCGCTCGACATCGAGGCCGCGGATGAAGTCGGCCATCTCGCCGTGCCAGGCGGCGACGGCGGCGTTCTCGGCGGGCGAGCCGTTGCGGGCGTCGGTCCACATGGCCTCGTTGAAGAGTTCCCAGGCCATGATCGCGGGCGAATAGCCCCAGCGGGCGACGATGTAGCGGTACTTCAGTTTCGTGAGCGCGCGCGCCTTGGGGTCGGAGAAGAAGGCGGCGGGGGAGCGGAGGAAGCCGCCGTTGGCCGCGTTCCACGGGTTGATCTCCCAGTTGGGGTTGGCGCCGGTGCTCCATTGGCCGTGGTGCTGCAGGACCAGCTGCAGGTGGATCCCGTGCTCCTCGGCGGACTCGATGATCGAGTCCCAGAAAGTGGCGACACCGAGATCGAGCGTGCCCGGGGCGGGCGACGGGGCCTTCTCGAGCCAGTCGAGGTTGGTGCCGCCCCAGTGGCACATCCACACGCGCGACCAGTTCAGCCCGGTCTGCTGGAACTTAGCGAACGCCGCGGGGAAGTAGGCCTCGCGCGGGCCGTTCGCCCACGCGAGATTGGCCCCGAGGGGCACGTAGGGCGTGCCGTCGGCGAAGGCGAAGCGGCGCGGGTTGCGCGGATCGATCCCGATGCCGCCACGCGGCGCGGCCACCTGTTTCACGGTGAACTTCCCGGAGCCGAGGCGCTTCGCCTCGCGCACGAGCAGGCCCTCGGCCGTGGTCTCCTTCACGGCGCCGAGGCGGTACTCGCCCAGGGCGGCGGCCCGCGCGCGGACCGACCAGGTGTCCTTGGCCGACAGGTACGCCGGCAGGAAGAGGGTGCGCCCGTCGGGCGTGACGACCTCGGCCCACACGAGGCGGCCGAAGGGATTGCCGTCGGTTGGCTTCAGCTTGAAGGAAAACTCCACGGGTGCGGCGCGGGCGAGAAGGGGGAGGAACAGGACGAGCGCGAGCGACAGGGCGCGAAACGGATTCATGTCGATGACGGTGAAGGTAAGGGCGGAAACGCGGGTGGCGAACGGCGCGATCATCCGGCGGGAGCGCGCGGCGGCAAGGCGGCGCCGGCGAAAACACGCGCAGTTGCTGCATCGACTGGGCTGGGCGGGGCCCGCGGGATTGCGCCGCGAAGGCGGCTCTCTACACCAGCGTTCCCCGGACTGGCGGCGCCGTCGCACCGGCCGCCACTCCCCCCGCTCCCGAACGCCATGAAGACCCTCCCGCTCGCCACCTCCCGGTGGTCGTTTCGCGACGCCACCGACCGCTCGGCGTGGCGGCCGGCTGTCGTGCCCGGTTGCGTACACACCGATCTGCTCCGGCAGGGGCTGATCCCGGACCCGTTCTGGGGCAACAACGAGGAGTCGCTCCAGTGGATCGGCGAGCACGAGTGGGAATACCGCACGAGTTTCCGCGTCACCGCCGCGTTGCTGGCCGAGGAGATCGTCGAGCTCGTGGCCGACGGTCTCGACACGCTTGCCACCGTGTTGCTCAACGGCACCGAGGTCGCGTGGACGGACAACATGTTCGTCGGCCACCGGTGGGACGTGAAGCCGCTCCTGCGCACGGGCCGCAACGAGCTTTCGATCCGCTTCGCCTCGGCGGCCGACTTCGTCCGCCACAACCGCCTCGCCCACGCCCCGCGCGACATCAACGACGCGATCGGCGGCTGCACCCGGATCCGCAAGCAGCAGTGCCAGTTCGGCTGGGATTGGGGTCCGCGGTTCATCACCGCCGGCATCTGGCGCGATCTCCGCCTCGAGGCGTGGTCGGCCAACCGCATCGAGAGCGTGCTCGTCACCCAACAACACGGCGCCGACGGCGGTGTGACGTTGCTGCTCGTGCCCGAGCTCACCCGCGCCGACGAGGCAGCGGTGTGCAACTGGTCGCTCGCACTCGCCGGCGCGGTGGTCGCCACCGGCAGCGGTGCGCAGGTGTTCGTGCCGCAGCCGCAGCTCTGGTGGCCGGCAGGGCAGGGGGCGCAACCGCTCTACACACTCACGGTCGACGTGGTCGACGGCGACGGACGCGAAATCGGGCGCTGGGAGCGCCGGATCGGCCTGCGCACGGTCGTGCTCGACCGGCATCAGGACGAGTGGGGCGAGACGTTTCAGTTTGTCGTCAACGGCCGCCCGATCTTCGCAAAGGGCGCCAATTGGATACCCGCCCACTGCTTCGTCGCCGACCTCACCCGCGAACGCTACGCCCGCGACCTCCGTGCCGCGGCGGAGGCGAACATGAACATGATCCGCGTCTGGGGCGGCGGGATCTACGAGAGCGAGGATTTCCACGACCTGTGCGACGAGCTCGGCCTGCTCGTCTGGCAGGACCTGATGTTCGCGTGCACGCTGTATCCGGTCGACGAGGCGTTTCTCGCCAGCGTGCGCGCCGAGACGGCCTGCCAGGTCCGGCGCCTGCGGCACCGCGCCAGCCTCGCGCTCTGGTGCGGCAACAACGAGGTCTTCGCCTGCAACGCCCACGAGCTCACGCCCGGCTCGAAGGCGCTCGCCGAATACGAGCTGCTCTTCCACCGCGTGCTGCCCGAGGTCGTCGTGGCGCACGATCCGTTCACGGCCTACTGGCCGTCGTCGCCGTGGCGTGGCGACCTCGACGCTGGGCATCCCGCCGGCGCGGCCCGCGGCGACACGCACTTCTGGGAAGTGTGGCATGCCCGCAAACCCGTGAAGGACTACGAGCTGCACGCTTTCCGGTTCACCTCGGAGTTCGGCATGCAGAGCTTCGTCTCGCGCGAGACGCAGGATTCTTTCTGCGACGCGGGCGACAACAACGTCTTCGGTCCGGCGATGACGAACCACCAGAAGAACCGCCACGGCAACCAGGTCATCCTCGACTACGTCTCGCGCCAGTACCGGTTCCCGAAGGACCAGGACGCGCTGCTCTTCCTCTCGCAGCTCAACCAGGCCGACTGCATGCAGGTGGGCGTCGAGCACTACCGGCGCAACCGGCCGCGCTGCATGGGCGCACTCTACTGGCAGCTCAACGACTGCTGGCCGGTGGCCTCGTGGAGCTCGATCGAGTTCAACGGGCGCTGGAAGGCGCTGCACTTCGTCGCCCGCCGCTTCTTCGCCCCGGCGCTCGTCACCGCGCATGTACCCGGTGAGGAGTCTGCGATCATCAACAACTACCGGCGCACGAGCGTGCGCGAGGTCCATCTCCACACCGTGTACGACGCGCCGCAGCCCGCCGCGGGCACGCTGCGCTGGCGTCTGTACCACCTCGACGGCCGCACGGTGCTGCAGGGCGAGCAGAAGGTGGAGCTGCGCTATGGCGAGAGCGTGAAGCACCGCACGCTCGACCTCGCCGCACCGATGGAAAGACACGGCCGCGACAACCTCTACCTCCGGCTGGAGCTGCTCGTCGACGGGGTGTGCGTAAGCGAGGAGGTTGTCTTCCTCACGGCGCCGCGCTTCGTGGCGCTGCCGAAGGGGCGCACGGCGGTGCGGGTGAAGCCGCTCTCGCCCACCAGGGCGCGGCTGACCTTCAAGTCGCCGGTTTACCAGCACCGCTTCGCCTTCGAGCTGGCCGGCCTGCCGCACCGCGCGAGCGACAACTTCTTTGCGCTGTTCCCCGGCGAGGCCCGCAGCGTGGAGCTCGAGTTCGAACGCCCGGTCACCGCGGCCCGGCTGAAGGGCGCGCTCACTTTTCGTTCGCTCGCCGACACCTTTTGATCCTGCCTAACCCGAACCCTCACCCCCGGTACCGCAGCGGTTCCCCGCTGGGTGCCCCCTGAACACAACGCCCATGCAAGTGACCGCCACTGATATGTCGTCGCCCACCCCCAAGACACCAAACCTCGGAGACAAGGTCCCCACCTTCATGAAGGTGACCTATGGCCTGGGCACGATCCACGACATGTGGGGCCACTGGCTCTATCCGAGCATGGCGTACCTCGTGTTCAACATCTCGCTCGGCATGCCGCCGCAGTGGATCGGGCGGGCGATGCTCTTCAAGTTGATCTTCGAGGCGGTGTGGGACTCGTTCTTCGGCTGGCGCTCGGACAACACGCGCACCCGCTGGGGCCGGCGCCGGCCCTATATCCTGATCGGTGGCATCCTCGCCGGCATCGGTCTGCCGTTCATGTTCGCCGCCGGTCCGGGCTGGGGCTCATCGGAGGTCTTCGGCACCGAAGTGCCGCACTATTTCTGGTTCATGATCAGCACGCTCGCCCTTTATGTGCCGATCATCAGCTGCTTCAACATGCCGTTCCAGAGTCTCGGAGCCGAGCTGACGCCGGACTACCACGAGCGCACCAGCGTGTTTTCGTTCAAGAGCGCGCTGCAGAAGATTCCCGAGGTGGCGCAGTTCGCCGCGGGCGCGTTCGCGACGGCCGGCGTGTGGGTGGGCGCGAGCTATCTGGAGGCGCCGGCGCGCCTCTCCACGCTGCTCGGGCAGACGGGGCAGTGGTTCCGCGAGGTGTTCGGCTCGCTCTTCACCTTCGACTTCGTCCGGCTCGCGCAGGTCATCAATCCGATCTTCGGCTGGAAGGCCGCGGCGGATGGCCAGCAGGCCAACGCGGTGGTGGGTTCCCAGGTCTACTGCACGATCCTCGGTGTGATCATGATCGTGACGGCGATCCTGATGTTCTTCGTGTTGCGTGAACGCTACTACGAGAGCCTCGTGGTCGCTCGGAAGCAGGAGAAGATTTCGATCAAGGAGACGCTCTGGCAGACGCTGCGGTGCCGGCCGTTCCGGGCCAACCTCGGCATGGCGCTTTCCTACGGCATTGGCACCAGCATGGTCGGCACCCTCGGCTACTACGCGACGTTCTACTATGTCTGCCACGGCGATGTGGCCGCCGGCAGCGTGTGGAATTTCTGGATGGGTCTGTCCGGCATGGTGCTCGGCATTTGCGGCATCCCGGTGTACGCCGGGATTGCGCATCGTTATGGCAAGCGGATCGCGATGGGGGCGGTCCAGCTCTCCGCCATCGCCATCTTCATCGCCACCTGGTGGCTCTACAACCCGAGCATCCCGTGGATCCAGGTGTTTGCCTCCGGGTTCATCGCCTTCACGGCGGCAGGCTTCTGGATGCTCTACGGCTCGATCGGGGCCGACATCATCGATTACGACGAAGTGGAGACGGGCAAACGCCGCGAAGGCGCGTTCTCTGCCTGCGGCTCGTGGATCATGAAGGTCGGCATGGCGCTCGGCGCCTGGGCGGCGGGCGAGTTGCTCAACGCGACGGGCTTCGACCAAGCGCTCGGCGGCAACCAGACGCCGCAGGCGATCTTCTGGATACGCTTCCTGCTCGCCGCCATCCCGGTCGCTGGGTTGCTCGTGGCCATGGCGGCCCTGATGCGCTACGGCCTCACCGAGGAGAAGCTCGCCGAAATCCGCGCGAAGCTCGAGGCGCGGCGCGGCAAGGTCTGAGCGCTGAGCGACGAGTTTCCGCTTTTTTCGAGGGACCGGCCGAGGCCGGTCCCTTTTTGTTTTCGCGCGGCGGATCGAAAACGGGCGGGATGTCGCCCCGCCAGCCCCGAAATCCGCGTGACGCCAGTGGAGGCGGCCGCGGCGCTCGGCCTGCCGCACGCGGCGCTCGACGAGCGGCGCAATGGCGCTGGTGCCTTCCTGCCGGTCGCCGAGTGCGGGCAGAAATGTCTGCTCGTGGCGGTGCGCACGCTGGAGACGACGCTTGGCTGCGCGGCGGACTAAGCGACGCTGCGCCCGTTCGTCGAGGCGGAGGATTTGGCGGCGGTGGTCCTGCACCCGACGGAAACGTTCCTCGCGGACCGGGCGCTGCGCCCGCGGGTATTCCCGCCGGTCTTCAGCTATCTCGAGGACCCCGCCACCGGCTCGGGCGACGCGACGGTGGCCCACTGGCTCCGGCGGCCCGGGGCGTGGACGGCCGATGGTGGGCAGCGGAGCGCTCGCGCTTTCTTTGGGCGTTTCGCGCACTTCTCTCGTTGGTTCGACGGCCCAAGGAACGATTGCGGTTGGGCGGCAATCCGTGGCGATGGCGCGCTTTGTGACCGGTTCGTGAAATAAGAGTGGAGAAAAAGGACCGGCATTGCCTTGGCGGAAGGGACGTTTTTTCTCCGTCCATGCGGACCCTCCGTACCTGTCTCCTTTGCGCCGTGGCGTTGCTGGCGGCACTCGCCGTCGCCGACACCGACACCGACGCGAAGCGGAAGGCCAAGGCCGATCCTGCGGCCGAGGTGGAATGGCGCCGCACGAACAACGGTTTCGGCGCGATGGTGGTGGTCACGGCCGACCCGCAATGGAAACGCAAGTGGAGTGCACCCACGAGCCGCGTGCCGCGGGTCGCGCCCGCCAAGGGGCTGCGGATCGGCGAGAAGGTCTGGGCGTTGTTGTTTCTCACCAACCCGTTGCAGGACGAAAAGGGCAACGTCGATGTCACGTGCGACCTGCGGATGATCCGGCCGAACGGGCGGATCTCGGAGCACCGCGACGTGAAGGCGCTGCGCAAGAAGACGATCCCCGTGCCCGGGCAGACGTACATGTCGGAGTTCGTGCTCACGATGGTCGGCGAGGAGAAGGACCCGGTGGGCGAGTGGGTCGTGGAGTTTGTGGTCCGCGACCGCAAGCGCGGGGTCGAGGTGCCGGTGGTGAGCCGCTACACGCTGCTGCCGAAGGCGGCTCCCCAGCTCGGCGCATCCAGCGGTCGGTGACACGCCGCGCGGTCGTGGGGGCTGATGCGATGCGATTCTCGGTCATTGTGCCGGCGCACAACGAGGAGCGGCATTTGCCCGCGTGCCTGGCAGCACTGCGCCGCGCCGCCGACGCGAGCCGGGCGGAGATCGAAATCGTCGTGGTCCTCAATCGTTGCACCGACGCGACCGAGAGTATCGCCGCGGCGCTGGGCGCGCGGACCGTGCGCGAGGATCGGCGTTGCCTGGCGGCCATCCGCAACGCCGGGGCGCGCGCGGCGACCGGCGACGTGATCGTCACGGTCGATTCCGACAGCGTCGTTTCGGAGAATGTTTTCGCCGAGATCGAGCGGTTGCTCGCGAGCGGCCGGTGGGTGGGCGGCGGCATCACGCTGCGGATGGAACGCTACTCGCCCGGGATCGTGCTGACGCTGGCGTTTCTGCGCCTGGCGATGTTCGTCACGCGTCTCGCCGGCGGCGTCTACTGGTGCCGGATCGACGACTTCCGCGCGGTCGGCGGCTTCGACGAGAAACTTCCGTTCGGCGAGGATGTGGACTTCGCGAAGCGGCTGCGCGCGCATGGCCGGAAGACGGATCGCCGGTTCACGACCCTGCGGCGGGCCTGGATCGTGACCTCGTGCCGGAAGTTCGACCGCTTCGGCGACTGGCACTGGTTCACGTTCCTCCTGCAGGCGCGCGCGATCCGCCGCTCGCTGCGCGGCGAATCATCGGAGTTCAAGGACCGCTATTTCTACGAGTTCAACGACGCGAAGCGCGCGGACCCAGGCGACGACCGGCCGAAGTCGTCGTAGTTCGTTCGTATCGGAATACGCGAGGCGCAAGAGGACGGACTCCGCCCTGACCGCGAGTGCCGTGGCGCACGTCATGATACAAGAACGAGCCGCACGCTGTTCGCATGCGGCTCGCGGGGGAGACCAAGAAGATGGGTGTCGGGCGTCAGCGGCGCATGCGACGGCGCACAATCAGCGCGACGAGCGTTGCGGCGGCGAGGGCGCCGTAGGTGGACGGCTCGGGCACGGGAGGCCCTTGCGGCTCATCGTAGCCTTCCGGCGGCCAGTCGCGTGCGGCGGCGTCGCTGGTGCCGATGGTGCTGCCGGCGACCTCCTGCCACCGGGCGAAGAGGTCCGGGCCTTCGCTCTGGTTGAAGAAGAGCGGGAACTTCGGATACCCGTTTTCATCGAGCCCGGCGAAGGCCGCGAGCGAGTAGGGCGAGGAGAAGGTGAACTTGAATGCCACGCTTTCGCCGAAGGCGACGGCATTGAGCGGGTTGTTGCCGTTGACGTTGTTATTGGTGTCGGGGACGGCAGCCAGATCGGTGGTGAGATGCAGGCCGGTGGCGTTGAGGGTCTTGTTGGTGAGGAGGTGCCAGGGGGCGGTCGGGCCGGTGGCCGTGAGGACGTTGTAGGAAATGGCGATTTTCGAGAGATCAAGCGGGGCGGCCCACGGGGTGTTGAAGCCGAAGGCGGTGAGCGTGCCGGTTTCGCCGAGGGCGCCGGCATGGGTGTTTTCCACGGTGATGAACAGGTCCTGGCCGACGATCGAGCCGTAGAACCAGGTGGTGACCCCGGTTTGGCCGGTCATGACCATCTGGCCGAAGACGGCCGACGCAGGAAGCAGTGCAGACAAAAGGATGAGTTGGCGGATTTTCATGGGGAGACGCGGTTGCGGCCTCGCGCTGCGCGCGGCCGGGTTGAGCTGGACCCAACGTCGTCTCCCCGGTGCCCGACTTCCATCGGGACCGACTTGATCGCAGCCTCAGGAGAATGCTGATCGCGCGTCCCGAAAATCTAGTGTAGTGTCCCACAAATAGGTGCTCATAAGCGGGTGGCCGGCACGTTGGTGGCATGACCCGCCACAGCAGGCTGATTTCACTCGGAGCAGAAGAACTCGAACGACTGGAGCAATGGA
>JAHFTC010000001.1 GCA_023269585.1 Opitutaceae bacterium
GTGCAGGCCGAGGCGGACGAGCATCGCGCCGGTGGTGCGGGTGTCCTCGCTGGCGATCACCGAGGCCGTGCCGAGGATGGCGCGGGCGCGGTCGGAGAGGTCGGCGAGGTTGCCGATCGGGGTGGCGACGACGTAGCAGTGGCCCGGTTGCGCGGTGAGGGAGGTGTTGACGTCGCTCATGTGGTGAGGTTTTCGCGCGGCGCGCGGCAGGCGGCAAACGCTAAGCGAAGCGTCGGATCAGTCAGTCGCGTGAGGAGGGGCGAGAGGCGAGCGGCAGATCGGGATAGCCGGTGGAGGCCTCGCGTTTTCGGACCGGTGAGGATTCGGCAAAGGGCGATGCCGAGGCCCGCCGTGCGGACGCGAAAAAGCCCGGGCGGGGAGCCCGGGCGGAAAAACGGAGGGGGCGCGTCGGCTCAGCGGCCGGCGCCGGGGGTGCTGCCCATGCCGGGCACGTTGCCTTCCCACGTCTGGGGGCGGCTCCACGGAATGGAGTCCTCCTCTTCCTTGGAGACGCAGCCGGTGACGAGGAGGGTGGTGAGACCGAGGAGAGCGGCGAGCAGGAGGCGTTTGAGCGACATGGTGAAGAAAAGTGGGGGGACGTTTGCAGCGCGGCGGGCGGTTGGCAAGGGGCAAGCCGGCGGGTCGCGGGGCTGCTTCGGATGGACTGAAGGCGGCGGAGTTTGTTCCCGGAGGCGGGGGTGGGTCGGGGGAACGAGGGGCGCGGGCTCGCGGGATTCTCCGGTCACGCGTGAGGCTTGGCAAACCGGCGGAACACTGCGAAGGGTGTCGCGCATGCAGAGTCTGGCCGATCTTTCGCCCGAGGAGTTCGCCGCCCGCGTCGTCGCGTGGGGTGGGCGGCCCGTGCACGCGCGGCAGATTCTGCGGCTGTTCTACGAGCGCGACGGGGCGGTGCCGTGGGCGGAGCTCGTGCTGCCGCGCGGGCTGCGCGACCAGATCGAGGGCGAGCTGCGCGCGGGGCCCGCCGAGGTGGCGGCGCGGCAGGTGGCGGCCGACGGCACCACGAAGCTGCTACTGCGTCTCGATGACGCGCGCACGGTCGAGGCGGTGCTGATGCCGGACTGGAAGGGCGAGCGCGCGGCGGGTTGTCTGTCGTCGCAGGTTGGTTGCGCGATGGGCTGCGATTTCTGTGCGACGGCGCAGGGCGGTTTCGGGCGCAACCTGACGGCGGGCGAGATCGTGGACCAGTTCCTGGCGTTGCGGCGCGAGGCGCGCGCGGCGGGGCGGCGGTTGCAGACGCTCGTCTTCATGGGCATGGGCGAGCCGCTCCTGAACCTCGACCACGTGAGGGCTGCGGTGGGGCGGATCAGCGGCAACGGCCTCGGTGCGCTCGGCCGCAGGCAGATCACGGTCTCGACCGTGGGCATCGTGCCGGGGATCGAGGCGCTCGCGGCGGGCGGGCTGGTGGTGGCGCTGGCGGTGTCGTTGCATGCTCCCGACGATGCGACGCGCGCGCGGCTGCTGCCGATGGGGCGGCGCTACGGGGTGGAGGAGATCCTCGCCGCCGCGGACCGCTATCAGGCGGCGACGGAGCGCATCAGCACGATCCAGTACTGCCTGCTGGCCGGGGTGAACGACTCGCCGGAGCACGCGCGGGCGTTGGCGGCGTTGATGGAGGGGCGGCGCATGCACGTGAATCTGTTGCGCTACAACCCGACCGGCGCGGGCCTCTCCGGCACCATCTACGAGCCGCCGGCGCCCGAGAGCATCGAGGCTTTCCTGCAGGTGCTGCGCGACGGCGGTGTGGTGGCGCACTACCGACGGCCGCGCGGCGACGGCATCGACGCGGCGTGCGGCCAGCTGCGGGGCCGGCACGCGGCGCAGACGGCGGACGAGGGCGGTTCGCCGGTGGGTTGAGCGAGCCGGCCGATGGCCGTGGCGGGGCAATCGACGAAGGCCGGGCAGATACGGGAAATGGGCGGGGCGGTGCTGCCGAAGCCCTTCCCCGCGGAGACCCAGCTGGCTGCGCTCGCGCGCGTGCTGCAGAGCGCCGGCGCGGTCGCGGGCCAATGGGGTTGGTGACCGCGGTTCGCTCGGTGGAAGGGCGGCAGAAGTTGCTCGAAGGCGGCGGGACTTCGCGCTACGCGTAGGGGCCCCGCATGGCTCCATCCTTCCAACACACCAGCGCGACGCCCGATCTGGGCCGAAGAGGCGGCGCGCGGGCGCGGCGGGTGGAGGGGCGGCGATGAAACGCCTGCTGGATTGGCGCGAACCCGTGCGCGCGGTGGGGCAGATGGTGCGTGCGACGGCGTTGGCCGCGCCGGTGGGCGTGTTGGCGGGGTCGGCCAGCGCGCTGTTCCTGTGGTCGCTCGACCGCGTCACGGAGCTGCGGTGGGCGCACAGCTGGTTGCTCTATCTGTTGCCGGTGGCGGGAATGCTCGTCGGCTGGTTGTACCAGCGGCACGGCAAGGATTCGGGCGCGGGCAACAATCTTATCATCGACCAGATCCACTCCCCGGGCGGCGGGGTGCCGGCGCGGATGGCGCCGCTGGTGCTCGTGGGCACGTTGCTCACGCATCTGTGCGGCGGCTCGGCCGGCCGCGAGGGCACGGCGGTGCAGATGGGCGGCAGCCTGGCGAGCCTCTACGCGCGGGTGCTGCGCATCGGACCGGAGAACCTGCGGGTGCTGCTGATGGCCGGCGTGGCCGCGGGGTTCGGCTCGGTGTTCGGCACGCCGTTGGCGGGCGCGGTCTTCGCGATGGAGGTCCTGGTGATCGGGCGTATCCACTACGCGGCGGTGTTGCCGGTACTGGTGGCGAGCGTGGTGGCCGACGCAACCTGTTCGGCCTGGGGAATCAACCACACGCAGTACCACATCGCGTTCGCCAAAACCGTGGGGGTTCCGGAGGTGCGCGACGGCTGGCTGGTCGTGAAGGTCGTGCTCGCGGCGGTGGTCTTCGGGCTGGTGAGCCGGTTCTTCGCGGAGTTCACGCATCTGCTCCAGCGCGGCTACCGGCGCGTGGCGCCCCAGGCCTGGCTGCAGCCGGCTCTCGGCGGCGTGGCGGTGATCGCGCTTTTCTGGCTGCTGGGCACGGGCGACTACCTCGGGCTCGGGGTGCGCGGCGAGCATCCCGGTTCGGTCACGCTGCTGTCGGCTTTCGAGGCCGGCGGGGCCACGCCGTGGAGCTGGTGGTGGAAGCTGGTGTTCACGGCGGTGACGCTGGCCGCGGGTTTCAAGGGCGGCGAGGTGACGCCGTTGTTCTTCATTGGAGCGACGCTCGGCAATGCGCTCGCCGTGGCGCTCGGGGCGCCGGTGGACTTGTTCGCCGGGTTGGGCTTCATCGCGGTCTTCGCCGGCGCGACGAACACACCGCTGGCCTGCACGATCCTGGGCATCGAGTTGTTCGGTGCCGAGCACACGGTGTTTTTCGCGCTGGCCTGTTTCATCGCGTACTACAGCAGCGGGCACACCGGCATCTACCCCGCGCAGCGCATCGGCGTGCCGAAGCACGGCGGCGGTGGACTCTCCGAGGGCACGACGTTGCGCGAGGCCCGCGGGCGGTGAGGCGGCGGAGCGGCGGGGGGGGCGGCGGCGGGGGACGTCAACTGTGTGAGCGGCTTAAACGGTGGAGTTCGGTCGCAGCGCCACCGATGAGCGCCTCCTTCTTGGCGCGTGACCAGCCTTTGAGCTGGGCCTCGCGGTGTCGCGCGTCCGAAAACGAAGCAAACAACTCGATGCGCAGGAGGGCTTCGGGCGGGTCGAGGTTCGTGGTGCGACAGGCCCGCCCGGCGGCGTGGTCGGTCAGGCGCTGGTCCAAGTCGTTTGAGCACCCGACATAGATTATCCCCGACCGGAGCCGTAGGAAGTAGACTACTGCAGTGCCTCGTGACAGTCCCGGGGCCAGACGCCGTGCCGCCTCGAGCAAGAAGTCTCGATGCTCAGTCATACCAATGGAAGAATTTGCCCTTCGACGCGCTTCGCTTGCTCAGGGCCACTCGTCGCGCTCGTTTTGGCGCTGGCCGCAGGCCGCGAGCAAGCGAAGCGCGTCGAGTGGCTGCCCGGCCTGGATTCGAACCAGGACTAGGTGAGTCAAAGTCACCTGTGCTACCCTTACACCACCAGGCAGTGTGTGCGAGCGGCGGAACGTGCCGGTGTCGTCGCGGGCCGTCAAGGGCGGAGGCGGGCTTTCCCGGCCGGCTGCTCTTTTTGAAGGGCGGCGAAACCGTGTGGCTGCAGGCGAGAGGCGAGTGTCGAGGGACAGGCTCCGAAACGTCGGTGGCACAATCAGAGTCGCTCGGCGGCTCCGGGTTCTCCTCGGTGTTCTGGTTCTCGTCACTCCTCCGCTCGACTCTCGACGGAATGATCACGACTAAACTGCGGACCGGTCCGGCCGATAGGTGGTCATGGCGTTTGCGGCCGGCGGTTCACACAAAAGTGGCCGGCGGACGGTCGCGGGTGCCTGTGGCGCTATCGTACGTTTCCCATCACTATGAAGACCAGACTGCTTCCCATCTGCGCGACCATCGTCGCTTGTGCACTCACCCTCTGTTTGCGCGCCCAGGTCGATCCGGCGATCCAGGCCAAGATCGATGCCGAGATCGCCACCGCCAAGGCGCTCGCCGCCGAACCCGCCATCGTCGCAGCGGTGAAGGGCTACAACGCCGCGCCGTCGGCCGACGCGCAGGCGATGAACCAGGAAAAATGGAAGACGCTCACACTCCTGGATCCGTTGGTCCGCTCTTTCTCCAAGAATGCCGCCGCCGAGGTGCTGAAAACACGCAAAACCGCTCTCGTGACCGAGGCGTTTCTCTCGGGGGCCGACGGTGGCAAGGTCGCGTTTCTCGCGAAACCGTCGAACTGGACCCACAAGGGCAAGGCCAAGCACGACCAGCCGATGGAGGGCCAGATTTGGCAGGGCGAAATCGAGGTCGATGAATCCACCGGCCTCCAGCAGGTCCAGGTGGCGGTGCCGGTGCTCGACGGCGACAAGCCGGTCGGCGCGCTCGTCATCGGTCTGAGCGTGACGAAGATGAAGGGCTGACGGCCGCCATCCCCCTGCGAATCCATTTTCCCATGTCGCGCGCCCGGAGCCTGCCGCAGTTGCTGTTGATTCTGGTGACCGGGTTTGCCGTCGTGATGGCGGCCACGGTCACTTTGTTGCTGTTGACCGCCCAGCGCCAACGCGTTCGCCAGGAGCAGGCCGAACGCGACATTGTCGCGGCTTTCCAGCAGTCCAACGTGTTGCGTCAGCGGATCGGGACCGGTCGGTCTCTGGTCCAGACTCTGGTGCGGTCCCGCGATCCGGACGAGATCGAGCAGATCCTCGCCAAAGCCAAGGCGGCTGATGTCGAGATCGCCAAGGAGCTCGGAACCGCCGGTGCTGCGACGCGAGCGGCCTGGCAGCGGCTCAACGAGCGAGAGGCCAAGGCGACGGAGGCCGTGCTGCTCGGAGACACCGGCCGCGCCTCGGAGTTGCTGCTGCAGGAAGTCGCCCCGGCCGTCGGGGCCCTGGACCAGGCGATCGAGCAGGAGTTGAGCGAGCAACAGACGCAGCAGAGCCAACGCCTGGCCGCCGAACGCGCCGCCCTCCAGCGCGCGAACTTTTTGATCACCACCGTCGCAGTCGTGACCTTGGCCGGCTTGGTCGCCTTCGGCTTTCTTCTCCGGCGAAACCTGACGCGCCGGCTGGCGGGAACCGCCGGAGCGCTCGGCCAGATGAGTCGCCAACTTAAGGGTACGCTGCACGAGCTGGGCGACACCAGCAAACTGTTGGCCGATGGCGCGAGCCAGCAGGCCTCGTCGCTCGAGGAAACCAGCGCGACCCTCGAGGAGATCTCGAGCATGACCAAGCGCAACGCGGAGAACGCCGGCACCGCGCGCGAGATCGTGCGGGCGACCCGGACCGCGGCCGAGGCCGGGCATGGCGACATGAAGGAGATGACCAGCGCGGTGGCGGCGATCAAGACGTCCTCGGACCAGATCGCATCGATCATCAAGACCATCGACGAGATCGCTTTCCAGACGAACATCCTCGCCCTCAACGCCGCGGTCGAGGCCGCCCGGGCGGGCGAAGCCGGGGCGGGTTTCGCCGTCGTGGCCGAGGAGGTGCGCAACCTCGCCCAGCGCAGCGCGGTTGCTGCGCGCGAGACGGCGGCGAAGATCGAGGATGCCGTGCGGCGCACCGGCGAAGGGGTGCGCATCAGCGACAAGGTCGGGCGGGCACTGGAGGAGATTGTCACGCGGGTCCGGCGTACCGACGACCTGATCACCGAAATCGCGACCGCCAGCGGCGAGCAGAGCAGCGGGCTCGACCAGCTCAATTCCGCGATGGCCTCGATGGACAAGGTCACACAGGCCAACGCCGCCAGCGCCGAGGAGACTTCCGCGGCCGCCCAGGACCTCAATTCCCAGGCGTCGGCCCTCGTGGCCGCCGTCACGGACCTCAACCGGCTCGCCGGCTTGGCGGACGAGGGTGTTCAAACCGCCCCGGGCTCCGCCGCCGCGCCGCCGCCGGCCACGGGCGCGACGCAGCCGCGGATGCGAGCGATGGCGCACTGACGGTCGGGCCGGAACAGGGCGAGGCGGGCGGAGTCCCGGCACCGGCGTGGTGCAAATAGCGTTTGCGCCGGGGTGGGCCGGCGTTTCTCCTCGCATTTTCGCCCATGAAACTCTGGTCGCAGACCTTCATTCCCACGCTCAAGGAAAGCCCGGCCGACGCCGAGATCGCGTCGCACAAACTGCTGCTCCGCGCCGGCCTCGTGCGCAAGCTCACCGGCGGCGTGTACACCTACCTGCCGCTCGGCCTGAAGGCCCTCCAGAAGATCAGCCAGATCTGCCGCGAGGAGATGGAACGCGCCGGCGCCATCGAGGTGCTCATGCCGCATCTCCATCCGGCGGAGACATGGCAGGCGGGCCCGCGCTGGAACGCCGTGCGCGAGGTCATGTACTCGGTCTCCAGCGCCGGCGCCGGCAAACGCGCCCCGGCCGAGCCCGAGATGGTGCTGGGGCCGACGCACGAGGAAGTCGTCACGCCGCTGATCGCGGGCGATGTCACCAGCTACCGCGACCTGCCGAAGAACATTTTCCAGATCCAGACGAAGTTCCGGAACGAGATCCGCCCGCGCTACGGCCTGATGCGCGCCCGCGAGTTCGTGATGAAGGACGGCTACTCCTTCGACGTCGACGACGCCGCGGCGATCGTCAGCTACCAGAAGATGAAGGAGGCGTACCAGAAGTTCTTCGCCCGCTGCGGGCTGAAGGCCATCAGCGTCGAGGCCGACACCGGCGTGATGGGCGGTGCGTTCTCGCACGAGTTCATGGTGCCCGCCGAAGTGGGCGACGACGATGTCGTCTATAACGAGGCCTCCGGCTACGCGGCCAACCGCGAGAAGGCCACGAGCGGTATCATCCCCGCGGATCTCGCCGACGCCGCCCCGGCGGGCGCGATCGAGGAGTTCGCCACCCCCGGCGCCACGACGATCAACGCGTTGACGAAGGAGCCGTACAACGTGGCCGCCGACCGGCAGTTCAAGACGCTCGTCTACATGGGCGACGGCAAGCCGTTCCTTGTGATCATGCGCGGCTGCGACGATCTCGAGGAGGCGAAGCTCGGCTCGCTCGGGTTCACCCTTTTCCGCCCGGCCACGCCGGACGAGATCGTGCCGGTGATGGGCGCGAAGCCCGGTTCACTCGGCGCCGTGAAGGGCTCGCTCGCCAACGCGGGCGCGTTCGCCGGCATCTTCGCCGACAACGCGATCCGCCTGATCGGCAACGGCGTGACCGGCGCGAACAAGGACGGTTTCCACCTGCGCAACGTCAACGTGACCCGCGACCTCGCGATCACGAAGTTCGGCGATTTCCGCCGCGTGCGTGAGGGCGAGCCCTGCCCGAAGTCGGGCCAGCCGCTGAAGATCGCCCGGGCGATCGAGGTCGGCCACGTGTTCAAGCTCGGCACGAAGTATTCGGAAAAGTTCAACGCGACCTTCACCGACGACCAGAAGCAGGTGAAGCCGATGGTCATGGGCTGCTACGGCATCGGCGTGAGCCGCACCTTGCAGGCCGTGATCGAGCAGGCCAACGACGCCGACGGCCTGCGCTGGCCGTGGAATGTCGCTCCGTACCACGTGGTCGTCACGCTCCTCGACCCGAAGGTGCCGGAGATCGCCGAGCTCGGGAAGAAGCTCGCCGCCGCGGCCGAGGCCGCCGGCGCCGAGGTGCTCATCGACGACCGCGACGAACGCCCGGGCGTGAAGTTCAAGGACGCCGACCTGATCGGTATCCCGGTGCGCGTGACGATCGGCGGCAAGGGCCTGAAGGAAGGCGTCGTCGAGCTGAAGCTGCGCAACTCGAAGGATGTCGCCAAGGTGCCCGTGGCCGAGGCGGCGGAAAAGATCGCCCAGACCGTGCGCGACTGCGCGGCGGCGGCCAACCCGGTGGCATGAGCGTCGCGGCGCCCAAGACCAAGCGGAAGACTGCGACGCGGAAGAAAGCCGCGCCGAAGGCCAGTTCGCCGTGGCTGGTCGTCGTGCACAACGACCCGGTGAACCTCATGTCGTACGTGGTGCTCGTCTTCAAAAAGGTCCTCGGGTTCACGGAGGCGAAGGCGCGCAAGCACATGCTGGAGGTCCACCGGAAGGGCCGCTCGGTGGTGTGGTCCGGCGAGCGCGAGCGCGCCGAGGCGTACGCGCACACGCTGCAGACGTGGCAGCTTTCCGCCCAGATCGAGCGCTCCTCCGATGGAACATAAACGCCTCGAACTGAAGCTGCCGGCGCCGGTCGTGGGGCCGTTGCTCGAGTTCCTGCTGCCGCTGGCCCGGGAAACGGGCGACGCCGCGCTCGCGTTCGAACCGAATCTCGACGCGATCGAAGAGGACTTCCGTGGCGACTGGCGCGCCGACATCGCCGGCCACGCGATGGAGGACCAGCTGCGGTTCGCGGCGATCTTCGACACCGTGGAGTTTCGCAAGGACGGCGTGGCCGAGTTCGGCCCGGAGGACTGCGAGCCGCTGTTGCGGGCGGCTGCGGCGCTGCGCCTGAAGTTGCGCACCCGGAAATTGAATGCGATCGCCGACTCCGCGCTCGAGACCGGCGAGATCGACTTCGCCCGGCTGAACAAGGAGGAGCAGCTGGCGGTCACCGCGTACATGCTCCTGGCGTCGCTGCAGGAGATCGTGATCCGGCATCTCGACCCGAGCGGGGAATGAGGGCCGGCGCATGCAACGCCTGACGTGCGACTACTGCGGTCTGCCCTTCCGCGCGCCGTACAAGCCGGCGACGGAAGCGAAGGCGTATTGCTGCTCCGGGTGCGCGCTGGCCGACCAGCTGGGCATCGAGGGCGAAAAGTTTCCCATCTCGCCGCAGCTGATCTTCGACCTCGTGCTGGCGTTCGGCGTGTTCAACCAGTTCCTGCTCGTGCTGCTCGCGACGGCGCTGCGGCGGGACGGCCGGGTGGAGTCCGCCGTGCTGTGCGTGACGCTCGCGGCGGGGCTCGGCGCAGTGCTGTACCTCGCGGCGCTGGTGTGGCAGTGGCGCAGCCGCTGGCTGCGCGCGAGCGATGCGTTCCTGTACGCGCTGCTGGCGGCGCCGGCGCTGGGTGGCGCGGTGGTCGGCCTGTGGTTGAAGCGCGGTGACGCCGCGTTGGTGGCTGCCGTGGCGAATCTGCTGCTGGTCGTGTGGCAAGGGCGCGGGTTCCTGCGGCGGCTCTGGGCACGGCGAAACAAGTAGGGCGGCGCTTCAGCCCGCCCTGTTCGGCCCTGCGCTCGGGTGCGGTTCGCGAATCGCATCTTCCGGGTCGCCCTGAAGGGACGACCTACGGCCTGAGGGATCGCTTGCGCTTCATTCCCTTCGTTGCCTTCTGTCGGTCCGTCTTTTCCTCGTGGCTGCACCCGAAACCATGAACCCGAAACCCAAAATCGTCGCCACCGCCGGCACGGCGACGTGCAGCCACTGCGGCACCGCGTTCACGCCGACGGAGGCGCACGGGGAGTTCTGCAGCCCGGGTTGCGCGGCGGTGCACGCGCAGATCGTGCGCGACGGGCTGGAGCGTTTCTACGAACTCAAGGATCGCGCGGTGGCGCCGGCGGGCAGCGCGGTCTTCCAGCCGCGCGACTACGGCTGGCTGGCCGAAGCGGTTGCGGCCGCGGAGGCCGGCGACGGGCGGAAGACCGCCGAGCTCGTGCTCGATGTGCAGGGCATCTCGTGTGTGGGGTGCGTGTGGTTGATCGAGCGGCTGTTCCGGCGCCGCGACGGGGCGGTGCGCATCGAGATCAATGCGACGCAGGGCCGGCTGTTCTGGCGCTGGGAGCCGGGGCGGTTCGACGCCGTAGGCTTTGCGCGCGAGCTGCAGGCGTTCGGCTACCTCGTGGGCCCGGCGGGCGAGAAACCCGGCGCGGCGGCGGCGCAGGGTCTGCGGTTGCGGCTCGGGCTGGCGGCGGCGTTTGCGATGAACACGATGATCTTCGCGCTGCCGTCGTATCTCGGGTTGGAGCGCTCTTCCGAGTTCTGGCCGGTCTTCGAGGCGTTGCAGGCGGGGTTCGCCACCGCCGGACTGCTCACCGGTGGGAGCTATTTCGCGAAGCGGGCGTGGGCGGCCCTGCGGCACGGGATCGTGAACCTCGACGTGCCGATCACGCTCGGGTTGCTGATCGGTTACGGCGGTTCGCTCGTTGGATGGCTCGGCGGGCACGAGCATCTGGTGTACTTCGACTTCGTGGCGGTGTTCAGTTTCCTGATGCTCGTCGGGCGCTGGACGCAGGAGGCGGCGATCGAGCGCAATCGGCTGCAGCTGCTCTCGCTGTCCCGCGAGCCGGCGGAGGTGGTGGTCGAGGAAAGGGGCAAGGGACAAGTGACAAGTGGCAGGTCGGAGGACGGAAAGGACGGAGACCGGATGGCGGGCGTAAAGCCCGCCCCACCATCGGAGGAGGCAGCGGATCGCCCCGCCTCCGAATCTCCGGTTTCCGGTCTCCGCTCTCCGGTTTCCGCGCTGAAGCGCGGCGCGGTGTTTCGGCTGCGCGCCGGGCAGGTCGTGCCGGTGGCGGCGCGGTTGCTCGACGGTGCGGCGACGGTCACCACCGAGTGGATCAACGGCGAACCGGAGCCGCGCGAGGTCGCGCCGGGGCAGACGATTCCCGCCGGCGCCACGAGCGTGAGTCTGCACGAACTCCGGTTGGAGGCGCGGGAGGATTGGCGCGATTCGTCGCTCGCGCGGCTGCTGGAGAGCAGCGGCGCGCAGGGTTTCCGGCACGAGGTGGCGGAGACGATCGTGCGCTGGTACCTCGTGGTGATTCTGGTGTTCGCCGCGCTCGGCGGCGCGGGGTGGTGGTGGCTCGGCGGCGACGGCCTGAAGGCGTTGCACGTGATGATCGCGGTGCTCGTGGCGTCGTGTCCGTGCGGCATCGGCGTGGCGTTTCCGCTGATCGAGGAACTGGCGGTGGCGGCGATGCGGCGTCACGGCGTGTTCGTGCGCGAGCTGTCGCTGTTCGTACGGTTGCGCGGCGTGAAGAAAGCGATCTTCGACAAGACAGGCACGCTCACGCTCGAGACGCCGGTGCTGGCGAATCCCGAGACGCTGAGCGCGCTCGAACCGGTGGCGCGGCAGCGGCTCTGGCAGCTCGTGCAGGACAACCCGCACCCGACCGCGCGCGCCGTGCAGGAAGCGCTCGCCTGGGAAACCGGAAACCGGAGACCGGAGACCGGAAACTCGGAACGCGGAACGGGGAACTCGGAAACCGGAGACCGGAGACCGGACATCGGAGACCGGAAACCGGAATGCCGGAACGCTGAACCCGGAACTCTGAACCCTGAGCCGATCCGCCTCGAAGAGGCGGTCGGGCAGGGGGTGCGGTTGCGCACCGAGGATGGAGTCTGGACGCTGGGCAGGCCTGGGTTCGCCGCTCCGCACTCCGCAGTCCGCGATCCGCAATCGGGCGACGCCGAGCTGGCCCACGATGGGCGCGTGCTGGCCCGGTTGCATTTCACGGAATCCGCCCGCAGCGATGCGCGGGCGGAGATCGCGGCGCTGCAGCGCGAGGGGCGCGAGGTGTTCATTCTCAGCGGCGATCGGCCGGAGAAGGTCGCCGTGCTCGCTGCCGCGCTCGGCGTGCCGGCAGGCCACGCGCTCGGAGGGCTCACGCCGGAGCAGAAGCGCGACTGGGTCCTCGCCCACGACGCCCGCGACACGCTCATGCTCGGCGACGGCGCCAACGACAGCCTGGCCTTCGACGCCGCCTTCGCGCGCGGCACGCCGGTGATCCACCGCGGCATGCTCGAACGAAAGTGCGACTTCTACTACCTCGGCCGCGGGCTGCGCGGGGTGCGGCGGCTGTTCGGCGTCGCCGAACTCCGGCGACGCTCAATCCGCCGGGTGTTCGTCTTCGCGGTGTGCTACAATATCGGCACGGTGTCGTTGGCGCTCGCGGGGTGGGTGAACCCGCTGGTCGCGGCGGTGGCGATGCCGACGAGCGCGCTGCTCAGCCTCGCCCTTGCGACCGCCGGGATGCGCCGCGCATGGCGGGCCTAGGGCGAACACCGCAGCGCGCGGGGCGAGAACGTGCTTTAGCCTGCGCGCCCCGGTGTTCTAGCATGGCGCCATGCCCCCCCACATCCCCTCTTCGGCGTTGCTGGCCGCAGCGCTGCTCAGCACCGCTTCCTTCGCGGCCGACCTCCAACCGTTTCGCATGCCTTGGGACGACGCGTCCCCGGGCATCACCAACCTCCAGGCCTGGCAGGCGCAGCCGGCGGGCGCGGCCGGCCGGGTCACCGTATCACCGGAAGGTCAGTACGAGGTTGGCGGCGAGCGGATCCGGTTCCTCGGCGTGAACGTCTCGGCCACCGCGGCCTTCCCGACCCACGAACGTGCGGAGGGCCACGCCGCGCGGCTGGCGCGTTTCGGCTACAACGCCGTGCGTTTCCACCACATGGACGCCAACTGGGACCGGGACGGCGTGATCATCGACTACCTCGGCGGCACGTCGCGCAACCTTTCCGCCGACCGGCTTGACCGCATGCATTACTTCATGGCGCGGCTCGCGGCGCACGGCATCTATTCCAACATCAACCTGCTGGTCTCACGGGTCTTCCTCGCCGGTGACGGGCTGGGGGCCGAGATCACCCAGATGGGCTGGAAGGACCAGCAGATCCTCGGGTTCTTCAACCCGACCGCTTTGGCGTTGCAGCAGGAATACGCGACGAAGCTGCTCACTGCCCCGAACCCGTACCGCGGCGGGCAGTCGCTGGCGCAGGATCCGGCGGTCGCGTTCGTGGAGATCCTCAACGAGAACGGCATGCTGCAGAAGTGGTACGACGGGGTGCTCGACGCCATGCCCGCCGTCTACCGGGCGCAACTGGCCGGCCGTTGGAACACGTGGCTGGCGGCGCGCTATCCCTCGACGGCCGCCCTGCTGGCGGGGTGGGAGGCGATCGACCAGCCGTTGCAGGCGAGCATTCTGACCAACGGCACCTTCGCCTCCGGTCAGACCGGCTGGAATGCGGAACGGCACGCCACCGCGGCGGCGACGTTCACCGCCACAACCGAATTCTCCGGGCAACCGGCGCTGCGCATCAACGTGACGAGCGCGGGTTCGGCCGACTGGCACGTGCAGTTCAACCAGAGCGGGTTGGCGGTGGCGGCCGGCGGCGTGTACACGGTGAGTTTCTGGGCCAAGGCGAGCGGCGCCGTGCCGCTGCGGGCCGGCGTGGCCCGGGCCTACGGCGACTACGGCACGATCGGCGGTACGACGCAGACCCTGGGCACCGGCTGGCAGCAGTATTCCTTCGTCGTGCAGGCGACGGCGGCGGACGCCAACGTGCGGCTCAATTTCAACGGCTTCGGCAACCGGCTGTGCACGGTGTGGCTGGCCGACGTGAGGCTGCAGCCCGGCGGGAAGATCGGAGCGTTGCCCGAGGGGAGTTCGTTGGAGGCGCGCACGGTCCCGGCGATCGCGAGCACGGGTGGCACGGTCGCGGCGCGGCGCGACTGGGCCCGGTTCCTCCTCGCGCTCGAGATCGAGTACTGGACGGTCATGCGAAACCATATCAAGAATACGATTGGGTATGGCGGCATCGTGTGGGGCTCGATCGCGGCGAACAGCCCGCTCAACGCCCAGGCCGGGCTCGATGCCATGGATTCCCATTCCTACTGGCAGCATCCCGTGTGGCCGGCGGGGCTGGATTGGGACGCCGTGCAGTGGACGGTCCAGAATCGCTCGATGGTCGACGACACGACGGGCGGGGTGTTGGGTTCGATCGCCAACCAGCGGGTGAAGGGCCTGCCGCACAACGTGACCGAGTACCAGCACCCGTCGCCGAACACCTACGGCTCCGAGGGGCCGCTGCTCTCGGCCGCCTACGGTGCGCTGCAGGACTGGGACAGCCTGTGGATGTTCGACTACCTGACGGGCACCTCCGAGCACGTGACCGGATTCTTCGACCACGGCGGGCACCCGGCCAAGATGGCCAACAATCTCCTGGCGGCGGCGCTGTTCCGTCGCGGCGATGTCGCGCCGGCGGTGCACGAGTACACGATGGCGCTTACGCCCGAGAGGGGAGTGGCGATTGCCGCCGAGCAGGGGAGCGCCTGGAACGTGGGCGACGGCGCGCACCTCGGCGTCCCCCCAACTCTCGCGCTGGTCAGCCGGGTGTCGCTCACGATCGGCGAGGGCGCGACCGGGCTCCCGGCGGTGCCGGCGGCGCCCGGCGGTTCGGTCCTGGTTTCGGATACGGGCGAACTGCGGTGGGACAATTCGGTCGTCGCCAAGGGCGTGGCGACGGTGGACGCGCCGCGGACCAAGGTCGTGGTCGGCCACCCGGCGGGGCGCAGTTGGAACCTCGGCGGCGTGACGATCGCGCCCGGGGTCACCCGGCAGGATTGGTGCACGATCGGGGTCTCGTTGCTCGACGGCGCCTCGTTCGCCGGCGCCGCGGGCGCGCGTGGCGTGATTGTGACCACCGGTGACATCGAGAACACCGGCATGGTGTGGAAGAACTCGAATCGCGACTCGGTGGGATCCAACTGGGGCACGGCGCCGACGTTGATCGAAGTCGTGCCGGCCACGATCACGCTGCCGGTCTCGGCGGCCCGGGTGAGCGCGTGGGCGCTGGATGTGCGCGGCCAGCGTACGGCCGCATTGCCGATCACCAATGCCGGTGGGCGGGCCCAACTCGCGCTCGGCCAGAACGGCGCGACGCTCTGGTACGAGTTCGAGATCGCCGCGGTGGCGCCGGTGGCCCTCACGAGCCAGCCGGCGGATACGACGACGGCCGCGGGCGGCACGGCGACGCTCACGGTGGGCGCCGGCGGTTTCGCGCCGCTCTCGTACCAGTGGTACCGCGGGGACCGCGGCGACGTATCGCAACCGGTGGCGGGAGCGACGGGCGCGGCGTTCACGACCCCGTCGCTGACGGCCTGGACGCGATATTGGGTGCGGGTTGCAAATGAAACCGGCCACGCCGACAGCCGCACCGTGTTTGTGCGGGTGAACGGCGGCACGATGACCTTGGCGGACTGGACCGCGCAGGGTGGTGTCCCGGCGGATCAACGCGACGCACTGGCGTCTCCGGCCGGCGATGGAGTGACGAACCTCTTCAAATACGCGCTCGGGATCCCGCCGCTGGAGGCGGTGGGCACCCGGGGGCCGGGTGCGGCCGTCTATGAGCAACTCGGCCAACCGGCGGCCGTGGCGGTGGTGTTCACGCAGAACGCCGGCGCGTCGGGGCTTCGTTATGCGCTGGAGGTATCCGCGGACCTGACGGCTTGGACCGAGGTGGCCAGCGTCAGCGACATCCTTGCCGAGAACCCCGATGGCACCCGGCGGGTGCGTCTCCGCGAGGCGGCGCCGCCGGCGGCGCCGTGGCGTTTCGCGCGACTCAAGGTCGAGTTGGTGCCGTGATCGCGTTCCACCCGTCCGCACCGGCGGCCGGGTGGGCGGGGCGTGGGGCGTTCACCGGTCCGGCCGTTCGGTGGGGACGATCACGACCGGGCAGGGCGTGCGATGGAGGACCCCGTGGGTGGTGCTGCCGGCGAGCAGTTCGTAGAAAGCGCCATGGCCGTGGGAGCCCATGACGACGAAGGCCGCGGGAAGGTTGCGCGCCTCATCGAGGATCGCGGCGACGGCGTGGCCTTGGGTGAACTTGGACGTGCAGGTGATCTCCTTGGCGTCGAGGAGGCGTTTGAGCTCGCCGAGTTTCCGCAGGGCCTGTTCCTGGGCGAACTCGATCTCCTTGGCGAAGGCTTCGACCGGCATGTCGTAGGTGACGACATTGACGGGCGGGGCGAGGGCATGGAAGAGCTCGACGCCGCAGTGGAGTGCTTGGGCGAGCTCGGCGGCCTGCGCGACCACCCGGGCGGTGACGGCGGAGAAATCGACCGGGACAAGGATCGTTTTCATGCGCCACGGTACAGCGCGGAGGCGGCAGGTGCAAACGGCGGGGCGGGGCGGGGGATCCAAGAACGGGATGCAGGCGTGCACGCGGCACGCCTTGCGAGGGTTGGGCCGTTTGCCCGTCCTTTCGCGAGGGGCGCGGAGGTCGCGGCTTTTTTGTTTTCGTCGGCGCGCTTCCGCGCCTACCGTCCGGCCGCGCGCTCCCCCCTCGATCTCCACTGATGCCCAAAATTCTCGTCATCGACGATGAAGCCGAAATGCGGCTCCTCCTCACCAAGGCGCTGGAACGTGCCGGTTACGAGGTGATCGACACCGCCAGCGGCCGCAGCGGCCTCGAGCTGGCGCTCCAGGAGAATCCCGACTTGGTTCTGTGTGATGTGGGCCTGCCCGACCTTTCCGGATATGAGGTGCTCAAGAGCCTGCGGGCCCGGCCCGACGCGGCCAGCCTGCCGCTGATCCTGGTGACCGGACTGGCGGACCTGCAGGGGATGCGCGAAGGCATGCGGCTCGGGGCGGACGACTACGTGCCGAAGCCGTTTGATCTGGAGGAGTTGCTGGCGCTGGTCGCGGCCCGGTTGCGGAAGGCCGAGGCGTTGCGCCGCGAGGCCGAGGACAAGGCGAAGACGTTGCGCAGCCATATCAGCATGATGCTGCCGCACGAGTTGCTCAGCCCGCTCTCGGGCATCATCGGCCTGGCCGACATCCTGCGCGACGATACCGGACAACTTCATGCGGCCGAGGCGGCCGAGCTCGGGCGCGACATCCAGCGGGCGGGCGAGCGTCTCCATCGGTTGATTCGCAACTTCCTGATCTACTCGCAGCTCGAGCTCATGGCTGCCGAGCCCGACCGGCTCGAGGCGCTCCGGCGCTCGATGCCCAGCCAGTTGCGGCGCGTGCTCGGCGAGGTGGCGGAGCGCCTGGCCGACAAACACGCGCGGCGTGCCGATCTCATCCTCGAGCTCGCGACCGCCGAAGTCGCGATCTCCGACCAGAACCTCGCGAAGCTGTGCGAGGAGCTCATCGACAACGCCTTCAAGTTTTCCGACCCCGGGCACCCGGTCGAGGTGCGGGTGCGCGTCACCGGCGACGTGGCGTGGTTGACGGTGGCCGACGAGGGCTGCGGCATCTCCGACGAGATCATGCGGAGCCTGCACGAGACCCATCAGTTCGAGCGGCTGTTCGCAGAACAACGGTCAACGGGCCTCGGGCTGGCGATCGCCGTGAAGCTTGCCGAGTTGCACGGTGGGCGCGCCCTGATCCAGAGCCAGCCGGGCACCGGGACTTCGATCCTCGTGGAACTTCCCTTGGCCACCCCCTTGGTGACCGGCGATGGGAGGGCCCGTCCGGTGGCGGAAGGTAGTGGGTCGGTCGCGGGGTGAAGTGGGCCGAGTCGCTGCGCGAGGAGCGCCGCGATGAGGGTGGCGGCGGCGCGGCGTGAACTTGCTGCTTGAGAGGCCCGAACGTCGGCGTACATAGCGCCTTCATGCCGATCTACGAGTACTACTGCCCCGACAACCATCGGATCTACCAGTTTTTCGCGAAGACACTGGCCCAGGGGCAGTCCGTACCGAAATGTCCTGACAACCCGGCTTTTCGGATGGAGCGGATGATGTCGGCTTTTGCCATCACCGGCCGGGCGGAAGCGAAAAACGACCAGCCGCAGACCGGCCCGGAGAGCGACCAAGCAACCGGGGCCGACGGGGCGGAGCCGTTGCACGACGCGGGCGACGACGCACGGCTGGACGCGGCGTTCTCCGAAATGGAACGCGAGATGGAAGGGGTCGACGAGAACGATCCCCGTGCCATGGGCCGGGTGATGCGCAAGATGTCCGAACTGACCGGCGAGAAGCTCGACGAGCAGATGGAGGAGGTCGTGCGGAAACTCGAGGAGGGCACCGATCCCGACAAGCTTGAGGACCAGATGGGGGACGCGTTCCCCGAGGGCGAGGAGGGCGCCGCCGATCCGATGGGCGGCATGGGTGGCTTTGGCGGCGGGCGCCGGGGTGGGGCCAGCCGCGATCCGAATCTCTACGATTATTGACCGTTCTGCGCTTTGCGGGCGGCGCCATGGCACGCGGGCGATCGGCGCGCGACGGCGTAAAGGCGGGCAGTTCTTGGGCCTCGCTCCAATGAACCGGCTCAAGCGGCTGCTTGGTGGGACGATACACCGGGTGCCGAGCGAGCCCGTGGCCCGGCTGCCGTATCGCGATGCGCGACCATTCTCAGACCGGGATCCAGCTCGGCGGCCACTCGCTTCCTTCGTGGGGAGCGAATGTGCTTCTGGCGTGCGTCTATTTTTGTGCGGCGCGCTTTGGCCTGTGGTTTGCGGACGCCTCGGGGGTGCTATCGCCGGTCTGGCCGGCCACGGGTCTGGCCCTCGCGGTGATCCGGGCCGGCGGCAATCGTCTCCTTCCCGCGGTTTTTGCAGGCGCCTGTGCCGCTTATATCCTGACCCCGGTTCCGTGGGTGGTGGTGGCCGGACTCGCGGCCTGTAGAACGCTGGAGGTGTGGGTGGGTGGTTGGATCCTGCAGCGGGCGGCCGGCTGGGGGCGGTGGTTGTACGACTACGCGGAGGCGGCGGGTTTTGTTGTGGCCGCGGTGGTGGTTCCGCTCGTGGGCGGGGCCGGGGGCGTCTTGTTGCTGCAGTTGGCGGGAGCGACTGAATTCGGGTCCGGCGCGTGGGTCGGGTGGTCCGGCGGTGCGCTCGGGATCGTGTTGGTCACGCCAGTGGTCCATTTGCTGTGGTCCGATGCTTGGGCGGGGAGGCGGAAGACGGGGTGGACGCTCCGGGTGATCGGACTCCTGGCTGCAACGGCGGCTATCTTCGGGGTCGTCTACTCGGACCCGAGGAGTGCGCCGGCGTTGTTTCTCCTGTTTCCCGTGATCGCCTTGGCCACCTACTGGTTCGGACCGGCGGGAAGTCGGCTGGCGGCACTGGGGCTGGCGTTCTGCTGCCTGTTGGCCGTGCGGGGAGATGTCGGGATCTTCGCGGCTGCGGGCGCACCGGAGCGATTGCTCCTCCTCAATCTGTTCGTCGCGACGATCGGTCTGACGGGATTGTTCGTCCCCTGCCTCTATGCCCCGGGGCGCTCGCTGTTGCCCTTGTGGGTGCTGCTCGGCGGGTGGCTCATCGGCGGCGCGGTGTTCCTGGCGCTCGACCGCCAGCGGCTGCAGATCGAGCGCCTGCGGTTCGACCGGCTGTGCGCGGATGTCGAGCGCGAGATCGTGCAGCGGATGCGGGCCTGCTCGGACTTGGTGCGCTCCGGCGCCGGGCTGCTGAAAGCCGCCCCCGCGGTTTCGCCCGGCCAGTGGACGGCGTTCGTCGCCGAACTGGATCTGCCCAACGCGTATCCGGAAGTTACGGGCCTAAGCGTCGTCCGTCCGGTGGAGGCGGCGCTGCTCCCAAGTTTGGTGCAGGCGTGTCGAAGCGACGGATTGGTCGACTTTGATGTCCACTCGATCCCGGGCGCGATGGCTGCCGGTGCCCACGGTGGGAGGGAGGAGCATTTCGTCGTCACCCGGATCGAGCCGTTGGCGACCAATCGCGGTGCGCTCGGACTGGATCTGGCCTCCGAGACGGTGCGGCACACCGCGCTGTTGGAGGCGCGGCGGACCGGTGAGACGCGGATGAGCGGACGCCTCACCTTGGTGCAGGACGCCGCCCAACGGGCCGGGTTCATGATCGTGCATCCGCTTTACCAGGATGGGGAGCCCGGGGTGGCTTCGGCCGCGTTGGCGCAGCGCGGTGTCGGCTGGATCTACGCCAGTTTCGTGGCGGAGCAGTTTTTCGGGCCGATCTGCGCCAATCGGAACCGGGAGATCGAGTTGGCGGTTTATCAGGGTGATCGGCCGGTGCCGGAGAAACTCCTCTTCGCCTCGACCCCCCGGCGCAGTCACGAGCGCGTCACCCGCTTGGATTTGGCGGGGCAGGAGGTGACGGCGAGCTGGGGGCGCGGCGCGCACTTCCGTGCGGGCGACGCGGTCGCGGCGGGCACCGCGGCGGCCAGCCTGACCCTGGTTTCGCTCATGGTGGCCGCGTTGATCGCGACGCTCCAGTCCGCCCGCCGGCATGCGACCGAACTCGCCGAGGAGCGTACCCGGGAATTGCGCACGACGAGCGAACACCTCGATTCGCTGCTCGAACGGGCCGATTGCCTGCTGTGGGACGCCACGGTCGAGATCAGTGGCGATGACTGGACCTGGGTTTTCAACGTGCATCCCTCCGGGCTCTACCAGCGGCTCTTCGGCCGGCGGATGCCGACGCTCGCGCAGGGGCTCTGGTACCAGTTGAACATCCCGGAGCAGCCCGAGATGGATGCCCGCAGCCGCGCGGCGTTCCTGGGCGACACGGACGGCTACGAGCAGGAGTTTCGGGTCGTTGACGGGCGCAAGACGGTCTGGCTGCGGGAGAAGGTCGCGATCAACAAGATCGGACCGAAGCGTTGGAAGGTGGCCGCCGTGGTGATCGAGGTCACCCAGCGCCGGGCCGCCGAGCTCGCGCTCCAGGCGACCAACCGCGACCTGCAGGCGGAGATCGCGGAGCGGAAACGCGCCGAGGAGGAGGCGCAGCAGGCGCGCGCCGGGGCCGAGAACGCCAATCGGGCCAAGAGCGAGTTTCTCGCGACGATGAGCCACGAGATCCGCACGCCGATGAATAGCATCATCGGGTTTGCCGATCTGCTGCTCGAATCGCGTCTAGGCGATGAACAGCGGGACTGGGCGGCGATCATCCGCGATTCGGGCCGCGCCTTGCTCTCGATCATCAACGACATTCTCGACCTTTCGAAGATCGAGGCCGGCAAGATCGAGCTGGAGAAACTCGCCTTCTCGCCCGAAGCCGTGGCGCGCGAGATTGTCGGTCTGCTCGCCGCCAGTGCCCGCAAGAAAGGCGTGCGGCTGGAGATCGAGGCCGGACCGGCGTTGCCGGCGCGGGTGCTGGGCGATCCCGTGCGGTTCCGCCAAGTCCTGCTCAACCTGATCTCGAACGGACTCAAGTTCACGTCCGCCGGCGAAGTGCGGGTCGTCTTCCGCTGGCAGCCGGCCGACTCATTTTTGCCGCAGGGCGTGCTCGAGGTGGATGTGCGGGACACCGGCATCGGCATCGCGCCCGACAAAGTCGCACGACTGTTCCAGCGCTTCGTGCAGGTCGACGGCACGACGACGCGCCACTACGGCGGGTCCGGGCTGGGGTTGGCGATCGCCCGTCGGCTGGTCGTGCTCATGGGCGGCGAGATCGGGGTGCAGAGCGAGCCCGGCAAAGGATCGGTCTTCTGGTATCGCTTGCCGTACGATGTGGCCGATGGCGCACCGGTGGAACCGCCACCCGCGGCGGCGCAGCCAACCGTGGCGGTAGCGGTGGAGACCAACGGCTCGTCGCACGTGCTCGTGGCCGACGACGTGGAATTCAACCAGCGCCTCGCGGCGCTCATGTTGCGCAAGCTGGGTTGCTCCGTCGACTTCGCCGCCAACGGCCGCGTCGCCGTCGATAAGATCGCGGCGCAGACCTACGACGTCGTGTTCATGGACTGCCAGATGCCGGAGATGGACGGTTTCGACGCGACTCGCGAGGTTCGCCGGAGCGAGAGCGAGTCCGGACAGAGGCGCCGTGTGCCCATCGTGGCGATGACGGCCAGTGCGGTCGTCGGCGACCGCGAGCGCTGTCTCGAGGCCGGGATGGACGACTACGTCGCGAAGCCGCTCGATTTGGAGGATCTGCGGCGGGTGATCCAGCGGTGGGCCGCGGCGGCGAAGCGCAGCGAATAGCGGCGCGCCCCGGCGGGCCGAGTTGATCACGCGGCGATCGCGAACGCGCGGCGGGCGCGGGTCGTGGCGCGGCGCAGCCGATTGGTGGCGTGGGCGTGGCGGGGGGCGGGCGCGAGGTGGGCGTAGCGGTCGCGCAGGATCTCACCGGCCTCACGCAGGACGTCGAGCAGGAGCGGCCGCCAGTCTCCCTCCTCGGGCTGATGGGCGGCGAGGAAGGCGTTGGCGGCGTCGGCGAGGCGGCCGAAGAACTCCTGCTCGGCCCACGGGCCGCCGGTCAACCGGCTGTCGTTGCGCAGGGCGAAGAACAGCCAGGACAGCGGCCGGGCGTGTCGGGTGAGAATGCCGAGGTCGCCCTCCCGAGCGGCCGCGGAATCGGTGAGCGCAAAGGCGTCGTCGGTGGCGAAGATGCCGGCCGCGTGCCAGAGTTCGGCGGTGGGCGCGTAGGTGGAGTGTTCGAGCACGGAGCGGGCGCCGATCTCGGCGGCGAGGGTGATGAGCAGCGGGTGGCGGAAGGCGGTCGAGTTCATGCGCGAACTCTAGCAGCCGGGGTCGGACAAAAGCCGACCGACGTTGTCCGAGCCCTCTGCCTGCGCGCGCCCAAGGGGGTGGGGAGGCGATTCCCCCGGCCGCGGCGTGGGTAGTGGACCCCACCATTTTTCTTTTAAGGGTTTTACCTACGGACCGATCAACACGGCAACACCGAGAACACCGTTTCCCCCATGACCATCTTCTTCACCATCGTCGCCCTCGTCCACGTCTGCGGTCTCTACGCGATGCTCCTCGCGCTGCGCCGCGCCCCGGTTGCCGTCGAGAGCAGCCGCGGCTTCCAGGTGATCGCCCAGCCCGAGGAAATGCGCGAGGTTGTCGGCGCCCAGGCGCGCACGGCCTGATCCACTTTGCAGGGGACTGTGTTTAAGGGTACTGCTCCCGGCCCGCGAGGCCGGGAGCTTTTTTGTTTACCCGCGACGGGCCGCGCGGCGACAGTCGCCCGATGACCGCACCCGTACTTCGTCTCAAACACAACGCCGCCGCCCGTGCGCTGCGCGGGCACCCCTGGGTGTTCGGCAACGAGGTGGAGGTCCTGGCTCCAGCAGTCCATGACGGCGAGGCGGTCGAATGCCGCGATGCGCGCGGGCGTTTCCTCGGCAGCGGCATCTACAACAGCCGCTCGCAGATCGTCTGGCGCCGTTTCAGCCGCGACCATGCGGCCTTCGACGAGGCCTTCGTGCGCGGGGCGCTCGACCGGGCGATCGCGCGCCGCGCGGCGCTCGTGGCCGAGGCGGGCGACGCGACCGCCCGCCGGTTGGTCTGGAGCGAATCGGACGACCTTCCGGGCCTCGTCGTCGACCAGTTCGGCGATGTCCTGGTGGTGCAGACACAGACCTTGGCGACCGAGCGGCTGCTCGGCGCGGTGCTGGCCGTGCTCAATGAACGGTTGCAGCCCGCGGAGATCATTGTGCGCAACGACGCGCCGATCCGCCGCCTCGAGGGCCTGCCGTCCGAGGTGCGGACGTTTTCCGGCCGGCCGTACGAGCCGCGGTGGGTGCGGATCGGCGGGCTCGAGTACTGGCTCGATCTGCAGGGCGGACAGAAGACCGGCTTTTACCTCGACCAGACCCGCGAGCACGCGAAGGTCGCCCGCCACGCGGCGGGGCGCCGGGTGCTGGACTGTTTCTGCAACCAGGGGAGCTTCGCGCTCCACGCCGCGAAGGCCGGGGCCGTGCGCGTGCTCGGTCTGGACAGCTCGGAGGAGGCGATCGCGCTCGCGCGGCGCGATGCCGAGCGCAACGGCGTGATGGGCGTCGAGTTCGCCTCCGCCAACGTGTTCGACTATCTGGCGACGAAGGACGCGACGCTCTGGGACTTGATCGTGCTCGATCCCCCGCCGTTCGCCCGCTCCCGCAGCGCACTGGAGAACGCGCTGCGCGGCTACAAGGAGATCAACCTGCGGGCGATGCAGCGGCTCGTGCCCGGCGGCGTGCTCGCCACCTACAGCTGCTCGCACCATGTGACGGCGGAGGTCTTCCGCGAGGTGGTCGCCGACGCCGCGCACGATGCGAAGCGCAAGGTGCAGGTGCTCGAGTTCTGCCACCAGCCGCCCGACCATCCCGTGCTGGTGACGATGCCGGAAAGCGAATACCTGCGCGGCTTCATCCTGCGGGTGGAGTAGGCAAACGGGCCGATGCGGCGGTGCGCAGATCGCGCCGCCGCATGGAGGGGATGCGGCGGCACCGCTGGGGGCGGGGCCGCCGGTCAGAGCCCGTCGCGGCCGGTCAGAACCGCGCGGATGGCATTGGCGAGACCGCTCACCTCGTAGGGCTTCGTCACGCTGGCGGCGAAACCGTGGTCGCGGTAGCGGGCCAGCACCGGGTCGTGGGAGTAGCCGCTGGAGACGATGGCGCGCACGTCGGGCGTGAGCTTGCGCAGTGCGGCCATCGCCTCGCGGCCGCCCATGCCGCCCGGGACGGTGAGGTCGAGAATGACGAGATCAAACGGCCGGCCCGCGGCCTGCGCAGCGCGGAAGGTCTCGACGCATTCGGCGCCGTCGGCCGTGAGGACGGGTTCGCAGCCGAGGTGCCGCAGCAGCATCTTGGCGAGCAGCCGGATGCCCTCCTCGTCGTCCATGACGAGCACGCGCGCGCCGGCGAGATTGATCGGCGCCAGGGCCGAGGCCGGCAGGTCCGTGAACCCGGGAGCGGGCGCCGGCGCCTCCGGGGCGGCGGGCAGCCAGAGAGTGAAGGTCGTTCCGAACTCGGGCCGCGACTGGACCGCGAGAAGGCCGCCGTGCTTCTGGGCGATCGAGTAGGCGGTGGCCAGGCCGAAGCGGTCGCCGCCCGTCGCGGCGTTGGCATAGGGATCGAAGACCGCGGCGAGTTGTTCGGCCGGGATGCCGGCGCCGTGATCGGTGATGGTTGCCCGGATATACCGCCCGGGGGCGAGCGCGGGCGGCGCGGGCTCGGCCGCCCCGTGGTTGGCGAAGTCGAGCGAGATGATCCCGCCGCCGGGCATCGCGGTGAGGGCGTGGTGGAGTAGGTTGTGGAGCGCGCGGTGCACCTGCGCGCGGTCGGCGTGGACGGGCCACAGGCCGGGCGGGGTGTGGACCTCGGCCCGCACCTTGGCGCCGCTGAGCGCGAGGGCGACGGTGTCGTGGACGAGGGCGGGGAGCGCGAAGGTCTCGCGGATCGGCTCGCCGCCGCGGGCGAAGGTGAGGATCTGCTGGGTGAGATCACGGGCCCGCTGGGCGCCCGCCTCGGCCTCGGTCAGGCAGTCGCCGGCGAGCGCCATGACCCGGTGGTCGAGCATCGCGAGGGTGACGTTGCCCATCACGACGGTGAGCAGGTTGTTGAAATCGTGGGCAATGCCGCCGGCCATCGTCCCCAGCGATTGGAGGCGCTGGGCGCGCTCAAGCTCGGCCTCGAGATGCGCCTCCTTCTCCAGTTGGACCCGCAACTGGGCGGTCTGCTGCCGGACCTTGCGGCGCAGCGCCAGCACCCAAAGGCCGACAAGGGCGGCGGCGGCACCGAGGCCGTAGACGACGGTGCGGGCCCGTTCGGGCGTCCACGCCGGCGCGGCCCGGCGGACCTGGAGGTCGGCGGCGGAGCGGAGGAGGACCTCGAATCCGGTGCGCTGGCGGTGCTCGTCAAAAATCGACCGATACACGCCGAGGATCTCGATCTCGGCGCCGGCACGCCAGTCGCGGGGGAGCGGGGGGCCGATCGGGAGCCGGGCGACGACGGAGCCCGAGCTGTGGCGGACCGCGAGGAAATGCTCGCCGCGCAGGTCGGTGATCTCGTCGAGCCGGCCGGACAGCCGCACCAGCCGGGTGTCGAGGCGGTCCTCGGCGGGCGCCGAGGGATCGAGCGGAATCGGCCGCACGAAGGCGGCGGAACCGATGCGGCGCACGGTGGCGTTGCGCAACACCAGGCGAGGGCCGTCGTGGCCGGGAATGCCGACGACCTCGACCCGGTCGCCCGGCGCGTAGCGGGTCTCGTCGTTGGCGAACACCGTGAGGCCCTCGTCGCCATCCTGGATGATCAGGAACCGGCCGGGCAGATGCCAGGTGACGATGCCCGCGGTGTGGAGCCAGCGGGTGTTTTTCTGGAGCGGGCCGAACTGGCGCAGGCCGGCGATGGGGATCTCGGGCAGGCCGAAAAGGTCCTCCGGCGGCGCCTCCTGGACCACCAGGCTGGCGGCGTCGCGCACCCAGAGCTGGATGCCGGTGAGCTGGCGTTGGTCGTTGGCGAGCGCGGTGCAGACCCCGCGTATCCGCACGAACGATCCGACGGGCGCGGTGAGGGCGGTGCCGGCCGGGGCGACCGCGTCGAAATCTCCGGTGGGCGTGGTGAGCCGGAGCCGCAGGTAGGCGCCGTCGGTGCGAATCTCGCGCAGGAGGCCCTCCATCTCGGCCCAGCGGGCCTCGTCGTTGCCGGTCTCGGCCTGCTCCAGGGAGATGCGGCGCGGTTCGGGTGGAGCCATGCCGGGGCGGGGGACGAACCGAATGGCGGTCACGGCCGGGGCGAACGCGCCCATCATGCTGAAGCCCTCCACGGACAGCCCGGTGCCGGGCGGCGGCGGCTGGATCCCGGCATCCGACCAGGAAACGTGGACCCCGCCGGAGGCGTCCTCGAGGAAAAGGAAGCGTGCTTCCGGTGCCGACCACGTCACGACGCCCTGGAGGCGGACCGCTTCTCCGTTGGCGGCGCGGGATGGGGAAAGGGAAAGTACCTGTTCGGCGAGCCGCAGGACGGGGTATCCTGCGAGCCGTTCGTGCTCCACCGGCGGGCCGACGCGGCGCACCACGGCGTGACGCAACTGCCACCGGCCACGGTCGATGAGCGGGAAACCGATTCCCTCGGCGCGCTCGTCGAGGCGCAGGCCGCTTTCCTGCGGGGTGAGCAGCTCGATTTGACCGGTTTCGTCGCGCACGGTGACGGATTGTCCGTCGGCAACCGCGACGACGCGACCGGCGACACGGACGAGCGCGTCGGGCGCGAGCCGGGGCATCTGTTCGGCGGGAACGGCGGGACGGTCGAAGCGGGGGTCGCGGTCGAGCGGCCCGAGGACCGAAACCGGGTCGGGGCCGGAGCAGCCGAGCTCGACCGATTGCAGGCGATGGGCGGAATCGAAGCGACCGTTGTACACGCCGCGGACGCGGACCAGACTCCCGGCGTACTGCGGCACCGGTTGGGTGGACGAGATCAGGAGGACGGCTTCGACGACGAGGCCGTCGGACACCAGGCTGAGCACCAGGTGATTGGGGTCGTTGAGGCGTTGCCGGTCGACGAGTCCTTCGACTTCGACGAGGCGCTCGTTGAGGAGGTCGGCGCGGAGGAGTCGTCCGGCGGCGGCCAGCGGGGCGATGGCGGCGTGCTCCTGGAGCACTTCGGCCGAAAGCATCTGCACGACGGACGCTGTGGCCGGGATCGTGATACCGGTGAGGCGCACGCGCTGGCCGCTGCGGATCGGCAACGGCTCGGGCGGCGGGAGGATGAAAAACGTGCCCGTGGCGTCCTGACACCAGAGCTGCCGCCAGAAGGGATCATAGTGCAGGATGGCGACGTCGGCGGTGAAGGTTCGGGGGCGGGCGCGGTCGTCGCCTTTCAGGTCCCAGAGGTCGCGGAAGCTGAGTATCGGCGGAGCCCCGACACCATCCGCGCCTCGCGCGGCGCCGGGCAGAACGCTTCCCGCAAGCAGGACCAGGAAGGCCAGGAGGGCGTGGGAAGGGGCGGGCATGAACCGGGGGGCCGTGCGTTCAGGGCTAGTGGCTCGCTCCCGGGATGCAACCAACCTCTGTGCGTGCGCCGCCGCGGGCCGCCGAAAAAACGACACCCGCCGAAGGAGATTCGGCGGGCGTCGGGGTTGAAATGGTTGTCGAGTTGATCAATGCCGGCCGCGGCGGCCGCGAGGAGCTTCCTCTTCTTCCTCCTCCTCGTCTTCGTCGTCCTCGTCTTCTTCCTCCTCGTCTTCGTCGCCCTCTTCGCCGCGGGCGCCGAGCTTTTCCTTGGTCTTGGCCGCGGGATCAGCCTCCGCTGCTTCAGGATCTTTTTCCTCGTCCTCGTCCCACTTGAGGGAGGCGTCGCCCTTGAGCTTCTCCTCGTCCTCGTCGTCGTCGATGTCGGGGAATTCGTCCTCGTCCGCCTCGGCGGCGGCCTTGACGGGCGTGTCGTCATCGGCTTCCCAGCCTTCGGGCACGTAGTCGAGGATGGCGATGACCTCCTCGAAGAGGTGCACGGCCTTGTTCTCCATGAAACGGTTGTTCTGGTCCTCGCGGAGCTGGTCCTCGACCTCGTCGACGGTGAGCTTCTGCTCGAAGTCGAACAGGTCGTTGAGCATCTTCACCCGGGCGCGGGTGATCTGGTCGAGGAAGTCGGCGTAGGGCCCATTCTCCTCGTCGACCACGTCGGGCAGCGCGAAGAGCTTGTCCTCGGACTCGAGGAACGAGTCGCGGACGCGCACGAGGCGCACGCGGCCGGCGCCGAGGTCCTTGTCGATGCGGAACGGGATGAACGCCGTGTCGATGGCGTCGAGGTCCAGGCCGTATTCACGAAGGGGTTCGCACAGTTCGACGATGTGGTCGACCTGGCGCGGGTCGATGATGCTCAGGCCGTCCACGTCCCAGTGGACCGTGTCGCTGAGTTCTTCCACCCACCAGTTGTGGTCTTCGCCGAGACGGATGACGGCCCAGTCCAGCGTTGGGGTTGATTTCGCCATGTTGTTTGAGAGTCGGATTGCCGATGAAAATTCCCGCGTAAAAAAGTGCGTGGATAGGTGCAGCCCAAATCGGGCGGGTCGTCAACACCTTTAACGAAGGTTTTGTCGCGGGGGTGTCCCCCGCGGGGGATTGGGGTGTTTCCGGCGGCGGGCCGCGACCGATGCGGGCGCTTGAATATTCCGCGGGCGCTGCGCAGTCTGCCCGGCCTCCATGGGTCTGATCTATGAACAACTGGTCCGTCCGCTCGCGTTCCGCCGCGACCCGGAAACGGTGCACGAAACGGTCGTGGGCGCGCTGGCGACGCTGGGCCATCTGTCCCCGCTCTGCCGCCTCCTTGAATGGTGGAACGCCCTGCCGGCGAGTGTGCGCAAGCCCGTCGAATGCGCCGGGCTGCAGTTCCCGAACCGCATCGGCTTGGCCGCCGGTTTCGACAAGAACGCCGAGTGCTGGCCGGCCGCGGCCGCGCTCGGGTTCGGCCACGTGGAGATCGGCACCGTCACGCGGCTTGCGCAGCCGGGCAACCCGAAGCCGCGCCTGTTCCGTTTCCCCGCCGAGGAGGCCGTCCTCAACCGGATGGGATTCAACAACGCCGGCGCCGAGGCCATGGCGCGCCGGCTCGCCGGCCAGCCCAAGCGCGGCCACCGGCGCCTCCCGCTCGGCATCAACCTCGGCAAATCCAAGGCCGCCCCGCTCGACGAGGCCGTGGCCGACTACCTCGCCAGCTTCCACCTGCTCGCCGAGCACGCCGACTACATCGCCATCAATGTCAGCAGTCCGAATACGCCGGACCTGCGCAAGCTCCAGGAGCACGACCGGCTGGTCGAGCTGCTCGGGGCGCTCCAGCGCGCCAACGCCGAGCGCGAGGCCGCCGTCATGGGCGGCCGCCGTCCGATCTTCCTGAAGATCGCCCCCGACCTCACCTGGCCGCAGATCGACGACATCCTGCAGATCCTGCACGACCTGCGGCTCGACGGCATCATCGCCACCAATACCACGCTCGAGCGCCCCGGCGCGCTGGCCGGTGTGACCGAGGCCGGCGGACTGAGCGGCCGGCCGCTCTGCCGCCGCTCGACCCAGATCATCAACTACATCGCCCGCGCCACGGGCGGCCGCCTGCCGATCATCGGCGTGGGCGGCGTGACCGACGCCGCCACCGCCGGCGAGAAGCTCGATGCCGGCGCCACGCTGGTGCAGGTGTATTCCGGCTGGATCTACCGCGGCCCGTTCTTCGCCGCCGAACTCGCCCGCGCGTTGTCCTACCGCTGAGGGCCGCGCCGGTGGGCGCAAGCCGGGCCGGCGGCGCCGACTGACTCAGCCGGGCGGGACGCCGGGCGGAGGATCTACGGCGTAATCGGGAGTCGGCGACACTCAACGCAGCGGGGCCGCGGCGGGTGGTGGCGGCGGAACCGTCGCGGCGCCGCGACGAGCAGCGGAATTGTTCGGTGCGTAGGTCGTCCCTTCAGGGCGACCCGACAGGTGTGGGATTGCTCCCGGGGCCGATGCGAGGGCTGGGCCGAACGGGTCGTGCTGAAGCAGCGACCTACGGCGGGCCGGCGGAGGTAGGTCGTCCCTTCAGGGCGACCCGGCAGGTGTGGGATTGCTCCCCGGGCCGATGCGAGCGCGGGGCCGGGCGGGTCGTGCTGAAGCAGCGACCTACGGCGGGCCGGCGGAGGTAGGTCGTCCCTTCAGGGCGACCCGGCAGGTGTGGGATTGCTCCCGGGGCCGATGCGAGGGCGGGGCCGGGTGGGTCGTGCTAAAGCAGCGACCTACTTTACCCAGGGGTATTGATCCCATGTGGTTGCTAAGCCGGCCTTCACTGGGTTCTGGCGGATGTACTCGACGATGCGCGCCTGCTCCGGGTCGTCGCGTACCCAATGATCGAACCACTCAGCCTGCCAGAACGAACCTGCGCGGTGCAGCGTGAGGTTCAGAGTCCGGGCGGAGCGGCCCTTGAAGTGGGCGAGGGCGACGTGCAGTGGGAACGGCGCAGGGCTCGTCGGCAGGAGCAACAAGTGTACGTGGTTGGGCATCACGACCCTATGCGGGCAGGCCCAGCCGTGCGTGGCCTCGAGTGCGGTCAGTTCGCCTGTGAGGCGCTCGCACAGACTCGCTTCGATGAACGGGGCGAAGCCGTCGCCGGAGTCTAGATACTTCTCGCTCGCGCGGAAATAGTGCCGCTGCAACTGGGCGAATTCGGCCGAACGGGGCGCGACGGCCTGGATGGAACGGTGGATCTCGCGGAGACGTTCGGCCGCCGCGGCCGGAATTGATCCCGCGCACCGGATGGTGACGAAGTGCGGGCGGCCCTCGACTTCCCAATGGGGGAGGCGTTTGCGCCAACGTTCCCGGGTGTCCGCCATGGGGCGAAGGGTGGGTGTATCCGGAGTTTCGGCAAGCCGGGAAGCGGATCGCGCCGTAGTGCGCACGTAGGTCGTCCCTTCAGGGCGACCCGGCGGGTGTGGGATTGCTCCCGGGCCGATGCGAGGGCGGGGCCGGGCGGGTCGTGCTGAAGCAGCGACCTACGTGCGGGCCGGCAGGGATGGGACAGCTCTCCGGGCTGGTGCGAGGGCGGAGCCGAACGGGGTCGTGCTGAAGCAGCGACCTACGTCACTCGCAGGTGTGCTTGATGGCTTTGCCTTCGCGGAGGCCGCTGAGGAGGCGGGCGACGATGCCGTAGCGCGGGCTGCCGAGGGCGGAGGCCAGGAAGAACGCGCCGAGGGCGAGCACGATAGCGGCGCCGCTGGGCAGGCCGGCGTGGAAGCTGACGAAGATGCCGACGATCGAGCCGAGTACGGCTGTGATGGCGGAGAACGCGAGCATCGCGGGCAGGCGGTCGCACCAGAGGTAGGCGGTGACGGCCGGGAGCAGGAACAACCCGAGCGCGAGCACCACGCCCATCGCCTGGAGCGCGGCGACGAGGTTGATCACGCAGAGCGCGAGGATGCCGAGGTGCGTGAGCCAGCCGCGTCCGCCGGTGGCGCGGTGGAAAACGGGGTCGAAGGTTTCCAGCACGATGCTGCGGCGGAAGAGTGCGAAGACCGTGACGGTGAGCGCCGCGGCGCCGCCGGCGAGGGCGACATCGGAGGGGCCCACGCCGAGGATGTTGCCGAAGAGGAAGTGCAGGAGGTCGACGCGCGCGGGCAGGCGGCTGACGAGCGCGACGCCGCCGGCGAAGAGCACGAGGAAGAGCGAGCCGAACGCGGCGTCCTCCTTGATGCGGGTGAGGCGGCTGACGAGGCCGCCGCCGAGCGCGGTGAGCAGGCCGGCGAGCAACGCGCCGAGGAGGAGGGCGGGCAGGCTGGGCCCGAAAAGCAGATACGCGACACCGATGCCGGGCAGGAGCGAGTGCGAGAGGGCGTCGCCCATGAGCGAGAGCCGACGCAGGACGAGGATGCAGCCCAGCAGTCCGCCGCTCAGTCCAAGCAACGCCGCCACCAGCAGCCCGCGCTGCAGGAAGGCGTAGCTGAACGGTTCGAGGAGGAAGGAGATCATGGCTTCGGACCAGCCTCCGTGGCGGTTGAAGTGCGCCGAATATAGAGCGGGAGACTCCCGAGCGACCGTTCGGCGGGTGCCTTGGGGTTACGATAACTCGCGTTACGAACCAGCCTTTTGGTTATCGCCAAGGCGACAACCCGACTGTCGTCGGTTACCGGCCGCTGGACGCTCGTCCCGTCATCCCCTTCAGCCATTCCTTCATCGAAAATCGCGAACCATCCAGACTTCAGGGGAAGATAGCCCCCCCAACCCAGGCTCGAAACTGGCTCGGTATCGACACGGTGCTTGATTTCCCCGTAGCGAATTCCAACTGACACGCCTTCGGGGGTTGTTGCGCGCTTATCTTCTATCGAGAGACCTTGAATCTCGCGAGATCTGTCGTCGAGGTAGGTTAATGCGAACACCTCGATCTCCCCGGCCTTAACCGGCCAAGCAGTGAAGAAAGTGTTCTCGAAGAGAATCTCGACACGTGTTGCGCCATCGATTCTGGCGGGTTTGCGGATGGGGGGGATAGGCGATCCAAACTCAATCCAGAGGGGAAGATAGACCCGCGTCAGGTCCGGACTCGGTGCCGTTGTGCATGCCGGAAGTATGAGTAGGCCGAGGAGCGGAAGCAGTCGCGGATAGAGTTTCATTGGGATGCGCGATTATCCGTTGTTCGCCGCCGGGTAGAACTGGGCGAGGGAGGCGGGGGCGAGGACTTCGGCGACGGGGCCGGCAGCGAGCAGGCGGGTGTCCAGGAGGAGGGCGTGCGAGAAGACGCGGCGGGCGAGCGGCAGGTCGTGGAGGACGGCGACGACGGTGCGGTGGAGCTGTTCCCAGGATTTGAGCACGGCGGCGAGTTCGGCGGCGCTGGGGGCGTCGAGGCCGGCGAAGGGTTCGTCCAAGAGGAAGATGTCGGCGCCTTGGGCGAGGGCGCGGGCGAGGAAGACGCGTTGTTGCTGGCCGCCGGAGAGCGCGCGGATCTGGCGGTCCTGCAGGTCGGTGAGCTTCATCTCGGCGAGGGCGCGATCGACGAGCGCGTGGTCGGCGGGGCGGAAGCGGCGGAAGGCGCCGAGCGCGGGGTAGCGGCCCTGCTCGACGACGCCGCGCACGGTGATGGGGAAGTCCCAGTCGACGTCGACGCGCTGCGGGAGGTAGGCGAGGCGGGGCAGGGCGTGTTGCGGGTGGGAGTCGCCGATGCGGATCTCGCCGCGCGTGAGCGGCATCCAGCCGAGGATGGCGCGCAGGAGGGTACTCTTGCCGGCGCCGTTGGGGCCGAGGATGGCGGTGAGGCTGCCGCAGTGGATCTGCGCAGTGACGCTGTCCACGGCGAGGCGGCGGCCGTAGGCGACGGTGACGTCCTGCAGGCGGATGATGTCGTGCTGGTGCAGGGAAAGGCCAGAGGCGAGAGGCGAGAGGCGAGAGGCGGAAAGGGACTGCCCCCGGCTCGTGGGGGCGCCGGGCGGGAGAGGACGGAATTCGGAAGGCGGACTCACAGAAGGGAGCGAGGAGGAGGACGAGAGGCGAGTGTCGGGAGTCGAGGGCCGGACGCAAGCGGGGGAATGGGGCGGGAGGCGGCGGAATGGGGCGAGTATTCGGATGGCGGGCGTAAAGCCCGCCCCACCATCGGAACGGAATCGGAGCGGACGACAGAAGGGAACGAAGGTTCGGACGGGGCGCGGATGGGGAAAAGCGGCCGGGGGGAGGAGGGGAGGGTCCGCCGCCCGTGCTGAAGCAACGGGCCACGTGGCGGGGTGCTTCAGCCCCCGCCGGGAGATACAGCGAGTCGAGTAATCGGAGACGTAGGGTCTCGCGCGGAGACCACTGCTCGGGGTCTCCGGCTTCGTTCGCTTCGTTTCCTTCGGTCGGTCGGGCCGCCTATTTCAGCGCGGCGACGATGCGGGTGGTGTTGGTGCGGATGAGGCCGAGGTAGGTTTCGGCGCCGGAGCCGGGGGCGCCGAGGCTGTCGGTGAAAAGTGGCTCCGCGAGGCGCACGCCGGCATCGGCGCCGATCTGGCGGAGGAGCTTCGGGTTGGTCGTGAGTTCGAAGAAGACGGCGGGGACTTGTTCGTGGCGGATGAGATCGATGATGGTGGCGACAGCGCGGGCGTCGGGCTCGGCGGAGGAGGAGAGGCCGGCGACGGGGATGGTCTCGAAGCCGTAGGCGTCGGCGTAGTAGCCGAGGGAGTCGTGCGCGGTGGCGAGCTGGCGGCGCGCAGGCGGGATGGTGGCGATCTGTTGGCGTACCCAAAGATCGAGGGCATCGAGCTCGGCGAGGTAGGCGGTGGCGCGGGCGGAATAATGCGCGGCGGCGGCGGGGTTGGCGTGGGTGAGGGCGTCGCGGAGGTTGGCGACGTAGGTCTTCACGGCCAGCGGGGACTGCCAGGCGTGGGGATCTGCGGAGGCGGTGGACGGTGGACGGTGGACGGTGGACGGTGCAGGTGACTCCGCTTTGTGGTGGTCGTGGGCGCAGGTGGCGGTGTGCTCGTGGTGTGCGGCGGAGCCGGGGCTGGCGTGCGGTGTTCCCGGGCAGGAGGTCCCTTCCGCGTCGTGGTGGGCGTGGGTGCAGCCGCCGGTGCGGGGCGTGAGGCCGGTGGTGGCGACGACGATCTCGCCCTTGAAGCCACTGTTCTGCGCGAGGCGGAGGATGGCGGGCTCGAGGTCGAGGCCGTTGACGACGAGGAGGTCGGCGCGGAGGAGGTGCCGCACGTCGGAGGGCCGGGGCTCGAAGGTGTGCGGGTCGGCCCCGGGTGCGACCAGACAATGAGTACGCACGCGGTCGCCGCCGATCTGGCGGACGAGGTCGTCGAGGATGGTGTTGGCGGTGACGACGAACGGGAGGGTGTTGGTGGGCTCGTTGGCGGCGAGACCGAGGGCGGTGGCGCAGCAAAGGGCGAGAGTGGATAGGAGGCGCATGGAGTGGTGTGTCGCGGAGGAGCGTAGCAAAGGCGTCAAGGGGGAGGGATTTTCGATTTCGGATTGCCGATTTGCGATTGCGGAAAACGGAATGGACCGCCGAGCCGGAGTGGGGCGTGTGCGAACGAACAGGAGGCCGAGGTGGAGCTTGGCGTTCCCAGGAGGAAAAGAAAAGGGCCGGCGAGTGAGGCCGGCCCGGGGGAGAGAGGACGAGGGACTCAGATGCGGCTCAGAACTGGTGCATGAAGAGACCGTCGCGCAGCTTCGGCTCGAACCAGGTGCTCTTCGGCGGCATGATCTGGCCGGCATCGGAGATGTCCATGAGCTGCTCGATGGTCACGGCGTGCATGGAGAAGGCGATGGCGGCGCGGCCGCCGTTGACGGCGTCCTCGAGGTACTTGGTGCCGCGGATACCGCCGACGAAGTCGATGCGCTTGCTGGTGCGCGGGTCGTCGATGCCGAGCAGCGGGTCGAGGACCTTGTCCTGCAGGAGGCTGACATCGAGGCGGGAGACGGGGTCGGCGCCCGGGGGCGGATTGAGCGCGAGGGCGTGCCACTGGCCTTCCATGAAGAGGTGGACGCTGCCGGGGGCGGCGGGCGCGGGAGTGGGGGCGGAGGTGACGGCGCCGACGCGGCCGAGTTCGCCGAGGAGCTGGCGGGCGGAGCGGCCCTGGAGCTCGAGGACGAGGCGGTTGTAGGGAAGGATGCGCAGCTGCTTCGCGGGGAAGAGGACGGTGAGGAACCAGTTGTAGTCCTCGTCGCCGGTGTGCGCGGGATTGTCGGCGCGGCGTTCGCGGGCGACGCGGGCGGCGGAGGCGGCGCGATGGTGGCCGTCGGCGATGTAGGTGCAGGGGACCTGCTTGAAGGCCTCGACGAGGGAGCCGGGGGCGGTGATGCGCCAGACGGTGTGGCGGATGCCGTCGTGGGCGACGAAGCTCATCAGCGGGGCGCTGGCGATGGCGGCGGCGACGATGGTGTCGATGGCCGGCTGGTCGCGGTAGGTGAGGAAGACGGGCCCGGGGTTGGCGGAGAGGGTGCCGGTGTGGCGGACGCGGTCGTCCTCCTTGTCCTTGCGGGTCTTCTCGTGCTTTTTGATGAGGTTGTTGTCGTAGTCCTCCACGTGGCAGAGCGCGGCGACGCCGGTCTGGATGTGGGCGCCCATCTGCTGCTGGTAGATGTAGAGCGAGGGGGCGGCTTCGCGGACGAGGTGGCCGCCGGCGATGAGCTTCTGGAAGTTCTCCTTGGCGCGGGCATAGACCGGCTCGGAGTAGGGATCGGTGGCGTCGGAGAACTCGAGGTCGGAGCGGGCGACGCGGAGCATGCTCAGCGGGTTGCCTTCGACGAGGGCGCGGCACTCGGCGGTGTTGACGACATCGTACGGGACGGAGGCGATCTGGCCGGCGAGCTCGGGTTGAGGACGGAGGGCGCGATAGGAGCGGATTCGCATAATGAAACGCGGGCAACGGAGCAGAGAGGGCGCGGGAAGGCAAGCGGGGTAGCGGGGCGGCGTGTGAATAAGGTGTGGCGAAAATTAGAGGAACTTCCCGTTGCTTTGGCGGGTGAAGTCTGTCGCCATGCTCCGCTTTCCTGCATGCCCCCCGAGAACTCACCACGCCGATCCCGCGATGAGGACGCACCGCGCCCGTTGCCCACCGGCGGCCGGACCCCGCCGCACAGCGTGGAGGCGGAAGAATCGCTGTTGGCGTGCTGTCTGATCGATGGCGGCGACAGCGTGTCGGCCTGCGTCGAGGCGAAGCTGACGGCGGAGGCCTTCTACGAGCCCGGCAACCGGGTGATCTTCGAGGTGCTCACCGAGATCTACCGCGCCGGGCATCCGGTGGACGAGTCGGTGCTGGCGGAGGAGTTGCGCAAAAAGAACCTGCTCGACGCCGTGGGTGGCCTCGTGCGGCTCAACCAGATCACCAACCGCATCCCGACGACGGCGCACCGGACCTATTTTCTGGAGCAGGTGCGCGAGAACGCCCTGCTGCGGCAGTTGATCGGTGTGGCGACCGGCGCGATCGAGAAATGCTACCAGTACCAGGGTGGCATCGAGGAGTTCATCGATCGGATCGAGCGGGACATGTTCCAGATCACGCAGGACCGCACGAACGACTCGGCCCGCGAGATGAAGGAGCCGATCAAGGAGGCCACCGCGGTGATTGCGAAGATGCTCGAGCGCCGTGGCGAGCTGACCGGCGTGGCCTCGGGGTTCGTGGACCTCGACAAGATGCTCTTTGGTTTCCAGAAGCAGGAAATGACCATCCTGGCGGCGCGCCCGTCGATGGGAAAGACCTCGCTGGCGCTGAACATCGCGGAGGCGGCGGCACTGCCGGCGAACCCGAAGAAGACGCCGCCGGTGGGCGTGCTGCTCTTCAGCCTGGAAATGGGTTCGTCGCAGATCGCGCTGCGTATGCTCTGCTCGCACGCGCGGGTGAACATGCAGCGGTTGCGCGACGGCTTCGTCGGTCGCGACAGCGAGGAGACGTCGCGGCTCGGACGCTCGGCGGAGGCGCTCAAGAACGCCCCCATCATGATCGACGACTCCAGCAGTATCTCGATCATGGAGATGCGGGCGAAGGCGCGGCGCGTGGCGCAGAAGATGCGCGACAAGGGCGGCCTCGGCATGATCATGGTGGACTACCTGCAGCTCGTCTCGGGCACGGACCCGAAGGCGAACCGCGAGCAGCAGGTGGCGGAGATTTCGCGCGGGTTGAAGGGCATGGCGAAGGAACTCCACGTGCCGGTCATTGTCCTCTCCCAGCTCAACCGTGCCTCCGAAAAGGAAAACCGCGTGCCCCGCCTGTCCGATCTCCGCGAATCCGGCTCCATCGAGCAGGATGCGGACGTTGTCCTGATGCTGGCGCGACCGAAAGATGCGGACGAAAAGTTCCAGACCGCGGCCGACTCGGCGGATTTGATCGTTGCCAAGCAACGAAACGGACCGGTAGGAGAAATCAAATTAACCTTCCTCAAGGACATTACCCGCTTTGAAAACCATATCGCGTAGCACCCCGGCTTGGGGTTGGTTGAGTCTGTTGGTTGCAGTGCTTGTGTTCGCCGGGATCCCGGCGGCGCGGGCGCAGATGGCGGAGGGGGGCCAGCAACTCACGATCGGCAAGGTCGAGGTGCGCTTCCTCGGCATCCGCAACGTCAGCGAGCAGGTCGTGCGGGCCAACATCCAGATGCGCGAGGGCGCGCTCTTCGACGAGACGGCGGTGGATCGCGACGTGCGCAACCTCTACCGCACCGGCCTCTTCGAGCTGATCGAGGTGAAGAAGGTGGAGGAGGGCTTCGACAAGGTGAATCTCTTCGTCGAGGTGACCCCGAAATTCCGGGTCCTCGCGGTGGAGCTCGACGGCAATCGCGCGCTGCGCACCCGGCGCCTCCTGAAAGAGGTGACGACCAAGGCCAACACCTCGCTCGACGAGCGCCAGATCAAGGCCGACTCCGAGAAGCTGTTCGAGTACTACCAGAAGAAGGGTTTCTCGCAGGCCGAGGTGAACTACTCGATCGAACGCGACCGCACCACGGGCTTCGGCCGCGTGATCTTCCGCATCCGCGAAGGCGTGCGCACGCGCATCGGCGACATCCGCTTCGTGGGCAACGACAGCGTGTCGGCCCGCAAGCTCCGCGGCGCCATGGAGGAGACGCGCCGGTGGTGGATGTTCTCCTGGCTCACCGCCAAGGGCCGGCTGGAGGACGACAAGTTCGAGGAGGATCTCGACAAGCTGCGGGACTTCTACCGTGAGCGCGGCTACCTCGACATCGAGATCGCGCGCGCCAAGGTGCAGTTCGAGTATCCGAAACCCGGACGGCTGGTGATCGTGATCCCGGTCGAGGAGGGTCGGCGTTACAAGCTCGGCCGCATGGCGTTCACCGGCAACAAGCTGTTTCCGGCCCGCTTCCTTTCGCTCGCGCTCAACGAGCGCCCCGGCAACTGGTTCACCCCCTCCAAGCTCGACAAGGATGTCGAGGCGCTCGAGGACTTCTACGGCAAGAGCGGCTACCTCGACACCCGGGTGCGGCTGGTGCGCCGGCCCAATCTCGAGACCGGCGACATCTACGTGGACTTCGACATCACCGAGGGCGAGAAGGTCACGCTCGAATCGATCAAGATCGAGGGCAACGAAAAGACCAAGAGCATCGTCATCGCGCGTGAGCTGGTGATCTACCCCGGCCAGACGTTCGACTCGGTCCGGATGAACGTCAGCAAGATGCGTCTGGAGAACACGCGCTTCTTCGAGGACGTGAATCTCACCCCGGAGGAGACGGCCGTGCCCGGCCGGCGCAATCTCAAGATCAAGGTCACCGAAGGCCGCACCGGCAACCTGACCTTCGGCGCGGGCTACAGCTCGCTCGAGAAGGCGGTGTTCTACGCCGAAGTGAGCCAGGGCAACTTCGACCTCCTCAACCGGCGCTCGTTCTTCCAGGGCGACGGCCAGAAGTTCCGCCTGCGTTTCCAGATCGGCTCCCAGTCCAGCGAGATCAGCCTCAACTTCGAGGAGCCGTGGCTCTTTGAGAAGCAGCTGGCGGTGGGCTTCGACCTGCACCGGACCTCCTCGGACTACACCTCCAACTTCTACGAGGTGGTGGTGACCGGTGGGTCGGTCTATACGCGCCGCCGGCTCTTCGAGCTGTTCGAGGGCCAGCTCGCCTACAGCTTCGACAACGTCCAGTACCGCGACGTGGCCACGAGCGATGCCGAGCTGCTCGCGTGGCTCGAGTCGTACACGGTCTCGAAGGTGAGCTTCACCCTCCTGCGCGACACCCGTGACAAGATGATCAACACCACGCGCGGCAATCGCATCGAGCTCACGACCCAGCTGGCCGGCGGCCCCTTCGGCGGCGAGCGCAACTTCTACAAGTTCGAAGGGCGGGCGGCGCAGTTCGTGCCGCTGTTCAAGGCCCAGCAACAGGTGCTGGCAATCCTCCTGCGCGCCGGTGTGCTGGAACGTTTCGGCGAGACCCGGGACCGGCAGCTGCTCAACGAGAACTTCGCGCTCGGCGGCCCCACGACGTTGCGCGGTTTCGAGTACCGCGAGGTCGGCCCGCGCAGCGTGACCTCCAACGAGCCGCTCGGCGGCAAGACCTACGGGTTCCTCAGCCTCGAGTACTCGCTGGATATCGTGAACCCGGTGCGCGTCGCGATGTTCTACGATGCCGGCTTCGTCAACCGCGGCGCCTTCGACTTCAACCCGTCGGGCTACAACGACAACTTCGGTTTCGGTATCCGCATGATGGTCATGGGCCAGCCGATGAGCCTCGACTACGGCATCCCGCTGACCGGCGACCGGATCAACAAGAAGGGCGGCCAGTTCAACTTCTCCTTCGGCACTCGCTTCTGATCCGCAACCTGCAAACCCTCCCAACACTGTTTCCATGAAAAACCTCATCCGTTCCGCTTTTGCCGTCGTCGCGCTCGCCGGCGTCGTCCTCAACCTCAACGCCCAGGTCGCCGTCAAGATGGCGACCGTCGATCTCGAACAGCTCTTCACCAAGTATCACAAGACCGAGACCGAGAACGCGAAGCTTGCCGAGCAGGGCAAGAAGGCCAAGGAGCAGATGGACTCGATGGTGAAGGAGCGCGAGGCGATCGTGGCTTCGGCGAAGGAACTCCAGGACCAGGTCAAGAGCCCGGTCCTCACCGACGAGGCGCGCAAGAAGGCCCAGGCCGATTTCGAGGCCAAGGTCGGCGAAGTGCGCGCGATGGAGCAGCGGATGATGGAGTTCAACCAGGAGATCCAGCAGCGTTTCCAGCAGAAGCAGATGCAGTTCCAGCGCGCCGCCGTCGAGGAGATCAACCGCAAGGCGGCCGAGATCGCCAAGGCGAAGGGCGCCACGCTCGTGGTCAATCAGGGCGCGCTGATCTACGCCGATCCGAGCTTCGACATCACCCCCGAGGTGCTCGAGGCCATCAACAAGGATCGCCCGGTGCCGGCCATCAACGTCACCGTTCCGGCCCCGGCCAACTAAGCACCAACCGGTTTCGACCCCGCCCGCGCAACGGGCGGGGTTTTTTTGTTTCCAGCCCGGCCCCGCTCCAACCACGCTCGCGCCATGGTGTTCGCCTTCTCCGCGGCTCAGCTCATCGCCATCGTTGAACCGCTTCGCGTCGTCGGCGCCACCGGCGCGGCCGTGACCGGCATCGCTTCGTTGGGCGCCGCCGCTCCGGGCGATCTCTCGTTCTTGGGCAACCGAAAATACCGCGCGGAAGTGGCCGGGAGCCGGGCTTCGGTGCTGTTGCTGCCCGCCGACCACGAGGGCGAGCCTCCGCCCGGGCAACTGTGGCTCCTGGTCCAGAATCCTTCGGTGGGCCTCACCCGCCTTTGCCGGCGAATCGAGCAGTTGCTCTGGCCGAAGCCCGCGCCCGGGGTGCACGCCACCGCGGTCGTGGCGGCCGACGCCGTGCTCTCCCCGGAGGCCCATGTCGGACCGCTGTGCGTGGTCGAGGCCGGGGCGCGGATCGGGGCGGGTGTGGTGCTGCAAGGCGGGGTCTTTGTCGGTGCGCGGGCCGTGATCGGCGCGGATTCCTGGCTGAGCGCCCACACGGTCGTGGCGTCGGAATGCGTGCTCGGTGCGCGGGTGCGGCTGCAGCCCGGGGCGGTGATCGGCTCCGACGGCTTTGGCTACGACACCGTGAAGGGCCGGCATGAGAAGATTCCGCAGGTCGGCAACGTCGTCCTGGGCGACGATGTGGAGGTCGGAGCGAACGCCACGATCGACCGCGCGCGCTTCAGCCGCACGGAGATCGGTGAGGGGACGAAGATCGATAACCTCGTCCAGATCGGTCACAACTGCGTGCTGGGTCGTCACTGCCTCATCGTGGCCCAGGTCGGCATCGCCGGGAGCACCACGCTGGGCGACTACGTGGTCATGGGCGGTCAGTCCGGTGTGGGCGGCCACCTGCGGGTGGGCAGCTTCTGCCAGGTCGGCGGGCAGTCGGGGATCACCCGCGATCTGCCCCCGAAGAGCACCGTCACCGGCACGTACGCGTTGCCGCTCCTACTCGAGCAGAAATTCCAGGTGTTGCGCGGTCGGCTGCCCGAGCTGTTCAAACGGGTCGACCAGATCGAGGCGCAACTCGGTCTGCGGCCCGCAGAATAACCTTCCGCCCCACCGGTGATCTCGCACAGTCTGCTGCCCTCCCCCGAAACGACGATGGAAGACAATATCAAACTTTTTTCCGGCAACGCCAACCGCGCCCTCGCCGAAGAGATCTGCCGCGCCATCGAGTTGCCGCTCGGCGACGCGACCGTCACGACCTTCCCCGACGGGGAGTCCTTCGTGAAGATCAACGAGAACGTGCGCGGCAAGGATGTCTTCATCATCCAGCCCACGTGTCCGCCGACCAACCACCACTTGGTCGAGCTGCTGATCATGATCGACGCCGCCCGCCGTGCCTCCGCGCAGCGCATCACCGCCGTGATGCCCTTCTACGGCTATGCGCGCCAGGACCGTAAGGACCAGCCCCGCGTGCCGATCACCGCGAAGCTCGTGGCCAACCTGCTGGTCGCCGCCGGCGCCAACCGGGTGCTCACGATGGACCTGCACAGCCAGCAGATCCAGGGCTTCTTCGACATCCCGGTCGACCACCTCTACGCCTCGCCAGTGTTTTTCGAATACCTCGCGAAGCACCTCAAGACCGACCGCCTCGTCGTCGTCTCGCACGATGTGGGCGGCATGAAGATGGCCGCCGCGTACGCCGAAGTCCTCGGCGCCGGCCTCGGTCTCGTCGCCAAGAAGCGCACCACCGCCACGACCGTCGAGGCCATCAGCGTCGTCGGCGACGTGAAGGGCGCCGACGTGCTCCTGGTCGACGACATCACGGAGACCGCCGGCACCCTCACCGCCGCGGCGAAGATGCTGCGCGACCACGGCGCGGTGAGCGTGCGCGCCGCCGTGAGCCACTGTATTCTCAGTGAGATGGCCTACACCCGCTTGGGCAACGGCATGATCGACGAGCTCATCACGACCAATACCGTGCCGCTCGAGACCCGCGGCCTGCCGATCGCCCGGCTCAGCGTCGCGGCGCTGCTGGGCGAGGCGATTCTCCGGATCCATTCGAATCGCTCGGTCACCGGCCTGTTTAAGGTCAAGGGCTTCTAGGAGCCACCGCAGTTCCCTCCGCCCCACCTCGCATGAAGGCACGTTCTCTCGCAGTCGGCGTGGCGGCGGGCGCGGCGGTGGGGTTCGGCCTCGGGTTGTTTCTGCTGCGGGGACGCCTCCCGGCGCCGACCCTCGTCGTCGACCACGCGCCGGCGGCCGCCCCGCTCCCCGGACCGGGGACCTATGCGGAGGCGCTCGCCGCGGCCCGCCCGGCCGTCGTCTCGGTCTACTCGACGAAGTACGCGCGGTCCCGCGGACCGGTGGCCGCCGGCGGGCAACCCGAACGCGGACTCGGCTCCGGCGTGATCGTTTCTCCCGAGGGCTACATCCTCACCAACAACCACGTGGTCGAGGGCGCCGATGCGCTGCTGGTGAAGCTCCCCGACGAGCGCGAATTGCCGGCGCGGTTGATCGGGGCCGACCCGAAGACCGACGTGGCGGTCATCAAGGTCGAAGGGAAAGATCTCCCGCATACGATTATTGGGGACAGTGACAAGTTGCGGGTGGGCGATGTCGTCTTCGCCCTCGGCAACCCGCTCGATGTCGGCCAGACGGCCACGATGGGCATCGTCTCCGCCACCGGTCGCCGCGGTCTCGATCTGCTGGCCCGGGGCGACGGGGATCCCGGCTACGAGGATTTCATCCAGACCGACGCCGCGATCAACGTGGGCAACTCCGGCGGCGCCCTGGTGGACGCGCGCGGACGCCTGGTCGGCATCAACACGGCGATCATGACGACCTCCCGTGGCAACATCGGCATCGGTTTCTCGATTCCGGTGAACCTCGCGGCGTTCGTCATGAAGAGCCTGGTCGAGACGGGCACCGTGGTGCGCGGCTACCTCGGTGTGAGTACCCAGGATCTGGACGCCGGGCTGGCCGCGGATTTCGGGCTCAAGGACACCCGCGGTGTGCTCGTCGCCGAGGTCACGCCGGAGGGTCCGGCCGCGCGGGGTGGGCTGCTCGCGGGCGATGTCGTCACCCGGTTCAACGACAAACCGGTGACCAACCGCGACGAACTTCGGCTGCTGGTCTCGCAGATGCTGCCGGGCACGAAGGCGGGGCTGGGCGTGATCCGCGACGGCAAACCGGTGGCGCTCGAGGTATCTTTGGGCCAGCTCGCCGAGAACCGGCCGGTGGCCGCGCCGGCCGCCGTCGAGTTGCTCGACGGCGTGCAGGTCACGCCCGTGAGCGATCAGCTCCGGCGGGAGTTTTCGCTCGATGCGGATGCGGCGGGCTTGGTCGTGACGGCGAATGACCGCCGTTCTCCCTACGCGGCGAACCTCCCGATCGGCACGTTGATCGAGATGGTCAACAAGGCGGCGGTGGCCGAGGCGCACGCCGCCAAGGCGGCACTACGCCAGGGCCGAAACACGCTGGTCGTGCGCTACGGCGGCACCCGGCAATTCCTGTCGATTGAGTTGGCGAAGTGAGGAGGTGCGAGGGGCTCCGATGGACGGGGAATCCCGTGCCCCGCACCCCGCACGACTCGCGGCGCCCGTTTGGGCGCCGGGTTCTCGGCAGTGGGCTGGTCGGTCCGCCGCCCATGAGCTTTGCGCCGTGACAGGGCGGCTTTTCCTCATGTCAACTAATAGTTGACATGATCCGGAGGCGGTCGGGCCAAGGGGCGGCCCTGGAGGGGACCGCCGTGATCAGTCGAGCGGCGAACGTCGAGGGACGAGCATCGAGGGATGAGGGCGGGACCAGAACGGAGAGGCGGTGAGCCCCAGAGTGTGCCAGCGACGGTTCCGCACTCGTTCCCCGGCACTCGCCCCTCGCGGCGGCGAGACCGTTCAGCTGCCCGGCTTCTCGGCCGGGAGGGCGGCGAGTTCGGCCGGAATCTGGTCGGCCGGGTAGGTCGGGAAGCTCAGTTGCAGGAGCGGGTACACCGGCACGGGGAAGGTGGTCTTGCCCTCGCTGCGGTCGACGAGCATCGCCACGCCGGCGACGACGCCGCCACGGCCCTGGACGATCTCGAGGCATTCCTGCACGCGACCACCGCGGGTGACGACATCTTCGACCACCAGCAGGCGCTCGCCCGGGGCGATCTTGAACCCGCGGCGGAGCACGAGTTTGTCGTTTTCCTTCTCGGCGAAAATGAAACGCACCTTCGAGCGGCGCGCGACCTCCTGGCCGATCACCAGCCCGCCCATCGCGGGGGCGAGCACGGTCGTGTAGGCGACGCCCGCCGCTTGGAGCTTGGCGACGAGGAGCTCGGCGAGGCGCTCGACCTCGGGCATGTACTGGCACACCTGCGCGCACTGGAAGAAGTGCCCGCTGTGCAGCCCGGAGCGGAGGACAAAATGCCCGCGCAGCAGGGCGCGGGTGCGGGTGAAGATGTCGAGAACCTCGGTTTGCGTGTCGGCCATGGGCGCGACGGTGGAGGGTTCGCGCGGTTTTGAAAATCCATTTTGCGGCGGGCGCCCCTTGGCATTTCCCCAACTGGTCCTACTGTCGCGGCCATGCCGTTCGCGCCGCCACCGCTGGAAGACGAGCTGGGCGACATCCTCGACAAGGCCATGCGCCACGCGGGCCTCACCGAGGACCAGCTCGCTGCGACCACCGGGATCGACGCCGGGCGGATCAAGGACGCCGAGGACTACCGCTACGATTTCACCTGCACCGAGCTGCAGAAGCTCGCGATCGCACTCGGGCTCAACGAAGTCGGGGTGTGCGCGCTGGGCGAGGGGAAGTACCCGCTGCCCGCGCTGCCCCCGCTGCCCTTCGCCCTCCACACCATCGCGTTGCCCTACGGTATCGGCCGGGTGAATGCCTTCGTTCTGGAGAATGTCGCGACGCGGGCGACGCTGCTCGTCGACACCGTCGATTGTCCTGAGCGGCTGCTGGCCGCCTGGCCCGCTGGGATCGCCTGGCCGGAGCTGGTCCTGCTCACGCACTGGGACCACGATCACGCGGGCGGGCTGCCCGGTGTGCTGCGGCGCTGCGGCGGGTTGCCGGTCGTCGCCCCGGCGGCGCGGCCGCTGGTCGGAGCTGTGGCGGTGGGCGAGGGAGACGAGCGCGTCGCGGGCGGCTTCCGCATCCGGGTTCTCCGCACACCCGGGCATGCCGCCGAGCACAATGCCTACTACGTCACCGCGGCCGCCGGGCCCGCCGGCGCGGCGGGGGTGTTGTTCTCCGGCGACCTGATCTTTGCCGGTTCGCTCGGCGGCGCGTTCTACTGCTGCCACACGCTGCGGCACGAGGTACGCCGGGTCATGGATGCGCTTCCGCCGGAGACGGTGATCGCGCCCGGCCACGGCCCGCTCACGACGATCGCCAACGAACGCCGCTTCAATCCGTTCCTCGGGTGAGCGGGGTGCGCAGGTGGTCGCTTCCGGCGACTACAAACAGGCATGACAGGGTAGGGATATTCGCATTGCGCCGGGACGGTCCGGGCTCTGAATCCGGGGCTCCATGAGAACTACAGCCCTTGTTGCCGCGTTGGCGGCGACCGTCCTAGGCGGCATTGCCGCCCACGCCCAGATCGTGCCGCTTTCAGTCGGCGATTTCTCGCCCGCCGCCACCGTGATCGACTTCTCGCTCCCGGCGGGGAATGAACAGCAGATCACCAACCAGTACGCCAGCCTCGGCGTCACCTTTTCCGGTGCGCTCTATACGATGCGGAATGCTCCCGATGTGAACGATTTCGCCGCCAATGGCGGGCAGATCGCCTCGAACTGGAGGTATAGCGGCGGCGGCATTGCCGGCACGACGATCGACATCTGGTTCGCCGCTGGGATTACCCGCATCGGCGTGTATTCGAAGTTTTGGAGCACCGATTCGTTGACGGCCTCGCTTTTCAACGGCTCTGCTCTGCTCGGATCGGCCTCGATGGAGGGCAATATTCCCATGTCTCCCAAAGTTCTATTCTACGGTGTCCAGACGCCGGTGCCCTTCGATCATGTGCAGCTGAGCATCAGTGGTCCGGGCAATAACTTCATCGCCTTCGACAACCTCATGTTCGAGCGGGCCATCAGCGGCCCGTCCGGAGCGGTGCCGGAACCCTCCACCTACGGGCTGCTCGCCGCCGGCGTGCTCCTCGGCATCGCCTTCTGGCGCCGCCAGCGTCGCTGACCACCCCGCACCGACCGCAACGAGCCGCCTGCACCCAGGCGGCTTTTTCTTTGTCCCGCGGCGGCGCGGGGCCCGCTCACAGCGGCATCTCGACGTGGACGGCGGTGGCGCCCGCGATGCGGGAGAGCTTGTGGGGGTAGCGTTGGAAAAGGCCGAGCATGGCCTCGTTTTCCGGTGACACCTGGGCGTGGAGGAAGACCAGTCCGCGTTTCTTCGCCTCGGCGCGGAGGCGGTCGGACAGGACGCGGGCCATCCCGTAGCGGCGCTTGGTCTCGCGGGTGACGAAAGCGACTTCGGCGCCCCGGCCATCGGCATCGAGGTAGTAGCGGCCGATGGCGTGCAGTTCCTCGCGCGGCCCCTGCACCTCGACGAGGCAAAGGGCGAGGTCGTGCGTCTGGTCGACATTGACGAGCTCGTAAGCGCGTTCGCGGCCCATGCGGCTGACCATGTAGCCGTAGCGCGACTGGATGGTCTCCTGCGTGTGGGAATAGAAAAACTCCTGGAGGCGGCGCTCGTCGGAGGGTTGGAGCGGGCGGAGGACGAAGGATTCGTTCTTGAGGGTGAGGCGGGTCGGGGCGAGGCCGTCGGCCCGTCGGGCGGGGGCGGTCGCGAGTTTCTCGTACACCGGCACCCACTTGCGGGCTTTGGCGACGGCGAGGAGGTCGGCGCGGTGGTCGGGGTGGGCGACCTGGACCAGCTCGAGGGCGCGCTCGCGGATGCTGCGGCCGCGGAGTGTGGCGATGCCGTACTCGGTAACCACGTAATGGACATCACCGCGGGAGGCGACGATGCCGGAGCCGGGGGCGAGATCGGTGACGATGCGCGAGGAACCGTCGGCCGCGGTGCTGCGCAGGGCGACGATGGGCCGGCCGTCGGGGCAGAGGGCGGCCCCGCGCAGAAAGTCGGTCTGGCCGCCGAAGCCGCCGGTGAACTTGTGGCCGATGGAGTCGTCGACGACCTGCCCGGTGAGGTCGACCTGCTGCGCACCGGCGATGGCGACCATGCGGCGGTTGAGGGCGATGGTGGCAGGGTGGTTGACGTAGTCGCTCGGCAGGAACAGCACCTTCTTGTTGCCGTCGACAAAGTCATAGAGCTGGCGGGAGCCCACGGCGTAGGCGACGACGGACTCGCCGTTGTGCTGGCCCTTGCGCTTGTTGGTTACGGCGCCGGAGCGGAGCAATGCGTGCAGGGCATCCCCGAGCCGGTCGGAGTGGATACCGAGGTGTTCGTGGTGGGTGAGCGCGGCGGCGATGGCGGCCGCCGGGGCGGTGGAGCCGATGCGCAACGTGCTCTCGTTTTCCACGAGCAGGGCGACATGGGCGGCGATGCGTTCGCCGATGTCGTCGGCCGGAGACGGCGCCGGCTCCGGCAACTCGGCCGGCGCCTCGAGCACGGCGGTGAGGCGTTTCCAGTCGACGAGCGTCTCGCCGGCGGTGCGGGGCAGGCGGGGGTTGACCTGGGCGACGACGAGCGGGGCGGTGTCGACGGCGGCGCGGGTGATGTCGCAGGAGACGCCGAGCGAGCAACGGCCGGCCTTGTCGGGCGGGGTCACCTGCACGAGGGCGACATCGAGCGCGAGAATGCGCTGCCGGAAAAGCGACGGAATCTCGAAGGCGAACGACGGCGTGTAGTCGGCGCGGCCGGCGACGAGGGAGCGCTGGATCGCGGGGCCGAGATAGAGGGCGTTGGCGTTGACGTGACCGTGGAACCGTTCCTCGGCCCAGGGCGATTCCCCGAGGGTGAGGAGGTGGACGAGCTCCACATCGACCAGTTGCTCGGCGCGCGCGAGCAGGGAGGCGACGAGGGCGTGCGGTGTGGCGGCGTAGGATCCGAGGAAGACCCGGCTGCCGGGCCGCACGAGCGCGGACCAGTCGTCGGGCTGGAGGGGGCGGGGTGGGAGCGGACGGGTCTTGGTGGCCACGGCGGGAGTGTCGCCGAAAAAAGGTGACGCGACGGCTATTTGTGGCGGCCGTGGCGGAAGATGTCCCAGACGATCCAGAGGCCGATCACCATTGAGAGCAGGTAGCCGATGAGGCCCAGTCCCGAGATGCCGAGCACGGTGGGCATGACATTGGCGTGGATGATGAGCGAGGAACCGACGATGAGGGCGGCGACGATGAGGGCGAGGGTGAGGCGGGAGCTGGCCTTGTTGATGGCATCGTCGAGGCCCTCGAGGCCGCGGTGCTGGAAGTTGATGGTGAGGTCGTCGTGGCTGATGCGCTGGGCGAGGCGGTGCAGGTCGACGGGGAGGTCGCCGAGGCGGGTCATCGCGCCGGCGAGACCGCGGCGAAACTGGCCGAGGAGCACGCGCGGGCTGTAGCGTTCGCGGTGGAGGTCGGCGAGGATCGGCGTGGCGGCGTGGCGCAGGTCGAACTGCGGGTCGAGGGCGCGGGCGGCCTCCTCGATGGAGAGCACGGCCTTGGCCATGAGGCAGTAGTCCTGGGTGACGTTGATCCCGTGGCGGCCGAAGATGTTGAGCAGGGAGAGGATGACGCGGCCGATCTCCTGGTGGCCGATGGCGTAGTTGAGGTTCTCCCGCAGGGCGAAGGTGACCTCCTTCTCCATCGCGCGGAAATCTGGGCGGCGGTGCGGGGCGGCGAGCACCGAGGCGGCGGCGACGATACGCTCGGCGTCGAGGGCGGCGGCGGCCTCGAAGAGCTCGGCGAGGAAGTGCCGCATGCGGCGCGTGAGCTGGCCGACCTGACCCCAGTCGAGGGCGCAGAGGCGGCCGTCCGGGGTGACGAGGAGGTTGCCGGAGTGCGGGTCGGCGTGGAAGAAACCGGAGACGAGGATCTGATGGAAGAGGGAGCGGGCGCCCTCAAGCGCGAGGCGGCGGGCCTGCTCGGGCGGGAGGGCGGCCTTCTCGAGGCGGACGCCGTCGATGAAGTCCATCACGAGCACGCGTTCGCGGGTGAACTCCTCGTGGGCGGCGGGGGCGAAGACGGTCTGCGTGAAGGGGTTGGTGGCGTTGAAGTAGCGGAGATTCTTGGACTCGTGGCGGAAATCGAGCTCGCGGCCGAAGGCGACCCGCATCTCCGCGACGACCGCCGGCAGGTTGTAGGGGGAAAATGCCGCCACGCGGTGGTGCAGCTGGGTGACGAAGAAGGAGATGAGGTCGAGGTCGGAGTCGACGAGCTTGCGCAGGTTCGGGCGCTGGAGCTTCACGGCGACGAGGCGGCCGGTGCTGCGGAGGCGGGCACGGTAGACCTGGGCCAGCGAGGCGGAGGCGATGGGCGTTTCGTCGAACTCCGCGAAGACGGCGTCGAGATCCTCGCCGAGCTCCTCGACGAGCACCGGCCGCATCTCGGCGAACGGGAGGGGGTTGACGTTGTCCTGCAGCTTACGGAGCTCGAAGACGAGCGCCTCGGGGATGGCGTCCGGGCGCATGCTCAGGAGTTGCCCGGATTTGACGAAGGTCGGCCCGAGCTCCTCGGCGGCCATCCGGAAGCGCTCCCACACGCTGCGCTGGCGCTGCTGGGGGATGAAACGATGGAGGAAACCCGGCGGCGGGTTGATCTGCTGGATGACCTCGGCGAAGCCGTGCTTGGCGAAGACCGTGGCGATCTCCTTGGCGCGGACGGCGTTGGTGACGAAGTCGAAGGGGCTCATCCGAGAAATTGCAGAGTGCAGAGTGCGGAATGCGGAGTGGCCGGCGGGCGAGCGGGGAAACTGCGTCGCGAGAACGCGGATGCCGGTGGGGAAGACAGACGACCCGCCGGCGGGGAGGGCCGGCGGGGGCGCGGACGGGGGCGGGGCTCAGTTCGTCGGAAGCTTGAACATCGCCTCGACCTTCTCCTCGAGCAGCTGGATACGGCGCTCGAGCTGGGCCACCTCGGTCTTGTGGGCGAAATCGGCCTTGGCGAGGAGTTCGCGAATGCGCTCGGCGAGGTCCTTGCTGGTGGACTCCCACTCCTTGCGCCCTTCGTCGGCGATCTTGGAGGCGAAGGTGCGGGCCTCGTCGGACGAGACCTTGCCCTGCTGTACGAGGTCCTGCAGCACGACCTCGATCTTTTCCTTGGTGATGACGGTGGCGCCGATGCCGGCGAGGACGGTTTTCTTGATGAGATCGATCATGGCGGCCGGACGGTAGGCCGTGCGTAAGGGAGCAGCAAACGCAAAGGGTGCCGGATCGGCGGGTGGGCGGATCAGCACGAAGGGTTCCGGCGGCGGCTGCGTCTGTCGTGGGCCGGGTCGGTGGCTGCGGGGCCTCGGCGGCGGGCCGCCTCAGCCGTGAGACCGCAGAAGAAACCGCGAATTGACGTCAATGGACGCGAGGGCCGGAAGCTGAGTTCAGCGGTCGGGGGCGAGTACCCCAGCGCCACGGGTTCGGGCCGCCCCTGTCGGTCATTTTCATCCGTGTGGCTTCGTGTCCATTCGCGGTTCCATTGGGTTGTGGCACTCGGCGACCGACAGCGAGCGCGAGCGGAAAAACGCGGCGCCGGCGCGCGCGGCCTTGCCAGCGCGGGGCGGGACCAATACGCAGATGGGCACATGAAGATCTACGCGACTTACGGACTCGTCGGGGCGCTGCTCGCCGCTCTGCAGACTTTGGCACTGTTCTTCCTCGGGCTGCACGGCGATCGCATCCATCTTTTGAACGACTGGAAAATCTCGGTGCCGATCGCCGTGCTGGGCTTCGTGATCAGCGTCGCCGTCGTGATCCTGGGCATCCGGGCGTGGCGCGAGGCCGCGCCGGGGAAGGCGATGAGCTATGGCCGGGGCGTCGGTGGCGGTTGTCTGGTCGGGCTCTGGCAGGGGCTCGGGATGGCGGTGTTCACGCTGCTGTACGGGTATGGCATCAACCCCGGTCTGAAGGCGACGATGGTCGCCAACGCGATGGCGGAGATGCAGAAGAAGAATGTGCCGGCCGAGGCGTACCCGATGGCGGAGAAAATGATGAACATCACGATGAGCCCCGCCGTGCAGGCGTTCGGCGGGTTCGTGTGGCTGGTGGGGCTCGCGCTGGTCGTGTCCCTGATCGCCGCTGCGGTGTTGAAGCGCGCGGCGGTGGAGCCGGTGGCGGTGCCGCCGGCGGTCTGAGCGACGGCGTCCCAGGAATCTCGGCCCGCGGTCTTCAGCCGCGGGCTTTTTGCTGACCGGACGCCGCGAGCGTGGCGCGCGTGGCGCCCCAGCCGCCCTCCGCGGCGTCGCAGAGGGCGAACGAGGCCACGAGCGGCGAGCGCCGCAGCCAGGCGTGGACGCGCTCGCGGAGCGCGCCGGTGCCTTTGCCGTGCACGATCCTCACCGAGCGGATACCGCGCGCCGTGCAGGCGGCGAGGTAGTCGCCCAGCAGGTCGCCGACTTCCGCCGGGCGGAACGTATGCAGGTCGAGCTCGCCGGTGATGGGGAGCGGGAGAGGGGCGTCGCTCGGCTGATCCTCGGCGGGGTCGGTCATCGCGGGCGTGGTGTCCCGGCGTCGCTCAGCGCAGCGTCACTTCGACGAGGAACCGCTGGGTGTGTCCGGGCTCGACGAGGTGCACGCCGAGTTTGTTGCCCGGAGCGTTGGGCGGCCCCATCCACGGCTCGATGCAGAAGAACGGCGAGTCGGGTTGCTCGGTCCAGGTGACCATGGCGGCGTCGGCCGGGGCGGTCTTGGCGGCGCCGATGCGCACGGTGAGTTTGTTTCCGCTGGGGCGTTCGGTGACGACGGCGCTGTTGCCGACGAGCTCGAGGTGGACGGCGTCGAGCAGGGCCGGGTGGGACAGGGGTTCCTCGGCGGCGAAGTGCGGCTGGTCGACGAGGCGACCGGTGGCCGGATCCTGCTTCGCGATACGGAGGGCGGGAATCCGGACCGAGTAGTTGTCGCGGGTGAGGCCGTCGCTCCAGGGGAGCGTGAAGTAGAAATGGTGCCCGGCGCTCCACGGGATGGGCGTACGGCCGTGGTTGCGCAGGGCGAGTTCGACGTGGAAGCCGAGGGACTCGAAGCGGTAGTCGACGGTGAACTCGTAGTCGAAAGGATAGATTTTGCAGTCGGCTGCCGAAGGGTGGAGCAAGGCGCTGAACCCGCCGGCGTCGGCCCGGACGAGGCGGAAGTCTCCCTGGCGGGCGAAGCCGTGCATGGGCATCCGCAGGCGGACTCCGTCGGGCGAGGCCCAGAACTGCGCCTCCTCACTCTCGAAACACCGGCCGCAGAAGGGGAACAGGATCGGGTTGCCGCCGCGGACCTTGGCGAAGCCGTCGAGCGAATCGAGCTCGGGCCAGTAGATCACATCGCGCAGGGTGCCATCGGCGAGATCGAGGTGCCAGTTCATCAGGCGGGCACCGAGCTCGGGCAGGGCGAGGAAGGTCGAGCGGCCGACCTGCCAGCGGAGGAGCTCCTTGCCGAGATACGGGATGCGTTCCATGCGCATTCCGGTGAAGGGGAAAACGCCGCGGAGTGCAAATGCGGAAGGGCTGCCCGGACGGTGTTCCGCTGAAACGGCGCCCGGAATTGTAAGTAGAAACCGCGGCCGCGGACTTGCACCGCGCGGAACGAGCGCCAATAACTGCGCCCGCATGTCACGCCTGATTCCTACGCTCTTGTGCTTGGTCGCCTCATCGCTGTTCGCGGTGCCCGCGGTGGCCGAGAGCGAGGGCCCCGAGCCGGCGGCTCCATCCGCGAGCGCCGCGCCGAACGCGAGCGCGACCCCATCCGTGAGCGCAGCGCCGACCGCAAGCGCAGCGCCGACGCTGAGCGTGGCCCCCGTGCCGGCACCGAGCCCCGCGCAGCCCGTGCGCGTGGTAGTGATCCCGGTGCGGGATCAGGTCGCGGATCCGGTGCTCTATATCCTGCGGCGCGGGCTGAAGGCGGCGGGCAAGAACGACTTCGTCATCCTCGACATGAAGACGCCGGGCGGCGCGCTCGGCACGGCGCTGGAGATGATGGAAGCGCTCGACAAGTTCGAGGGCCGTACGGCGACCTACATCAACGACGAGGCGATCTCGGCGGGTGCCTTCATCTCGGCGGTGACCGACGACATCTATTTCGCTCCGAAAGGCATCATCGGCGCGGCGGCCGCGGTGAGTTCGCAGGGGGCGGAGATTCCGGAGACGATGCGGCTCAAGGTGAACAGCTTCCTCGAGGCCAAGGTGGGCGCCTACACCGAGGGCAAGAAGTACCGGGCGGAGGTGCTCACGGCGATGTTCGACAAGGATTATGAACTGAAGATCGGCGAGAAGGTGGTCAAGGCGAAGGGCAAGCTGCTCTCGCTCACGGCCACGCAGGCGGCGGAGCTCTACGGCGAACCGCCGGCGCCGCTGCTGTCGAGCGGTTCGGCGAAGACGCTGGAGGCGCTTCTCGACGAGAAGCTTGGCGCCGGCAACTACCGCATCGAGCGGCTCGAGGTCACCTGGTCCGAGCAGCTGGCGCAGTACATCACCAACTATGCGGCGATCCTGCTCGGTCTCGGGATCCTCGCCATCTACATCGAGTTCAAGACTCCGGGCTTCGGTGTCTTCGGGATCACCGGTGGCGTGCTGTTGCTGATCGTGTTCTTCGGCCACTATGTGGCCGGTCTTTCCGGCTACGAGGCGGCGTTGGTTTTCGGACTCGGGCTGTTGTTGCTGCTCGCCGAATTGGTGTTCTTCCCGGGTCTGATTCTGCCGGCGGTGACCGGCGTGCTGCTGATGTTCGGTGCGCTGCTGTGGTCGATGGTCGACCACTGGCCGAACCAACCGCTGGATTTCTCGGGCGAGATGTTCGTGCAGCCGGCGACCAACCTGTTGCTCGGGTTCGCCATCGCGCTCGGGCTGGCGCTGCTACTGGCAAAGTTCATCCCGAAGGGTTGGTTCTTCACCCGGCTCGCCGTCGCAGGCGAAGCGGGTTCGGCCTCGCAGGTCGCCGGTCTTGCGCCCGCGCAGGCGGCGTATGCGGCGGCGGCGGTCGGGGCGCGCGGCGTCGTGGCGACGGGGCTTTTCCCGAGCGGCCAGATCGAAATCGACGGGCAGCGTTACGAGGCTCGGCTGGAGCTCGGCACGGCGGTCGCGGGCACAGCGGTGGTCGTGGTGCGCGTGTCTGATTTCGGGCTGATCGTGGAGGTCGAAAAATCATGAGCCTGATCATCCTCTTCTTTCTGCTCGGATTGATTCTGCTCGCGGTCGAACTGGTCGTGCCCGGAGGCGTGCTCGGCGTGGCCGGCGGTGTGTTGCTGTTCGGCGGCGTCTGCATGGCATTCTATTACTACGGCATGTCCGGCGGCATGGCCGCGGCCATCGTCGCGCTCCTGCTGCTCGGGGTGACGTTTTACCTCGAGATGGTTTGGCTGCCGCGTTCGCGGATGGCCAAAAACCTCTCGATCGATGCCACCATCGACAGCGTGAGCCAACCGCCGCTGGCCCAGGAGTCTGACGTACTCGGCCGCGAAGCGGTCGCGCTCTCCACGCTCGCGCCGACCGGCTTTGTGCAGGTCGGCGGGCGCCGCTACGAGGCGAGCTGCCGGAGTGGTTACGCCGCTGCAGGCGAGACCTTGAAGGTGGTCGGCCTCGATGCCTTTCGCTTGATTGTCACCAAACCCTAGAACCCGCATCCCATGAATCTGCCACTGATTGGTTTCATCGTCCTCGCTGTCCTCGGCCTCATCCTGCTCGTCGTCGTCGGCGGCTTGATCGGCGCCTGGGTCAAGGCTCTGTTCAACGGCGCTTCCGTGCCGATGGGCAAACTCGTCGGACTGAAGTTCGCCGGCATCCCGTTCGGCCTCATCGTCGACGCCCGCATCACCGCGGTGCGCGCCGGCATCCCGCTCAGCGCCGACCTCATCGCCTCGCATTTCCAGGCGGGCGGCAACGTCGTCCCCACGGTGCAGGCGATCATCGCCGCCAAGAAAGCCGGCATCGCCCTCGACTGGGACCGCGCGTGCGCGATCGACCTCGCCACCAAGGGCTCGGGCAAGAGCGTGCTCGAGGCCGTGCGCACCTCCGTCGACCCGAAGGTCATCGACTGCCCGAATCCCGAGGCCGGCCGCACGACGATCGACGGCGTGGCCAAGGACGGCATCCAGGTGAAGGTGAAGGCCCGCGTGACGGTGCGCACCAACCTCGACCGGTTCGTCGGCGGCGCGAAGGAGAACACGATCATCGCCCGCGTGGGCGAGGGCATCGTGACGACCATCGGCTCGGCCGAGTCCTACAAGACAGTGCTCGAGTCGCCCGACAGCATTTCCAAGACGGTGCTCGCGCGCGGCCTCGACGCCGGCACGGCGTTCGAGATCCTCTCGATCGACATCGCCGACGTCGATGTGGGCGACAACGTGGGCGCCAAGCTCCAGGTGGCGCAGGCCGAGGCCAACAAGAACATGGCGCAGGCCCAGGCGGAAATCCGCCGCGCCGCGGCCGTGGCGCTCGAGCAGGAGATGAAGGCCCGCACGCAGGAATCGCAGGCGAAGGTCGTCGAGGCGCAGGCCCAGGTGCCGCTCGCCATGGCCGAGGCGTTCCGCACCGGCCGGCTCGGCGTGATGGACTACTACAAGATGGAGAACATCCAGTCCGACACCGCCATGCGCGGTTCGATCGCCGGTCCGGATGCGGGCAAAAAGTAATAAGTAACAAGTTACAAGTACCAAGAGAAGAGCGCGGACGCCGTAGTCGATTTGTCTCCGTCTCCTTGGTACTTGGCACCTGAAACTTCAACCTTCTCTCACCATGCGCTGGATCCAGTGGATCATCGATAACCCCCAGGTGCTCTTCATCATCGGTGGCGCGATCGCCTTCTGGCTCAACGAGCGCCGGAAGGTGAAGGAGGGCCGCGAGATGGCCGAAGAGGCCGAACGCGAACCCGGCGACGACGAGATGGAGGAGCGCACGCGCCGCATCCAGGAGGAGATTCGGCGCAAGATCGCCGAGCGGCAGGGCGACGCGCCGCTACCGGACCAGGCACCGTATGAGATGGAGCGCCCGGCGCCGCCGCCGTTGCTGCGCGTGCCGCCGACCTTGCGGCCCGCGGGCGGGGATGAGACCGGAGTTTCCGGCGCCGAGGAGCTGGAGCGCGTGATGAATCAACAGCGTCGCTACGCCGAAGAGCTCGAGCGACTGCAGGAGGCGGAGCGCGCGCGACAGGAGGCGCAGGCCGCCTCCGCCGGGGCGGCGCTTTCGATGGCGGTCTACGACACGACGCCGGCAGCTGCGGCTTCGTCGTCGGCGGCCCGCGCCGGGGGCGGCGTGCGCGCCGACCTCCGCGACCGCGCTGCTTTGCGGCGAGCGATCGTGTTGCGCGAGGTCCTGGGCGCGCCGAAGGCGCTGCAATAGGCCGGCGTCATTCGCTCGCGTGCCGAGCGGCACAGCGACGAACCGCTCGCGTGCGGGTGGTCCTGTGCGGGGCTTGTCAGCGGGCGCTGCGGCCGCATCATCGCGGCCGGCCGTTTCCGGCCGCCCACTACCGCACCTTCCTTTCGACGATGAAACGCCTTTTCGTGATCCTGCTCGGAATCTCGTTGGTGGCCAACCTGGCCCTCGTGGCGGTCTTCATCTGGCGCGGCGAGGCGCCGCCCCCTCCGGCCAGCGAACCTTCCCCGGTGGAGACGCCGCTCGCGGCGCCGAAACCCGAGGAGCTGCCGGGCAAGACCTTGGAGCGGCTGCGGAGCGAGAGCGCGCACGCCTATGCCGGCGCCTTGCGCGAGGCGGGCGTGGCGCCGCGGGCCGCGCGGTTGCTGGTCGCCGACGCGCTCCGGGAGAAGTACCTCGAGAAACAGCGGGAGCTCATCGGCCCCGGCGATCCGCAGGAATTCTGGAAGACCGCCGCCACCGCGACCGACCGCGAGAAGCAGGCGGCCTTGCGCAAACTGGCGCGGGAACAGGAGGACCTGATGCACGAAATTTTCGGACCCGATGCCGAGGCGGCGGCCGAACACGAGCGGCTGGCACGCATCTACGGTCCGCTGCCGGCGGAGAAGCTGGCGAAGATCGACCGCATCCATAGCGACTACGGCGGGATGGCGGAGGATGTGCGCTCCCGCTCGGGCGGCCTGCTGCTGCCGGCGGACCGCGAGGCCCTCGAATGGCTCGAGCGGGAACGGCGCAAGGATGTCGCCGGAATTCTCACACCGGAGGAGCTGGAGATCTACGACCTGCAGGTTTCGGCCACCGCGCGCACGCTGCGGGCGCGGCTGGGCACGTTCGGCCCGACCGAGCAGGAGTTCCGCGCGCTCTTCCGGCTGCAGCGCGATTTCGACGAACGTTTCGGCGGCGCCGCGGGTGCGGTGGACGAAACCCGCCGGGACGAACGGGCGGCCGCGGAGGCGGAGCTGGAGCGGCACGTGCGCACGGCCCTCGGCGAAGCGCGCCACGAGGAATACCGGCGGCAACAGGATCCCGGATACCGGACCGTGGCGCGCATCGCGGAACGTTTCGGCCTGCCGCCGAAGCGCGCCGGCGAGGTGGTGGCGTTTGCCCAGACGGCGCAGACGCGGCTCCAGGCGCTGCGCGACGACAAGGCCGCGACGCCCGACGCGGTGCGGCAGGCGATCGCTGCAAGCGCGCGGGAGGCGGGCGAACGCCTCACCGCGCTGCTCGGCCCCGAGGGGGTGGAACTTTACCGGCTGACGTCCGGGGGCGCTTGGCTGGGGGCGTTGGAAAAGGCGGCGAACGAGGTGGCGCCGAAGTCCGTTCCGGCGGTGATGAAGGAACGCGCCCCCGCCCCCGCCGAAATCACGCCGCCGGCGGCCGTCGCACAGCCGGCGCCGGTCCAACCGTAGTGCGGCCGGCACGGGGCGATGGCGCGGAGCTGGAGCGAAGCCATGGCGTCCAGTCGGAGACTGGACCTACGGGGTGAGCCGGCCGACAGATGCAGTTGGTCTGCCGCCGGTTGCTCCGCCGAGGGCCGTTCACGGCGCGAGGATCAGGGGTTCGCGGCGGGCACGACCTCGATCAGCCATTGGCTTGATTGCTTGAGGGCGGGGAGGGTCACGCGGCAGCGACCGGGAGCGAGCAGGGCGGCGGGGATGGTGAAGCGGCCGGAGGTGCGGGGGCGGCGGGGAGTGAGCTCGGCGGGGTACGGTTCCCAGCGCGGCAGGACGACGAGTTCCGAGCCCTTGCGGAAGCCGTCGAAGGCGACGAGGTGGGCGCGGGCCTGGTCGAGCTCGGCCTGGAAGTGCACGGTGGCTTCGGCTCCGGAGGGGAGTTGCGCGGCGGCGGCCACGAAAGTGTATTCGATCGGGAGATGCCAGGTCTCGGGGGAGAGCCGGCGCAGCTCTTCCACGGCGGCGGGGCCGGCGGTGGTCGCGTTGATCGGCGTATCCGTGGCGGGCAGCTCGACGACGGCCTCGAAGGCGATCTCGGCGTGCGTCCAGCCGGCGGCCTTGAGCTTCGCGGATTCGGAGCGGCGCAGGTTGTCGGCGTAGGGCTCGTGCGGCTTGGTCGGCTTGGCGTGGGCGAGGCGCACGTAGGTGTAACCGGCGATGCTGACGGCCACGGCCAACGCGATGGGCCACAGGGGCCAGGGTTGGCGGGCGGGAGGGCGCGGCGAGGCGGACATCGGATGCAGTTACGCCAGAGGCGGGCGCGGGGTGGCAACGCCGGAAATGCGGTGCGGAAGCGGGGCCGGCCGCACCGGCCGGGTTTCAGGCCAGGGAGAACTGCTGCGTGCCGTTGGGCATCTTCATCGAGATGGCACCGCTCTTGACCTCGATGCTGATGGTGCGGTTCTGGGTGCCACCGACATCGTGGATCGAGGGCCGCAGGCCGTTGGCGCGGAACCAGGCCTCGAGCGCCTGGATGTTGCGTTCGCCGATCTTGAAGGGGTCGGTGCCGTTGAGGACGCTGGCGCCGCCGGCGACGAAGTATTTGGCGCGCTTCATGTCGCCCTTCACGCCGGTGAAGGCGCGGAAAAGCCCGGGCAGGCCCGTGTCGGCAAACATCGAGGGCTGGTTCTTCGCCTTGTCGGGAGAAATGCTCGAATCGGGCAACATGTAGTGCAACAACCCGGAGGCCTTGGTCACGGGATCGTAGGCGATCAGGCCGATGCACGACCCGAGTGCGTAGGTGGTGAGGATCGCGTTGTTGTTGTTGGACACCGCCATATCGCCGACGCCAACCACGACACGTTGGGCAAACAACGTGCCGAGTCCCGCTGCAGAGAGGGTGGGTGACGCCATGGAGATCGAAGAAAGGGCGGTTGCCCGAGGCCGGCCGCCGGGCGATGGTGCGCGGCAAACCGGGTCGGCTGACCTAGGTTGTTCTATTCGGTTGGGGGGCGGGGAACTTGAGGCGGAAAGCAGGCCGGCCGGAGCTTGAATCCGGCGCAATCCTCGCGACCGACGGACACGAAAAAGGCCGCAAGCCAAAGGCTTGCGGCCGCGGTGGAAGGGGAAGGCGTTCCGCCTCAGCGTCACTTCATCCGGTTGAAGGCGGTCTGGAGCAGGGTGAGGCCGTCGGCGCCCTTGGCCTTCTCCTGCGCGTGGGCCATGAGCTGGGCTTCGCGGACGTTCTTGGTCGGCTCCTTGACCTCGTAGTAGACGCCGAACACGCCGGGGCTCGGGATCGAGGCGAGTTTGAAGGCGGCGTTGAGGTCGGTGACGTCGTGCGCCTTCTCGTCGATGGTCTCGAACTTGCCGCCCTTGCGGGGGTTCATGTTGTCGTAGGCGTCCTCGAAGAACTCGGAGCAGTGTGTCATGACTTCGACCACGCTGAAGCCGTCGTGCTTCATGGCGCGCTCGATGAGATCGGACATGTGCTGGAGCTGGCCGACGTAGGCGCGGGCGACGAAGGTGGCGCCGGTGCCGAGCAGGCGGCGCATCGGGTTGATGGCGGGATCGATCGCGCCGGTGGGGTCGGACTTGGACTTGAAGCCGACGGGGGACGTGGGCGAGGTCTGCTTCTTGGTGAGGCCGTACACCGAGTTGTCCATGATGACGTAGGTCATCTTGATGTTCTTGCGCGCGGTGTGGTCGAGGTGGTTGCCGCCGATGGAGAAACCGTCGCCGTCGCCGCCGAAGACGACAACGTGGAGGTCGTCGCGGCCGAGGCTGACGCCGGTGGCGAAGGCGAGGGCGCGGCCGTGGATGAAGTGGCAGCCGTGGGTGTTGACGAAGTAGGGCAGGCGCGAGGAGCAGCCGATGCCGGTCACGGTGACGAGCTTGTGCTGCGGGATCTGCAGCTTCTCGAGCACGCGCTGGAAGGCCCCGAGGACGGCGAAGTCGCCGCAGCCGGGGCACCACGTGGGAGTGTCGGCCTTGAGGCTCGCCTTGTTGACGGTGCAGAGGGGCGCTTCGGCGGGAGTCGGGCAGGTGAGGGAGAACATGGGGAAACGGTTTCGAGTTTCGGGTTTTGGGTTCTCGTGTTCTCGCCTCAGCGGGCGATCGGGGTGGCGTCGAGGCGGGCGACGCCGTCGACGATCTCCTTCACCTTGAAGGTGAGGCCGTCGGTCTTGGTGATGCTGCGGATGGCGGGGTTGCAGTAACGGGCGCGGAGGATGGTCGCGAGCTGGCCGAAGCCGTAGAGGCCTTCGTCGTTGATTTCGACGACGTCGATCTGGCGGAATTTGGCGAAGATGGCCTCGAGGCCGAGCGGCAACGGGCTGATGTGGCGCAGGTGGAGGTGGCCGACCTTGCGCCCTTGCGCGCGCAGGGCGTTGGCGGCCTCGCGGACCTGGCCGTAGGTGGAGCCCCAGCCGACGAGCAGGACATCGCCCTCGGCGTCGCCGTAGACTTCGGGCACGGGGAGCTTGGCGGCGAGGGCCTTGATCTTCTCGCGGCGGCGCGCGGTCATCTTCTGGTGGTTGGGCGCGCTGGCGTTGGGGTGGCCGGCTTCGTCGTGCTCCAGGCCGGTGACGAGCGGGTACTTCGCGCCGACCATCGGCGTGCCCGGCGGCACGTGGTGGGTGGGCTTGGCGTGCGAGTAGGCGAGGTAGTCGCCCTCGAGCGCCTTCAATTCGAGGCCCGGCTGCACATAGAGTTTCTGGAGGTCGGGTTCGGGGAAGGCGCCGATGCGGGTCGAGAGCGCCTGATCGGAGAGCACGATGACCGGCACGGAGTATTCCTTGGCCAACTGCACCGCCTCGTACGCCGCGTAGAAGCAATCGCCCACGGAGCAGGGCGCGAGCACGATGCGCGGGGCGTCGCCGTGGGTGCCCCCGACGGCTTGGAGGAGATCGCTCTGTTCGACCATGGTCGGCAAGCCGGTGCTGGGACCGCCGCGCTGGACGTTCACGATGACGAGCGGCATCTCGGCCATGACGCCCCAGCCGAGGGCTTCCATCTTGAGCGACATGCCCGGGCCGGAGGTATTGGTCACGGCGACATGGCCGGCGTAGGAGAAGCCGAGCGCGGTGGCGATGGCGGCGATCTCGTCCTCGCACTGCACGTACATGCCGCCGTATTTCGGCAGCGCGCCGCGCAGATCCTCCATGATGCTGGAGGCGGGGGTGATCGGGTAGGCGGCGCCGAAGCGCACGCCGGCGGTGATCAGGCCCATGACGATGGCCTGGTTGCCATCCATCGTGACGATGGGGCGGCCGTCGGCGGTTTTGCCGGTGCGGGCCGGGCCGAACTCGAAGGCGGCGCGGAGCTCGTCGCCAAGGTCGTAGGCGAAGCCGGCGTCGAAGGTCTGGAGGGAGTTGCGCAGGACATCCTCGGACTTCTTGCCGAAGCGCTCCTGCATGATGCCCTTGAGCTTCTCGACGTTGAGGTTGAAGAGGCGGGCGAGCAGGCCGAGCACGTAGATGTTCTTGCCCTTGTCCTTGGCGTTGCCGCCCACGGCCTCGACGGTGGCGGTGGTGATCGGCACGCCGACGTGGCGCACGCGTTTGTCGGTCTCGTCGGGTTTGACGTGGTCGGAATCGTAGAGGAGCACGCCGCCGTCGCGCAGTTGGGCGCGGTGGGCTTCGTAGCTGTGCTGGTAGAACGCGACGAGGAGGTCGGAGCGGTCGCCGGGCGAGAGAATCTCGCCGCTGCCCATGCGGACCTGGAAGATCGACGGGCCGCCGGAGATCGTGGCGGGGATCGTCATGAACGTCATCACTTCCTGGTCGCTCCGGCCGGCGAGCCGGGCGAGGAAGCCGCCGATGGCCTGGATGCCGTCCTGGGAGTTGCCCGCGAGGCGGATGACGACGTCGCGAACGATCTGGCCGGAGAGGTTTGCAGTGGTAGCGATGGAGGGGGCGGAGCCAGCGTTTGCCATGGGAATTGTGGCGAAGTTAGGGAAGCACGCGTGCGGGAGTCAATGAGCGTGCGCGAAGACAAGCTTCTTTTCTGCAGGCGAGGACCTCATGGTCGAAGTCGAGGCCCCGGAAACGTTCTGGAAGTCGCGCGAACGAGGGTTTTCAATCGGTGCTTCCCGTTGGCACACGTCGGTATGCAATCACCTCTTACGCAGACTCGCTCCATTCAATTGCGGTCCGGGCCGGCCGCGGTGCGGTCCGGGGCCGCCCGGGCGGCGCGGGCCGGTTCGCCGGGCCGAGAGGGCGCCAATCTCGGGCAACCATGAACTTCGTCTCTCCGCTGCGGGCGGGGCTGTTCGGCCGGTTTGCCGGCTTGGACAAGGACCAGCTGCGTCGCGACCTGCTCGCGGGGCTCAACGTGATGACGATGGCCTTGCCGCTCTCGATGGCGTTCGCCATCGCGTCCGGCGTGACGCCGGAGCGCGGCCTGTACACGGCGATCATCGGCGGCGCGATCGTGGCGGCGCTGGGTGGTTCGCGCGTGCAGATCGGCGGGCCGACGGGCGCCTTCGCCGTCATCACGTACAGCGTGCTCGCAGCGCATGGCGCGGGCGGGCTGCTCCTCTGCACGATGCTCGCCGGCGCGATGCTGCTGGTCATGGGGCTGGCGCGGCTGGGCTCGGTGATCCGGTTCATCCCGTACCCGGTGTCGCGGGCCTTCACCAAGGGCATCGCAATCCTGATTCTCAGTACACAGATCAAATATTTCCTCGGACTCGACGCGGCGATGCCGGTCTCCTTCCTGGGCAAACTCGCGGTGTTGGGGGGCAACTTGGGCGCGATCCACTGGCCCACGGTGGCGCTCGGCGTGATGTCGGTGGCGTTGATGGGGCTCTGGCCGCAACGCGCGGCGCGCCTCTTCCCGGGCTCGATGGTCGGCCTGGTCGTGATGACCATCGGTTTCGAGATCGTGCGCGCGCTGCACGGCGGGGACGGTTTCGGCATCGCGACCGTCGGCTCGCAGTTCCCGACCTTCTCCGGCGCGCTGCCGGCTTTCGCGCTGCCGGCGATCAACCTCGGCGAACTCGGCGCTCTCATCCAGCCGGCCTTCACCATCGCGATGCTGGTGGCCATGCAGGCATTGTTGTGCGCCGTGGTGACCGATGGCGTGCTCGACGACCGCCATGACTCGAACCAGGAACTGATCGGGCAGGGTGTGGCCAACCTCGTGGGCCCGCTGTTCGGCTGCATTCCGGTGACGGGCGCGGTGGCGCGTTCGGTGGTGAATGTGCGTTCCGGCGCGCGCACGCCGGTTGCCGGTCTCACGCATTCGCTCCTGCTGTTGATCGCGCTGGTCGCGGGGGCGCCGCTGCTGCGCCACGTGCCGCTGGCCACCCTGAGTGCGGTGTTGGTGGTCGCCGCCTACCGGATGGTGTCGTGGAAACAGTTTCTGCGGCTCCACCGCTGGCCGTTCAGCGACAGCGCGGTGTTTGGCGCGACGTTCGCACTCACCGTCTTCGCCAATCTCACCCTTGCCGTGGAGGTGGGCGTCGTGCTCGCGTGCCTGCTCATGGTCAAGCGCGTCGCCGAGACGTCGCAGATCACCGCCGTCGACGAGGCGAGCGAAACCGAGGGCTCGCACCATTCGCTGGTCGGCCGGGTGGTCCCGAAGGGCGTGCTGATCTTCCGGGTGTTCGGCGCGTTCTTCTTCGGCGTGGTCGACAAGCTCGACGACGAACTGAAGCGCGCGAAGATGGAACCGGAGATTCTCATTCTGCGTCTGCGCAAGGTCCTCGCGATCGACGCCACGGGCTTGCAGGCGCTGGTCGACCTCCACCTCAAACTGAAGAAGAAGGGCAAGCATCTCATCCTGAGTGCGCCCCATACCCAGCCGCTCGCCGTGATGGAGAACGCGGGGTTCATCGACGCCATCGGTCGCGACAACGTCTGCCCGCATATCGCCGCCGCGCTCGCTCGTTCCCGCGAGATCCTGAAGCTGCCGCCCGAGCCCGACCACGCGCCCGAGCAACTCGTCAGCGAGAAACGCGAGCTCGACGCCGCCCGCCGCGAGATCGCCGCTGCGCTGGAGCGAGCCCAGAAGATCCTGCGGAAGAGCGACGATCAAGGGTAGGGCGGTCGCAGCGGGGCGATCGTTCCGCTGGCGCAGGAAGAGCGCGGTAGCGGCCGACGCCCGTGAGCCTTGGGCCGGCAGCGGAGGCGCTGCCTTGGCTGGCGCGGCGGAATGCTCTGCTTCGGTGGTTGCTGTCATCAATTCTTGGAAACGGACCGTCCCGTGCTCGGTCCGGCCGAAGACCGCCCCGGCTGGGCGGAGCGCGGATTTAACGGTACACAGAGAGCGTTGGGGGATGTGGCGAGGTCATGCGGGAACAGGGATCAATAACGTGGGAATACAACTCATTCCACGATCCGGAGGCAGGCGCTATTCTCGCCGCCGCTTCCATCCGCCGATGTGATGGAAGGAAGCCTAACCCCCCAAACAAAGAGAACGGACCCTATGACCCGTAAAACGATTACGGCAGGCGCCTATGTCGCTGCTGCTGTTATGTCCCTCGCGGTTGCACCGAGATCCCTCGGGCAAGCTGCCCCGGCTGCCGAGCCGGCCACCGGCACTCCTGCTGCCGAGGAGCAGGAGATTGTCGTGTTGTCGCCCTTCGTCATCCAAGGATCGGAAGACAAAGGCTACCGTGCGACCAGCACCTTGGCCGGCACCCGCATCAAAACGAGCCTGAGCGATGTCGGTTCCGCCATCTCGGTGGTCACCGAGCAATTCATGCAAGACACGGCCTCCCGTAAGGCCGAAGAACTGCTGGTGTATGCCACCAGCACGGAAGTCGCCGGTCAGGGCGGCTCGTTTGCCGGCGGCGGCGACGGCAACCTGGTCGACACGACCGCCCACAGCCCGGTGTCCAACACCCGCGTGCGCGGCTTGGTGGAGGCCGACAACACCCGCAACTTCTTCCTCACGGACATCCCGTGGGATTCCTACAACGTGGGCCGCGTCGACCTGCAACGTGGTCCGAACGCCATCCTCTTCGGTATCGGAAGTCCTGCCGGTATCGTGAACAGCGGCCTCAACGGCGCGGCATTCACCGACGCCAACACGGTCGAAGCCGCCGTGGGCAGCTTCGGCACCACTCGCGTCAGTGGTGATTTCGACAAGGTGCTGCTGGAGGACGAACTGGCCCTCCGGGTGTCGCTGCTGCGCGACGACACCAAGTACAAGCAGGATCCGGCCTTCCGCCTCGACAAGCGCGTCTATGCGGCCTTCCGCTGGGACCCGAAGTTCCTCCGGACCGACGGCGCTCGCACGAGCCTGCGCGCCAACTTCGAGACCGGCAAAATCCGCGGCAACGCCCCCCGCAACACCCCGCCGATGGACGCCATCACCCCGTGGTTCTCCGCCATGGGCAAGGCCGGCTACGACCAGCGCTACGTCGACAAGACCGACGCCACCAGCCTGGCGACCAGCTCCACCGCCGGCGCGTCCAACAACGCCAACGGCAACTACCAACCGTGGCTCGGCTCCGCGGGCAACCGCGTGTACGACGGCATCGTTGCGCCGTGGACCCCCGCCGGCGGTCAGGGCAGCGCCTACGCTTCCTCGCCGCGCCAGTGGCCGGATTCGAACGGCACCTACCCGCTCGGCCAGATCACCCGTGGTATTGTGACCTACAATTCCTACGCGATGAACGCCAAGCTGCCCGGCTATCAGCTCAATCCGTTCAAAGCGAAGTCGCTCACCGACGCCTCGATCTTCGACTTCTACACCAAGCTGCTCGAAGGGGACAACAAGCGCGAGTGGACGGAGTTTGATGCCTACAACGTCGCGCTGGAGCAGACGTTCTTCGACAACCGGGTGGGCTTCGAGCTCGTCTACGACAACCAGGATGCGAAATGGGGCCAGCGCCGGTACCTCGCCGGTGACGCAGCCTCCATCACGGTCGACGTCATGCACACCTTGGCCGACGGCACGGCGAACCCGAACTTCGGCAAGCCGATGGTCGTGGCCGGCGGCGGCAGCGCCGGCGGGGATTGGACCGAGCGCAAGCGCGAGGTCATGCGGGCAACCGCGTTCGCCACGCTCGATTTCGCCGACTTCATGGACAAGAAGTCCGTGGCCACCCGGATTCTCGGCAAGCACACCTTCACGGGTCTCTACACCGCGCAGGAGAACAAGACCTCGGGCGCCAACTGGGCTCGCTGGTATCTGGGAGATGCGTTCAAGCCGGCCGGCTCCGAGCCGGTGGGCCAATCGGTGCGCGATCTCATCGTTTTCGAGTACCTCGGCGACACCAGCCTCGCCGGCGCGTCCAGGCTCTCCGGCCTGGGCTTGAATCGGATCCAAGGTTACCATTCGCCCGCCAACCGCACTGCCTTGATCTTCGACAATACGCCGACGGCGGCGTTTGACGCGCTCCGGGTCGCGGGTGTGAACACGCCCACCCAGAATGGCGACGTCACCAACTACAAGGGCTGGGTCCAGTACCCGATGGCCCTCGTGAACAACGACGTCTATGGCGACAGGGGCGGCAACTACACGAACAAGAACCGCACCGTCTCGAAGGTGAATTCTCAGGCCTTCGTCTGGCAGGGCCACATGTTCGACGGCACCATCGTCCCGATGGTCGGCTGGCGTAAGGACACCGAAGTGTTCCGCAGCGCCGGTGTGCCCAACAAGACGCTGGGTATCGTGTCCGAGAGTGACAGCACTTGGACCCTGCCGACCTCGGCCTCCACGGCTACGGCCCGCCAGACTTACTCGAAGGAGACTGGTGAGTCGCTCACCTGGAGCGTGGTCGCGAAGACCCCGAAGTTCGTCAACGACATGTTGCCCTGGGACATGAAGCTCACGGCGTTCTACAACAAGTCCGAGAACTTCCGGCCTGATGCCGGCCGCGTGGATATCCTCGGCCACCGGGTGGCGTCCCCCAACGGCAAGACCAAGGACTATGGCTTCACGGTCTCGGCCTTGAACGACAAGATCGTCCTCAAGATCAACTGGTACGAGACCCAGATGTTCAACGCGACCCTCACCGGGCAGGTGGCCAACAGCTACCTCATCGGCGCCGGCGAAGCGTGGTGCCAGTCCGCTGCGATCGCGACTCGTGACGGCACCAAGGGTTTCCAGACCGTTTACGGCACCTCCACCTCCGGTGGCGCGGTCCGCTGGCAGCCCGCCGGAAACGGCACGGTCGGCGCGATGGACGGCAATCCCGGCTCCTACAGCCAGGCCGAGCTCGACGCGCAGTACGCGATCCAGAAGGCCTCGGTCGATGCGTGGCTCGCGAATCCGATCCCGGTCGACATGCAGAAGGCCTGGGGCATGACCGATTACGCCACCGGCGGCGGCAGCTGGAGCCAGCTCAACGTCGCGATCACCGGCGACACGACCTCGAAGGGTACGGAGTATGAACTCACGGCCAACCCGCTCACCGGTTGGGATATCTCGTTCACCGCGTCGAAGAACGACTCGGTGCGCCTGAACCTCGCGAAGAGCTATTCCGACTGGCTGGAAGGCCGCTATGCCTTCTACAAGGGCCCCGGTGGCGACGTCCGCATGTGGGGCGCCGGCAACTGGGCGATCCCGGCCGATTCCGGCGGCACCGCCCGCTCGAAGTTCGAGATCGAGACCCTCGGCTCCTACAAGATGCAGCTCGCGCTCAACGGCGCCGATGTGGCCGAACTCCGTCCGTGGCGCTTCGCGTTCACCACCAACTATCGCTTCCAGACCGTCTCCTTCCTCAAGGGGGTGAATGTCGGCGGCAGCTATCGCTGGATGGACAAGATCACCATCGGGTATCCGGTCTTCAACGATCCGGCCAAGGGCTGGCAGTTCGATGTGAAGAACCCGTGGAAGGGCCCCTCCGAGGACGCCTACGACCTCTGGGTCGGCTACGAGCGCAACATCACCGAGAAGCTCAAGTGGCGCATCCAGTTCAACGCCCGCAACGTGTTCGGCAGCCGCAAGCTGATCCCGATCACGGTGCAGCCGGACGGCAGCGCCGGTGCGTTCCGTCTCCCGGAACCGGTGACATGGACGCTCACCAACACTTTCTCCTTCTAAGGGGTTGGTCGGCTGAAAGACGAAGCCTAAGCTGAAGCTTCGAGGCGCCGGGCGAAAGCCCGGCGCCTTTTTTCTTCGCGATGGCTGGGGCTGTCGCGGAGAGGAGCTCTCTCGCTGGAGGCTCGGTGAGGTGCCGGCCTGTCCGGTGTCGGACGAGTTTTTGCAGGGATTTCTGGTGCACTCGTCGAACGATTTCCCACGCTTGGCCGCCGTTATGGTCCCCTGTTTCCCATGAAGCCCCGCACGGCCCTTTCATCGGCGGCGTGGTGGGCGGTGGTGGTGAGCCTCGCCACCGCGGCGGTGCTGGCGTGGGGACTGTGGCGCGACGGTCGTGGGCTCCTGCAGCATTCGCGCATGGACGACGGCTATCCGGCCGGTCTGCACGCGCGCGGGCACCGGCTGTTGCTCCCTTCACCCGATGCGGCCCAATGGGTGGTCCAGCAGGAGGCGATGCGCGCGCAAGGGGAGTGGCGGCTGCGGTGGACGGCCGAGGACAACGCGCCGCACGGCCGCGCCGTGGAATGGGCGTCGCCGCCGCGCTGGCTCCTCGCGGCCGGCGCCGCGGCGGCGGACCGCCTGGGGGTGTTCGACGATCTGAAACCGGCCGAGGCGGCCACGCTGTTCCTCGGACCGGTCGCGCTGCTGCTGTTCGTGGCGGGCGCGGCGCTGGCGGTTGGTCGACGGTGGGGACCGTGGGCGGCGATCGGGACCGGACTCGGTATCTTGGGCTCGGTGACGCTGCGGGAAAACTTCGCCGGCGGCGGTTTCGACCATCACCTGCTGGTCGCCGTCTGTTCCTTCGGCTGCCTGTTGGGTTTCGTCGCCGGAGTTCAGGTACCTGGCGCTTGCGATGGCAGGAGCGGTCGCCGCTGGCTCACGTTCTCCGCGCTGGCGGGGGCGGTGGGGCTTTGGATCAGTGCGATCAGCACGATTCCCCTGTTGGCCGCGCTCGGAGTGGCTGTGGTGGCCGGGCGGGGTGGGGAAGCCAAGGAGCGCGGCCGGGTCGTGGATGACTTCCTTTTCTGGTGTCGGGTGGGTGCGGCGGCTTCGGTGATCGCCTACTTGGTGGAGTACGCCCCCGCTTTGCTGCGACTGCGTCTGGAGGCGAACCATCCCGCCTACGCCTTGGCGTGGTTGGGCGCCGGCCAGGTCGTGTCGGGCCTGTTGCAGCCGGGGCGAGCACGAACCCGGCGGCTCGTGCTCGGGGTGGCCGGCTTGGCGGTGGCTCCCGCGATGGTGCTGCTCAACGGCACCGACAGTTACCTCCTGCTCGATCCCTTGCTGCGGCAGCTGCATCGCGAGGCGCTCCTTGAGTTCCGAGGCCTCTTCGCCCTCGTGACGGACCCTCGCGTCGAGTTCTCGGTGTGGCGGTTGAGCTTCGTGGCGGTGGCCTGCGGGTGGGGCGTGTGGCGCACGGTGCGGGCGCGCTCGGCCGCGCTCGATGCCGTGCAGCTCTCGCTGGTGCCAACCTTGGTCTTCCTGGCGCTCGCGTTGGCGCAGGTCCGCTGGCTGCTGTCGGCGGAGAGTTGCGCACTGGTCCTCATCGGGGCGCTGCTGGGCACGGCGGCCGGCTCGCGGTTCCGCGTCTGGTCAGCGACGACGGCGTGTGCCGCCGGGATTGCGGTGGCGTTGGTGGGTGCGGCTGGCGGCGCGTCGTTCACCAAAACGCATGCGATCCAGCTCGCCGAACGCGGGCTCGCCCGGACCTTGGCAAACCGGTCCGCGAGCGGCGCGCCGCTCTGCCTCGCGGGGCCGCGCCTGACCAATCACCTGATCTTCTTCGGCGGTGCCCGGGGCTTGGGCACTCTGTATTGGGAGAATCAACCCGGCCTCGAACGGGCGGCCCGCATCTATGCCGCCACCGACGCGGACGAGGCGTTCTCCCTGCTTCGTGCCGCAGGGGTCGAGTACCTGGTGGTGACCAGCTGGGACGATTTTGAGAGCGACTATGTCCGGCTGGCGCGTGGCCGCGGCCCATCCGAGCAACGCGAAAGCTACCTGCGCCGGGCGCTGCGCTCCGGGGAGTGGCCGGTGTGGTTGCGACCGGTGGTGCTGCCGCTGCCGGACTCGGCGTGGCTGGCCGGCGAGCGGTGGGAGGTTTTTGAATTCGTGCCGGACCGCTCCGCCGTGCGCGCCTTCCAGGAAGGCTGCGAGTGGCTGATCGAGCGCCGCGAGTTCGCGGCGTTGGCGGAGCGGGTCGCCGCGCTTCAGCAGCAGGCCGCCGCCGACCTGCCTTCCCGCATCACCCTTGCGCGCACTTTCATGGTGCTGGGCCGGCCCGGGCAGGCCGCGGCGGTCGGTGAAACGCTCTTCCGGAGTACGCCCGAGCAGGCGACGCTGGACGCAGAGAATGGCGTCCGTCTGACCGGTGTGCTGGCGGCCCTGCGCCGTCCCGATCTCGCCCAGGCGCAGTTCGACCAGCTCACGGCGCGGCTCTCCGACCGCGAGATCGTGCGCCTCCCGCCGGACGTCCTGAACGATCTGGGGGCTTTGGCCCGGATGCTGGATACGCGACCCGAGAGCCGGCGGCTGATCGAGCGTTTCGCCCCGCCGGCCGCGCGGTGACCACAAAGCGCTCGCCGCGCGGGAGGCGAGGCGCAAGCTCCGGCGCCATGCCACTTCGTCTGGTTTTTCTCGGATCCGATCCCATCGCACTGCCCGTGCTCGACTGGCTGGCGGGGGAGGGACGCGAGGTGGCGGAGATCGTCGCGGTGTTCACGCAGCCGGACCGTCCGCACGGGCGCGGCCAGAAACTGCTGCCCGGACCGATCAAGGAGTGGGCGCTCGGCCGCGGGCTGCCGGTGTTTCAACCCGAGCGCCTGGGCCCGGAGGATGTGGCCCGGGTGGCCGCGCTCGGGACCGAGGTCGCGCTGGTGATGGCGTACGGGCAGCTCCTCAAGGACGATTTCCTCGCCGCGCCGCGGCTGGGAGTATTCAACCTTCACACCTCGCTGTTGCCCCGGTACCGCGGGGCTTCGCCCGCGACGGCGGCGATCGCCAGTGGCGACGCGGAGACCGGCGTCACGTTCATGCGGGTGGTGCGCAAGCTCGATGCCGGTGCGATCGTCGATGTGGCCCGGATCCCGATCGGGGCGCAGGACACGACCGGTACCATCGAGGCCGCGCTGGGGCGCGCGGCGGTGCCGCTCACGGCGCGGTGCCTGGCCGCGCTGGGCGCGGGCGGGTTGACGGCGGCGGAGCAGGACGAGGCGCAGGCGAGCTACTGCCGGCGCCTGACGAAGGCGGACGGCGTGCTGGATTTCTCGCGACCGGCGGCGGAGCTGGTCCGGCGGATCAACGCGCTGCTGCCCTGGCCGGGCTGCACGATTGAGCTCGCCGGCACGCCCGTGAAGCTCGGGCTGGCAGAAGCGGCGCCCGCGACGGGGGACGCCGTGCCGGGCACCGTGCTCGCGCCGGAGCCGGACGCGTTGCCCGTGGCCGCGGGAGACGGCGTGTTGCGGCTGCTGTGTCTGCAGCGGCCCGGCGGGAAAATGCTGCCGGCCGCGGAGTTCCTGCGCGGTTTCACCGTGGTGCCGGGCACGGTCCTGACCTCCCTCCCGATGCCGCCCTTGGTGGCTGCGGCGCCGTTTCCCCGCCGGGTGTAGCCACGGAAGTTGCACGATGGCGAAGCCAACGCGCTTGTTTTTGCCCGGATGGTTTTGCATGCTGCGCGCATGAAACTCGGGACTGCTCTGCTTGCCGGCCTCTTCGCCGTGTCCTCGCTGCATGCGCAGCGGGCCGATCCGCGGGCGGTCGAGCTGGCCAATCTGCGCGAGGACGTGCGGCTGCTGCAGCAGACTGTGGCGGAGCTGCAGACGACGCTGGAACAGGTCCAGCGCGACAACGCCGCGCTGCACAGCCAGGCCGAGACCGGCCGGGCCGCGTACGCCACGCTGGCCCAGGTCAACGACGCGATCGCGCGGCTGCGGCAGACCACGGACGCGGCGTTGGCCGAGCAGAAGCGCGACATCCTGCAGACGGTCGCCCAGCAGATTTCCAAGCTGGCCAAGGAGACCAACGCCGCCATCGCGGCGGTGGCCAAGGGGCAGGCGACGCGTCCGACGATCACCACGCAGTTCGCCGACGATTTCCCCAAGGAGGGTGTGACCCACACGGTGCAAACCGGCGAGACGCTCTCGGTCATCGCGAAGAAATACGGCGTGCCGCTGAAGAACATCCAGAACGCCAACCGGCTCGCCGACCCCACGAAGATCCTCGTGGGTCAGAGCCTCTTCATCCCCGGTGCGAGCGCCCCTCTGCCCACTCCGCCCCAAATCCGGCCCTCCAATTGACATGTCGACTTCGAAAACCCCTTCCCGCCTCGGTCGTGGTCTCGGCGCATTGATTGCGTCGGGCGCGGCGAAAAAGCCCGAAACCGCCGCGGCGAAAGCACCGGCCGCCCCCGTCGCCCCGGTGCCGCCCGCCACCGTGCCGGCGGCTGCGCTGCCCAAGCCGGAGGGATACGCCGAGATCCCGGTGTCCTCGATCGAGCCCAACCCGCACCAGCCGCGCAAGGCGATCGAGCCGGCGGCGCTGGCGGAACTGGCTGAGAGCATTCGCGCCGAAGGCCTGTTGCAGCCGATCGTCGTGCGGAAGGTCGGGGAGAAGTTTCAGCTCATCGCCGGCGAGCGGCGTTGGCGGGCCTTCCAGCACCTCAAGGCCAAGACGATTCCGGCCCGCGTGGTGGCGGCCAACGATGCGACCTCGGCGGCGATTGCCATGATCGAGAACCTCCAGCGTGAGGATCTCAACCCGATGGAAGAGGCCTTCGGCTACGCCAGCCTCATCCGCGACTTCAACCTCACGCAGGAATCCGCAGCGGAGCGGGTCGGCAAACCGCGCGCCTCCGTCGCCAATGCGCTGCGCCTGCTCCAGCTCGACGCCGAGATCCAGGGCTACATCTCAAAGAAGATGCTGAGCGTCGGGCACGCGAAGGTGTTGCTCGGTCTGGAAATTCCGGCGGAGCGCCAACTGCTCGCCCGTCGGGCGATCGAGGAGGGGTCGAGTGTGCGGGTGCTCGAACAACTGGTGCAGCGCCGCCGCGCCGCCGCGGCTGCCCCGAGCGCCAGCACGCCGGAAGGGCGTGTCGTCCCGGCGGCGGAGTCCGCCACCGTGGCCACGATCGAGAAGAAGCTCACCTCGCACTTCAACGCCCGCGTCTCGCTCAAGCACTCGCCCAAGAAGGGCAAGATCGTGATCGAGTACCAGGGCAACACCGACCTCCAGCGCATCCTCGACCGCCTCGGAGTGAACGTGTGAACCCGGACGGGACCCGCCTTGACAAAGCCGGGCCCCGTCGGTTGCCTCGGCCGCTTCATGAACATCCTGACCGTTGTCCTGACTTTCCTGCTGGTTCTCGTCTCCCTTTTCCTCGGTTTGCTCGTGCTGGTGCAGAAGCCGCGTTCCGACAGCGGTCTGGGCACGGCGATGGGCGGCGGGGTGGCCGAGGCGACCTTCGGTGCCGAAACCGGCAACGTGCTCACGCGCTCGACGATCGTGCTGGCGGTCGCGTTCTTCGTCCTCGGCTTCGCTGCCTACCTGGGGCAGATCTACATCGCGAAGCACAAGGACAAGTCCGTCGAGACGCTCCCGAGCGCTCCCGTGTCCACGGCCCCGGCGATGCCCGTTCCTGAGGCCCCGGTGGCTCCCGCTCCGGCGGCGCAGCCCTGAAGCAGCCAGTCTTCGATTTCCGATGAACGCGAGGCGCCTCGGCCGGTGTACGGTCTTCGCCCTCGCGTTTTTTGTGCCCGTTTTTGCCGCGGCGCAAAGCCGGGTGCGCCCGGAACCCCGGTATGCCTTCACCGGCAAGGTGGATCAGCAGGAGGGCCGCCGGCTGCTCGCGGATTTCCGTCGGCTGGGGCTGACCGGCGACTACGCGCTGGATTTCACCCTGCGCGCGATGCCGCGCCGCGGTGAGGAACGCACGGTCGCGGGCCGGATGTACGGGACACGAAACGACATCGGGCCGATGACGCTCGTCGAATTTCCGCCAGACACGCCCGGGGCGCGCCGGATCCTGGTGCAGAACGGACCGCAGTCGGCGGTGTGGACCGTGCCGGTTGACGGCGCGGCGGCCGCCGTTGTCGGGCCGGAGCAGCTCTTCACGCCGCTCGCGGGCACCGATCTGACGGCGTTCGACCTGCAGATGCCGTTTCTCTTCTGGGAGGACTGCGTGTTCGAGGGCGTGGTCAGCGTGCGCGGCCGGCCGGCCCACCGCTTCCTGGCCTATCCGCCGCCCGAGGTGGCCGCCGCTCGTCCGACCCTCACGGGGGTGCGGTTCTACCTCGACACCCAGTTTCTCGCCCTCGTCCAGGCGGAGGAGCTCGGCCCGGACGCGACGACGGTCAAGACGATCAGCGTGCTGGACCTCAAGCGCACCCAGGACCAGTGGATCGTGCGCTCGATCGACCTGCGCGACGAGGCGACCCGCAACAAGACGCGGTTTCACATCGTGGGGGCCGCGCTGAACCTCCAGCTGCCGCGCGTCGTCTTCTCCCCGGACCACCTGCCGGTGTCTCCTGAACTTGGTGCCGAAGTGCAGGTCGCACCGTTCCGTTGAGGGCCGTGGCGCCCGCCGGACGGGGGCGCGATTCGCGCCGGAGCGGTGCGAATACAAAAAAAACTAGTTGCCGTCGGATACGTTTCAGAAAAGTTACACGGTCTCAACCGCAACTGCGATACATCAACACCGTTAACCGAATACTGATATGCCTCCCACCTCCCAGGAAAGTTCCCCCCTCACGTTCGATCTCAAGGAAGAGCTCCTCGCCAAGATCGAGACGGCCCGCGCCGATCTCGACATGGCTACCAACAGCGAGGTGATCCGCCACGCGATCGAGACGTTCGATTTCGCCTCCTACTCCGCCCCCGTGAAGGCGCACCGCCAGATCTCGGTCCGTCTCCGCATGGACACCAAGCAGCGCTTGGTGAAGCTCGCGAAGAAGCACGACGTGAGCGTCGGCGAGCTGCTCCGCACGGCGATCGACGCCCTCCCGGTGGCCGCCAAGAAGGCCAAAAAGGGCAAGAAGTAAGGACTTCGCCAACCAGTCACCAAGCCCGCCGGCCTCGCGCCGGCGGGTTTTTCTTTTTCCGGCGGCCGGGAAGCGCGCGCGGAGCGGACGGGAGACGGAGCCGCCGCGGGATTCCAAAAAATCCGCTACGGGCCCGCCCGGGCTTGCGTCGTCCCGAACTCGTCCCAACCTGCGCTTTCGCCATGACCCAGAACCGCCGTTCCCTCTCCCCTTGGGCCAAGAACATCTCGCCGTCGCCGACCTTGGCGGTGGATGCCAAGGCCAAGGCACTCAAAGCCGCCGGAGTCGACGTCTGCGGCTTTGCCGCCGGTGAACCCGATTTCGACACGCCCGATTTCATCAAGGAGGCCTGCGCCAAGGCTCTCGCTGCGGGCAAGACCAAGTACGCTCCGGCCGCCGGCATCGACGAACTGCGCGCCGCCATCGCCGAGCGTTACGCCAACGACTACGGCCTGAAGATCACTCCGGCGCAGACCTGCGTGAGCCCCGGCGGCAAATACTCCTGCTATCTCGCCATCATGGCGACGGTCGGTCCCGGCGACGAAGTCATCGTTCCCGCGCCGTATTGGGTGAGCTATCCCGAGATGGTGAAACTCGCCGGCGGCACCCCGGTCATCGTCAGCGCGGGCGCCGAGAACGGTTTCAAACTCACCGCCGCCCAGCTCGAAGCCGCGATCACGCCGCGCACGAAGCTCGTCATCCTCAACAGCCCCTCCAATCCCACCGGCGCGGTCTATACCAAGGCCGAGATGGAGGCGTTCGTCGCCGTCGTGCTCAAGCACGGCCTCTACCTGATGTCCGATGAGATGTATGAGCATCTCACCTATGACGGTCAGAAACACTACTGCGCCGCCACGCTCTCGCCCGAAGCCGCCGCCGCGACGATCGTCGTCTCCGGCTTCAGCAAGAGCTATTCGATGACCGGCTGGCGCCTCGGCACCATGGTCGGTCCGGCCGACGTGTTGAAGGCCGCCATCGACATCCAGAGCCAGACCTCGTCCAACGCCACCACCTTCGCCCAGTACGGCGCCCTCGCCGCGCTCAAGGAGAAGGACAAGGCCCAGGCCGCCCTCAAGCCCATGCTCGAGGCCTTCGACCGCCGCCGGAAGTTCCTGCATGCCGAGCTCAACAAGATCCCCGGCATCACCTGCGGCCTCGCCCAGGGCGCGTTCTACCTCTTCCCGGTCATCTCGTCCTTCGGGCTGAAATCGGGCGAGTTCTGCGCGAAGCTCCTCGACGAGGAGAAGGTCGCCGCCGTCCCCGGTGTCGCCTTCGGTGCCGACGACTGCCTGCGCCTCAGCTACGCCACGGGCGACAAGATCATCGAGGAGGGCGTGCGCCGCCTCGCCAAGTTCTGCGCCGCGCTGAAGCGCTGAGCCGTCCCTGTTCCGGTTCTGCCGAGGCCGCGGGGTTCGTCCCGCGGCCTTTTTGTTGTCGCCCGGTTCGTACAGACCCGAAAACTTCCCGCTTCCGCTTCCCCCGGCGCGGGACCCGAAACAACTCTCTTCACACCATCCACCACCCATGAGTCTCTTCATTGGCATCGATAGCGGCACGCAGAGCACCAAGGCCATCGTCCTCGATCTCGAGTCCGGCAAGGTCGTCGCCGAGGCGCGCGCCTCCTACACCCTGATCCCGAACCTTCCGGTCGGGCACATGGAACAGCACCCGTCCGCGTGGACCGAGGCGCTCGACAAGGTCATCCTGGCCGTCCTCGACAAGGTCGACCGCGCGGCCGTCGCCGGCATCGGCGTATCCGGCCAGCAACACGGCTTCGTGCCGCTGGACGACAAGGGCGAAGTCATCCGCCCGGCCAAGCTCTGGTGCGACACCTCCACCGTGCCCGAGTGCGAGGCGATCATGAAGAAACTCGGCGGGCCGAAGGCCACGCTGAAGAAGACCGGCAATCTCGTGCTCGCGGGCTTCACCGCCGGCAAGATCGCCTGGCTCAAGAAGAAGGAGCCGGCCAACTACCGCCGCCTCCGCCACGTGCTCCTCCCGCACGACTACCTCAATTTCCACCTCACCGGCCAGTACTTCATGGAGTTCGGCGACGCCTCCGGCACCGCCCTCATGGACGTGCGCAAGGCCGCGTGGTCGAAGGCCGCCATCGACGCCATCGACCCGAAGCTCGCGCAGTTCCTCCCGAAGATTTCCCAGTCGCATGAGGCGGCCGGCACCCTCCGCCCGGAGATCGCCGAGAAGTACGGCCTCTCGACCTCCGTCGTCGTCAGCGCCGGCGGCGGCGACAACATGATGGGCGCCATCGGTACTGGAAACGTGGAGCCGGGCGTCGTCACCGCCAGCTTCGGCACCTCCGGCACCATCTACGCCTTCAGCAAGAAGCCGGTCTGCGATCCGGACGGCGAGATCGCCGCGTTCTGCAGCTCCACCGGCGGCTGGCTCCCGCTCCTGTGCACGATGAACGTCACCAGCGTCACCGAGCACATGCGCAACCTCTTCGGCTGGGACGTGAAGACGTTCGACGACCAGGTGGCCACGATTCCCGCCGGCAGCGACGGCCTGCTCGTGCTGCCGTACTATGCCGGCGAGCGCACGCCCAACGTGCCGACCGGTTCGGGCTCGGTCATCGGCCTCAACGGCAAGACCAACACCCAGGCGCACCTCGCCCGCGCCGCGATGGAAGGCGCCACGCTCGGCATGAACTACGGCCTGCGCCGCCTCGCCCAGCTCGGCGTGAAGGCGAAGGAGATCCGTATCACCGGCGGCGGCGCGAAGTCGCCGGTCTGGCGCCAGATGATGGCCGACGTCTTTGGCGTCCCCGTCGTCGCGATGGTCGAGGACGAAGGCGCGGCGCTCGGCGGCGCGCTCCAGGCCGCGTGGTGCGTGGCCCGCCAGTCCAACCCGAAGGCCAAGCTCGAGGATGTCACGCGCCGCATCGTGGCGCTCGACGAGTCGACCCGTTGCCAGCCCAACAAGGCCAACGTCGCCATCTACCGCAAGATGCAGGACCTGCACGACCAGCTCAGCCAGGCGCTGCGCCCGGTCTTCCCGGTCCAGCGCAAGATCGCCAACGGCTGATTCGAGCTCCCTCCGCATCCGTTTCTCGACGACCGGGGCCCTGTGCGGCTCCGGTCGTTTTGTATCCGCAGGGCCTCCCCGTAAGCGGGCAGGGGGCGCCCCGGGGACGTGTTTGTGGTGCTTCACTTCGCGGCGGGGCAGCCGATGAGGAGGGGCTGAAACCCCTCGCTGCATGCCTGTGTTCTCACCGCTGCGCCATCCGCTCCTTCTTGCTGTCGCCCTCGTTGCCGTGGGCGAGTCCGTTGCCGGGCCGAAGATCGGCCTGCTGACGAAGACCCAGTCGCCGTTTTGGGCCGCGGCCGAGGCCGGGGCACGGAAAGCCGGCGAGGAGCTCGGCGCGGAGGTGTTGGCGAAGAGCCCGCTCAACGAGAGCGATGTCGCCGCCCAGATTCAGTTGCTCGACGGGCTCGTCGCCCAAGGCGTGGATGCGATCGTGATCGCTCCATGCAGCAAGGACACGCTCATCGCGCCGCTGGCCGCCGCCGCGGCCCAGGGCGTCCAGATCGTGGTGTTCGACACCAAGCTGGAAGGGGAGCAGCCGTACGTTTTCGTGGGCACGGACCAGCGGAAGTCCGGGCAGGCGGCCGGGGCGCTGCTGGTCTCGCTGACGGCCGCCGGCGACCCCATCGGTTTCCTCAAGCACAACCAGACGAGCGGGGCCACGCTCCAGCGCGAGCTGGGGGCCTTCGAGCGGATGCGCGAACTGCGCGCGGACCTCGTCCTGTGCGGTAGCATGTTTGTGGGTACGGAAAAGGGCCACGAACAGGAGCGGGTGGCGGCCTTCTTCGACCAGCATCCCGAGGCGAAGGCGGTCCTGGCCTCCGCCACACCCGCGACTCTCGCGATGATCGACGTCATCAAGGAACGGAAACTCTCGGGTGCCGTGAAGTGTGTCGGGTTCGGCTTCAATCTCACCCCCGCGGTGGTCGAGGCGCTCACGCAGGACCACCTGCAGGGCTGGGTGGCGCAGCTGCCCGGGGAGATGGGGCACGACGCGGTGCGCGCGGCGGTCGCGCTGTGCAAGGGTGACGCGGTGCCGCGTACGATCACCACCGAGTTCGTGGTGGTCACGAAGGCCAACGTGCAGGATCCCGCCGTGCAGGCGCTGCTTCCGCGGTAGGCGCCGGACAAATTCAGCGCAGCGCACAGTTGCCCGGAGTGAAACCGGGCCGCATAGTGCCGGCACCGTGATCGCCTCCATCGACTTCACGAACTTCAAGGTCCTGCGTTCCGCGCGGATCGAGCTCGGACCGTTCAACCTCATCATCGGGCCCAACGGCAGCGGCAAGACCAGCGTGCTGCTCGCGCTCCAGCGTCTGCGCCAATTCGCGGCGCGCCCGCCCGTCTTCGGCCCCGCCCCGGCGGGGCAGCAGGCCGCCGGTGGCCTGCTGCGTTTCCGTTTCAACGCACCCTTCGCCGACCTCGAGGCGTTGCTCGAATGCGCGCCCGACGGCTCGGGCCGCATCTTGCGCGTCGCCGGGCCGGGCGATTTGCCGCTGCGCTGGGCGCAGCTCCTCTCGCGCCTGACGACGTTGCGGGTGGTCGCGCTCGATCAGGCCGCGTTGGCGCGTCCCAGCCCCGCGGGTGCGCCGATCCTGCTCGGCGACGATGGCACCAACCTGCCCGCCGCGCTCGACCGTCTGCAACGCGAGGAACCCGCGACCCACGCGGCGATCGCGGCCGAGTTCCGCCGCATCCTGCCCGAGTACCGCGCGATCGGCGCGGTGGCGGCGGCGGACGGCACGCGGCGGCTCTCCGCGGAGATCGAGGGCGAGGCGCGCCGGCTCGGGGCCGAGGATCTGTCCCAGGGCACGTTGGTGTTGATCGGCCTGCTGGTGCTCACGCAGGTGCATCCGCGGCCGGCGATTCTCTGCCTGGAGGAAATCGACCGCGGCATCCATCCGCGATTGCTGCGCGAGATTCGTGACCTGCTCTATCGGATGACTGCTCCCGAGGGCGATGCGCCGGCGTCGCAGATTCTCACGACGACCCACTCGCCGTACCTGCTCGACCTGTTTCGCGATCAGCTGGAGGAGGTGATCGTCGCGCAGAAACGCGGGGCGGAGGCGACGTTCGAGCGTCTCTCCGACCGCGAGGACCTGCGCGATGCCATCGGCAGCGCCAGCCTCGGCGACCTCTGGTACAGCGGCATTCTCGGCGGCATCCCCGGCGAGCGCTGAATCCGTATCCGGCTCCCGAACCCACCGATGAAGGTCGCGCTGCTGAGCGAATCGCCGGCCGACGAGGCCGCCCTGCGGATCGTCGCGGAGGGCGTGCTCGGGCGACCCGTCGAAGTGGTCCAACCGCCGTTGCGCGCCCGCGGGTGGCCGTCGGTCGCGCAGGTGTTGCCGGTGATCCTGCGGCACCTGCATTTCCGCACCGACGCCGACGGGCTGGTCGTCGCGGCCGACTCCGACGACACCGTGGTGCACACCGCGGAGCATGAGCGCCCCGGCTATTTCCACCCCCGCTGCCGCCTGTGCGAGCTGCGCGCGATCGTGCGGCAGACGCTGAAGAATCTGCCGTCCGCGCAGGGCCGCGCGCGGCTGCACACCGCCGTCGGCCTGGCGGTGCCGGCGGTCGAGGCCTGGTATCTGTGCGGGCGAGACGACGCGGTGACCGAGGCGGCCTGGCTCGACGGTCAAACCACGGGCGCGCCGCCGTATACGCGGCGCGAGCTCAAGCATCGCGTCTATGGCACGATGCACCCCTCGTTGCCGTTCGAGGTGCAGCGCGCGACCGAGGAGATGGCGCGGCACCGGGGCGATTTCCGCCGCCTCGAGTTCGACTTTCCCGGCGGCTTCGGCGCTTTGGCCGCCGATCTGCGCCGCTGGCGGGTGGGCCGGGCGTGAAAGAGGGGAGACGCGGGGCGAACGCCGCCTTGCCCTTGCCCGCGCGTTGCCTTTCGCTTCCGCACCCCGCCGCCCAATGCCTGCTTCGGACTCCTACCGCTCACCGAAGGCTTCGCTGACTGCGTTGCTTTCTGCCCAGACCCTGGTGTCTTTCGCGGCGAACGCGGCGAAGGCCGCGATCCTCGCGCTCGCGCTCGTGCCGGGGGTGCTCCCGGCTGGGGCGGTCGACGAGTGGATGGCACTGCTGCCGGTGGCGCTGGCGGCGCCGTATGTGTTGTTCTCGCCGCTGTTCGCCTGGTGTGCGGACCGGTACTCGAGCCGTTCGGTCCTCAGCATCGCGATCGTGGCGCTGGTCACGTTGTTGGGGCTGCTCGTGTTGGCCCTGCACCTGCGCAGCGTGCCGTTCACCGTGGCGGTGTTCCTCCTGCTGGCGGTGCACTCCGCGCTGGTGTCGCCGTCGAAGCGCACGATGTTGCGGGAGGTCACGCCGCCGGAGAAGTTCGGCGCGGCGGTGCTGCTGCAGGAGATTTTGACCATCGCGGCCATCGCCAGCGGGGCCTATGTCGGCGCGCGTGCGATCGAGGTGGCGAGTTTGCGGGGCGAGGTGGGGCTCGGTTGGGTCGGGGCGGAGCGGTTGGCGTACCTGTTGCCGGTGATCGGCGGCGTGGCGTTGTTGGCCTTCCTGCCGGCGCGTCCGACCGCCGCGAAGACCTCGGGCGCGCCGCCGCCGGGAATTCTGACCCGGCCGATGAACCATCTGGTGGAGCTGCTGCGCGTGCCGCGGTTGCGCAACACCGCTTTGGGTGTGCTGTGGTTCCACGCCCTCGGCGGGGCGTTCGTGCTCGTGTTGATCGACGCCGGGCGCGCCTGGGCGGCGCTGAATCCCGGGGCGGCGAGCATCACCGGGCTGGCGGCCACGCTGATGCTCTTCACCGGCGCCGGCGCCCTCGCGGGGCATTTTCTCGCCGGCGTTGTTTCCCGGGGACGCACTGAGATCGGCCTGGTGTCTTTCGGCGCGGCCGGTATGGCGCTGGCTGCGTGGTGGGCGAGCGCCAACCCGCTCGACGCGCCCGCCTTCCGTCCCGCGTTGTTGCTGGCCGGTTGCAGCGCCGGGCTCTTCCTGGCGCCGTTGCACATCTATTTTCTTCATCGCGTGAGCCGTCCCCAGCGCACCCGGATGGGTGGGGCGCTCAACCTCTTTCGCGGGTTGGGCGGCATCGCTTCCGGCGGGCTTTACTACGCGATGGCGGCGCTGCTGCAGTGGACGCCCAGCGAGCAGTTCGCCGCGCTCGCGCTCGTGGCGGCGGTGGGTGCGGTGGCAGCGGTATGGATCGCCCCCGAGCACCTCATGCTCCTGCTCTTCCGCGGCCTCGGCCGGGCGCTGTACCGCCTCCGGGTCGAGGGACTGGAAAACCTGCCCGCCGGCGGCGCGTTGGTGGTGAGCAACCACATCTCGTACGTGGATGCGCTCATCCTGCAGGTCGTCTTCCCGCGCAAGCTCTGGTTTCTCGCCATCCACGGCCACCGCCGCCGCGGCCTGCCGCTGTGGTTCTACCGGATCAGCGGCGTGATCCCGCTCTCGGCCGCGCGCGCGAGCGAGGGCCTGCGCCTCGCCATCCGCAAGATGAAGGAGGGCGAGCTGGTCTGCGTCTTCCCCGAGGGGCAGGTGAGCCGCACCGGGGCGTTGATGGAGGTGCGCAAGGGGTTCGAAACGCTCGCGAAACGTGCGGCCGTGCCCGTGGTGCCGGTGTTCATCGATTCGCTCTGGGGCTCGATCTTCACCTACGCCAACCAGAAGCTCATCTTCAAGCTGCCCGAGCAGTTCCCCTTCTCGGTGCTCGTCAAGGTCGGCGCGCCGCTGCCCCACGCCACCGTCAACCCCGTGCTCGCCCGGCAGGCGCTGCTCGATCTCGGCGAACGCGCCTACCAGCAACGGGGCGAGGTGAAACGAAATCTTGGCTACGAGCTGTTGCGCGCGCTCGCGCGGCATCCGTGGAAGGTCGTGCTGATCGACCGCACCGCCGAACGCCGCGAGATGAGCGCGGGCATGCTGCTCGCGGCCGCGGCGACCTACGCGCAGTTCCTCCGGCGCCATGTGCCCGAGCGCCGCGTGGGCATCGTGCTGCCGCCCGGCATCGGCGGCTACATTGCCAACCTCGCCGTGGTCCTCGCCGGCAAGATCCCGGTGAACCTCAACTTCACCGCCGGGCCCACCGCCATCGAGGCGTCGCTGCGGCTGGGCGAGGTGCGCACCGTCATCTCCGCCGAGGCCGTGCGCGCCAAGCTCCCGCAGTTCCCGTGGCCCGCGGCCACCCGCGACCTCCGCGTCGATCTCACCGCCTGCGGCAAGCCGGCGGTCGTGGCACGCCTCGCCCTCATCTGGCTGCTGCCCTCGCGGGTGCTCCGGCTGCTCTGGCGGGTGCCGCGCGTGGGCGACCACGCCGAGGCCGCGCTGCTCTTCACCAGCGGCAGCTCCGGCGAGCCGAAGGGAGTGCCGCTCACCCATCGCAATATCCTCGCCAACTGTGCCCAGATCTCGGCGACGGGCGTGCTGCCCAAGCACGAGACGCTCCTGGCCTGCCTGCCGATCTTCCACAGCTTCGGCTTCACCGTCACGATGTGGTACACGCTCATGCGCGGCCTGCGCACCGTGACGCTGCCCACGCCGCTCGACCCCAAGCGCAACATCGACGCCATCGAGCAGGAACGCGTCACCGTCTTCGTGGGCACGCCGACGTTCATCCGGCCGATGCTCAAACGCGCCGAACCGGCCCAGCTGAAGTCCCTGCGCTTCATGGTCGCCGGCGCCGAGAAGCTCCCGATCGACCTCTACGAGCACTGCCTGCAACGCTTCGGTCTCCCGATTCTCCAGGGCTACGGCCTCACCGAGACCACGCCGGTGACGAACGTGAACCTCCCCGAGCCCCGCGACCTGCCCAAGGGTGTGCGGCCGCAGGAAGGGCACCGCCTGGGCTCCGTCGGGCGCCTCCTGCCGGGCATCACCGCGCGCATCGTGCATGCGGAAACCGGGGAGATCCTGCCGCCCGACCGCACGGGCGTGATCTGGTTCCGCGGCCCCAACATCTTCGGTGGCTACCTCAAGGACCCCGTGCGCAACGCCGAGACCATCCGCGACGGCTGGTTCGTCACCGGCGACCTCGGCCGCTTCGACGACGACGGCTTCCTCTATATTGAGGGGCGCCTCTCCCGTTTCTCGAAGGTCGGCGGCGAGATGGTGCCGCACCTCACCATCGAGCAGAAGATCGTCGAGCTGTTCGCCCTCGAGGCCGCCGAGGCCCCGAAGGTCGTCGTGCTCGGTGTGCCCGACGCCGCCAAGGGTGAGACGCTCGTCCTCCTCACCACCGAGCCGATCACCGCCGCCCAGCTGCGCGAGAAGCTCACCGCCGCCGCGGTGCCCAATCTTTGGATTCCGAAGATCGTGCACCGGCTCGACCACATTCCTGTGCTCGGCAGCGGCAAGTGCGACCTCCGCGGCTGCCGCGAGTTGGCGGCGAAGCCCGCGGCGGAGTGAGGCGAGCTTCGGCAGACGACAGAAGGTAACGAAGGGAACGACGGGCAACCGAATGGTCGCCCTGAAGGGACGACCTACGGCAGGTTCCGGGCGGTGCGCAGCCACGGCAGGCCGAGGGCGGCGCGGTCGAGGCGTCGGGCGAGTTCGAGGAGCGCGGTGCGGACGCGGAAATACTCCGAGGGGCGGTTGCGGGCGTGCCAGAGTTCGGAGACATCGGCCTCGAAACGACGCAGGTCGTTGGCGATCGCGGCGGCATCGAGGCCGCGCGGCACCTTGCGCTTCTTGGCGAAGCACACGAGCAGCCCGCCTAGCGCCTGCATCAGTGCCTGGCCGCGGGCGGCGACGAGCGCCTCGCGCAGCGCGAGCGGGTCCTGCGGCTGCGCGGCGGCGGCGACCTGGGCGAGCTGGACGCGCAGCTTCTCGATCTTGTCGTAGGCCGCGAAGGCGGCGGCGGAATCCAGATTCAGGATGCCGACGGGGAGTCCGGTGGCGGCGTCCCACCAGTCGGCGGGGCGGTGCGGCGTGGGGTCGAACCAGAGCACGAGCTGTTTCCACGGGACGATGGCGGCGCTGCCGATCTCGCGCAGGAGCTGGGCGTACGACTGGGAGGCGTCGCCGACCTCGAGGGTGTTGAAGGCGGCGTCGAACGCGGCTGATGTGGTGGCTTTGGTGTTCCACGACGCGGCGGCGCCGAGGAGCAGGCCGTGGTGGCTGTTGCCGAGGAAGTTGATGTGGCCGCGGTCGCCCCAGTCGGTGTTGAGGAAGCCGGCGGCACCGGTGCGGCGGCCGCGTTGCGCGAAGCCGAGGATGTTGGCGGTGGCGGTGTCGAGGTCGTTGATCCAGCGGTCCCAGCCGCAGCAGCCGGGGCAGACGTAAAACGCGCGACCGGCCTTCTTGAAGAGCGCGCTCTTGGTGTCGTGGAGATCGGCGGAGTAGTCCCAGTCGAGCGCGATCGAGTCGGCGGGGACCTCGCGGACGAGCTCGGGGTGGTTGCCCACGATGTCGCCCCAGAACATGGGTACGGCGCCCTCGGCGCGGACGACGCCGAAGAGTTTCTTGAGGAAGTCGACGTAGAGGCGGCCGACGCCGTGCTTGGCCGCGAAGGCGGTGTTGCGCCCTTTGCCGAGGTCGAAGGTCTCGTCGCAGCAGAGGTTGAAGTGCTTCGAGCGGAAGAGTGGGCGTAACTCGCGGATCATCTCGGCGACGAGCGCGAAGGCGTCGGCGTTGCGGCAGTCGAGCGTGTAGTGGCCCATCCGATCCCACCAGGAGAAGGGGAGGGCGGAGCCATCGAGCTCGTACTCGTTGAGGTGCTGTTTCCGCGGCGCGACGAGCGCGGTGTAGAAGTGGCCGAAGGTGCTGAGCGAGGGGACGAGCTCGATGTGGTGGCGGGCGCAGTGCTCGTCGAGGGCGAGGATGTCGTCGGCGGTGAGCGGGTCGGAGCCGGCCCAGATGTCGGGGTGGTTCTTGAACGCGAACGTGTGCTCCACGTAGAGCTGGAGCTGGTTGAGCTTCGCGGCGGCCATCTTCTCGACGAGGGCGAAGAGGGTGGCGCGGGTGGGGACCTTGCCGCGGGTGAGGTCGTGGTAGAAGCCGCGGACGGGGTAGTCGGGCGCGTCGGTGATTTTCAACGCCGGCAGCTCGGCGCCGCACTGGCGGACGATCTGGAGCAGCGTCTGGAGCCCGTAGAAGACACCGGCGGCATCGGCGCCGACGAGGACGATGCCTTTGGGCGAAACGGTGAGCGTGTAACTCTGGGCTGGGCCGGTGGCGCTGATGCTGCACTCGATGGCGCCTTCACCGGGAGTGAGGAAAGCGGGGGCGGCGGTGTGAGTACCGATCTCGTCGACGATGCGCTGCGCGAGGGCATCGGTGGCCGGGCCGGAGTCATCGGGCAGGACGAGGCGTTTGGCGTGTGAGAGCGGGAAGGTGCCGCGGGTGGTGCGGATCTTTTGCGGCGGCGGAAGAAACTGGAGCGCAGGCATTGCGCAGGTTTGCCGAGGCGCAGGCGGGAGGGCAAGGAAGAGGGCTGGGCGGTGGCGGCGCTCGCCGGGATTTCGCCTCGACGAGGCTTGGGGTGGGCGGGATGTTGTGCCGTTAATTCCTAGAAATGAGCACCGCCGGTTCCGATCTCTCCGCCCTGTTCTCCCGTCGCACACAGCGCATGCAGCGCTCGGCCATCCGCGAGATCCTCAAGGTCACCGAGGACCCGCAGATCATCTCGTTCGCGGGCGGGCTGCCGAACCCGCGCACCTTCCCGGTGGCGGACGTGGCGGAGTCGGCGGCGAAGGTCCTGCGCGAGGCGGGCACGACGGCGCTCCAGTATTCCACGACGGAGGGCTACCGGCCGCTGCGGGAGTTCATCGCGGGGCGCTATGCGACGAAACGCGGGCTGGTGGTCGACCCGGACGAGATCCTCATCACCAACGGCTCGCAGCAGGGCCTCGACCTGCTCGGCAAGGTGCTGCTCGACGCGGGCGACACGGTGCTGCTGGAACGTCCGGCGTATCTCGGGGCGATCCAGTCATTCTCGGCGTACGAACCGAAGTTCGCGACGGTGACGCTCGAGGACGACGGCCCGAACCTCGACGAGCTGCGCGCGGCGCTCGACGAGCGGAAGCCGAAGCTCTTCTACACGGTGCCGAACTTCCAGAATCCGTCGGGCCTGTCGTACTCGGCGGCCAAGCGCGCGGCGGTGGGCCGGTTGTGCGCGGAGCGTCCGGTGGTGCTCGTGGAAGACGATCCCTACGGCGAGCTGCGGTTCCGCGGGGAACCGTTGCCGGCGCTGCGGGCGTCGTGCCCGGGGAGCGTGATGCTCGGGTCGTTCTCGAAGATCGTGGCGCCGGGTCTGCGGCTGGGCTGGATCGTGGCGCCGCGGCAGCTGATGGATCTGATGGTCACGGCGAAACAGGGCGTGGATCTGCATTCGAACTACTTCTCGCAGCGCGTGGTGCACCAGCACTTGGTTGACCACAATCTGGATGCGCACATCGCGCTGGTGCGCGATCTCTACGGCCGGCAGCGCGATGCGATGGTCGCGGCGATCCAGCGGCATTTCCCGGCCGAGGTGAAGTGCAGCGAGCCGGACGGCGGGATGTTCCTGTGGGCGCGGCTGCCGGAGGGCGTTTCCGTGATGGCGCTCTTCCAGGTGGCGATCGCGCGCAAGGTGGCGTTCGTGCCGGGGGCGGCGTTCTTCGTCGAGCCGGACGACCGGCACCTGCGGCTCAATTTCTCGAACTCCGACGAGGCGCAGATCGAGGAGGGTATCCGCCGACTGGGTGAGGCCATCCGCGAGCTGCGCCGCGGGTGAGGCGGGTGTTCAGCGGGTCTTGTAATCTATTGTATTACAAGTCCGGCAGCGCGCGGGCAATTGGGCCGACAGCGGCCGGTGGAACGCTGGTGGCGGTCGTCTGGGGTAGGTGGGGCCGTACGACCCGCCGCTTGCCGTCTGGATGAGCCAAACGGCGAGCTGCGCCGCGGGTGAGGCGGGGCGCTGAGCGGTCTTGTAATCTATTGTATTACAAGTTCGGCGAATGAAGGTTGGTCGGGCTGATGGCGGCGGGCACGCCGCAAGTCGGGAACTGGCCCGCCTGGTTTTTGCGGCCTTTGGGCCGAATTGCTTGGTTTCGGCTCAGACGCCGGGGACTTTGGCGCGCTTAAACTCCACTTCGATGGCGTCGATCGAGAGTTTGATCTCGTGCACGCAGATGCCCATCGAGCCGATGAAGCAGGCCAGGGAGCAGACGAAGATGGCCTGGCCGAGTCGCTCGAAGTTGTTGACGAGGGCGCCCATGGCGAGGGCGGCGAGGATGATGGAGGCCAGCCCGAGCATCTGCATCTGGCGGATGAGGTGGAGGCGGCGGCGGATGTTGATGAGTTGGGCCTCCCAATGCGGCTGGGGCGAGGCGAGGTGCTCGGCGAGCATCTTGCGGGCGACCCCCGTCAGGCCGAGGAAACGGTTCGTATAGGCGAGAAAGAGCAATGAGATGGCCGGGAAGATCAGCGCAGGAATGGCGGGATTCATCGGGGGCGGAATGTGGGTGAGAGGCGGACGTGGCTCAAGAGGAACCACGGGTGGCGGACGGCGCGGAGCCACCCGTGCAGAGGTCGAGAGGCGAGCGGTGAGGGAAATTGCGCGGCGGAAGGCGCTCGGACGACAGAAGCCAAGAACCCGGCGGGGCCGAGGGATGACGGGAAGAAACTGCCTTTTATAACCTACTGATTATCAACTTAAGAATTTCTAGTTCCTTGAGAGGTAACGAAGAAAACGAAGAGCGGAGGGATTGGATTCCCAAGCGTCAGACCGGGGCCTCCACCCGGCAGCTGGACAAGGAACCGGAATCACTCGAGTAGAGAACTCCCGATGCTTCGAGGAGCTTCGTTTCCTTCGTTACCTTCTGTCGTCTCCGAAATTTAGAGTCAGAGCAGGCCGGCTTCGCGGAAGCTGTAGTAGCCGCGGCCGGCGGGGTCGCGGGTGGGCTGGCCGAGGATGACGTGGTCGATCAGGCCGATCTCGACGGCGCGGGCGGCGGCCGAGAGTTGGCGGGTGATCTGCAGATCGGCGCTGCTGGGAGCGGGGTCGCCGCTGGGATGATTGTGGACGGCGATGATGGCGCAGGCGCCGGCCTTGATGGCTTCACGGAAGACCTCGCGCGGATGGACGAGCGCGCTGGTGGCGGTGCCGGAGCTGATCTCGTCGCGGCGCAGGAGGCGGTTGCGGCGGTTGAGGCTGAGCACCCAGAACTTCTCGACGACGAGGCCGAGCGTCTCGGCGCGGAAGTGCTCGGCGACCTGATGCGGGTGCTCGAGGTCGGGGGGCACGATCTCGCGCTGGGCGAGCATGCGGCGGGAGATTTCAAGTACGCTGACGAGCTGCTGCGCCTTTACGGGACCGATGCCCTTGACGCGGCGAAAGTCGGCGGCGGTCCAGGGGAGCAGGCCCGCGAGGCTGCCGCCGGCGGCGGCGAGCAGGTCCTCGGCGACGCACTTGACGTTCCGGCCGGCGGAGCCGCTGCGCAGGATCATGGCGAGTTGCTCGGTGTCCGTGAGGGTTTCGGGGCCGCAGCGTTCCTGACGCTCCTGCGGGCGTTCGCCGACGGCGAGATCCTTGATACGGGGGACGGGGTAGAGGGCGGGTTCGGCCATGACGGGCGAGGGTTGCACGGTGGCCGCGCCGGAGGTGAGGGCGCGGCGGTCGTCAGTGGGGCAACGAACCGGCGACAGGTGTAGCGGTTCGGGCCGGGTGTGTCCAGCCGGCGGAGGCACAGAGGGGGCTGCGGTGGCGGGTGGACAACAAAAAGGCCGGGTCGCAGAACGACTCGGCCTGGGGTGGCGCGGATGAACGGGCGGCGGGCGCAGCTCAGGTGAGCTCGACGTGCGGGTCGGTCTCGGCGTCGTAGTCGATGCCGTCGAGGCCGAAACCGAAGAGCTTGAGGAAATCGGAGCGGTAGCCGGCGAAATCGGTGAGCGCGGAAAGGTTGTCGGTGTTCACCTGCGACCAGAGCGCGGCGACGGCGGCCTGGACGTCGGGGCGCATCTCCCAGTCGTCGACGTGGACGCGGCCGGCGTCGTCGAAGGTGAGGGCGTTGCCGCCGTACATCTGGGTGCGGTAGAGGCGGTCGATCTGCTCGATACAGCCTTCGTGGAGGCCGCGCTCCTTCATGACCTTGAAGAGCATCGAAATGTAGAGCGGGACGACGGGGATGGCGGCGCTGGCCTGGGTGACGAGGGCCTTGTTGACGGAGACGAAGGCGCGGCCGTAGCCGTTGAGGCGCATGGTGGTGTTGATGCGCTTGGCGGCGGCATCGAGGTCGTTCTTGGCCATGCCGATGGTGCCGTTCTTGTAGACGGCCCAGGTGACTTCGGGTCCGACGTACGAGTAGGCGACGGTCGAGGCGCCGGGGGCGATGAGCTTGGCCTCGTCGAGGGCGTTGATCCACATCTCCCAGTCTTCGCCGCCCATCACCGCAACGGTGTCGGCGATCTCGGCCTCGGTGGCGGGCTCGATGGTGATCTCGGAAACCTCGCCGGTCTCGGTATCGACCGTCTTGTTGGTGTAGGAGGCGCCGATCGGCTTGAGGCAGGATTTGTGGACCGCACCGGTGCGCGGGTGCGTGCGGCGCGGTGAGGCGAGGGAGTAGACGATGAGGTCGACCGGGCCAACCTCGCGTTGGAGGGCCTCGATGGTCTGGCGCTTGATTTCGTCGGAGAAGGCGTCGCCGTTGATGCTTTGGGCGTAGAGGCCGGCTTTACGAGCGGCAGTGTGGAAGGCGGCGGTGTTGTACCAGCCGGCGGTGGCAGTGCGGTCCTCCTCGGAGGGCCGATCAAAGAAGACGCCGAAAGTGGCGGCGCCGGAGCCGAAAGCGGCGGCGATGCGGGAGGCCAGGCCGAAGCCCGTGGAGGCGCCGAGCACCAGCACCTTCTTGGGGCCTCCCGGGATGGGGCCGCGAGCGAGGACGACGTCGATCTGTTCTTGGACGTGAGCGGCGCAACCTTGCGGATGGGCGGTGATACAGACGAAACCTCTGGTCTTCGGTCGGATGATCATCGTAGAGGCAGGGGAGGCTCGGCCCGAGAGGCGTACAGGCAAGAGGTAAACTGCCTCCGACCGGAAGGTATTCTCCGGCCTCCGGCGTGGCTTTGGGTCGCGGAAAAGCGCTTATGGACACCGTCAGGCGTCGCGGAGGGGGGCAGCCAATACTGCGGACAAGAGTCGAGCGACGAGCGTCGAGCGACGAGAGCCAGATCATTGAGGAGAAACCGGAACGGCCGAGCGGCTCGGATTTTGCCACCGACGGTTCGCGCTCGTCCGTCGCACACGACCCTCGTCTGGATCGACAGGTTCAAATCAGCCACAGTCCCAATGTGCCGAGTACTAGGAGTGCCGCGATGACGAGGAGGATCGTCTGCTCCTGCTTGGTGACTCGGAAGGGCATGGGGGAATGGGCGAGGCGGTGCAATCGGCTCTCGGATGTTTCTTTCCGTCGGCAATCCGGGACTCGTGGATGCGGCGACTTACTGCGCCGTGGCGGCCGGGGATTGGGCCCGGGGTTTGCGCTGGAGCAGGATCTCCATCCCCTCGGCGGCGGCATCGATCTGGAGGGCGCCGCCCGCACTGGCCGCGAGTTCGCGCGCGTGGGCGACCAGCCGATCGATCGTGGCGTCGTCGTGAGTGGGATCGTGGTGGAACAGGATCAGGCGCTTCACCTTCGCCTGCAGCGCGAGGCGGACGGTGTCGTCGACGCAGCTATGGCCCCAGCCGACTCGCCGCTCATATTCCTCGGCGGTGTATTGTGCATCGCAGATGAAGACTTCCGCGCCGCTCGCGAACTCGGCGAGGAGCTGGTTCTTGTAGGAGTTGAAATCGTCGGACTCGTCGCCGCCATTGGCTTGGATGCGGACGGGGCGCGGTCGCGGGAAGGGCATGATCTCGGTGTCCGGCATGAACACGACTCCACCGCCCGGAGTGCCCAGCCGGTAACCCAACGTGACTCCGGGATGATGGGTGAAGATCGCCTGGACCGGGACGCGGCCGGCGCGGAACTCCAGCTCGTGGAGTTCGCGGACGACGATGTTGCCGGCCAGTTGGTCCATCCCGATGGGGAAGACGGTGCTGTCCATCTGCGCCGAGAGGGTCTTGAGGAGGCTCTGCTTGGCGCCTTCGTAGCCGAGGACGGTGATGCTGCTCCCGCGAGCGTGAATCGGGCTAAAAAAGGGCAATCCCTGAATGTGGTCCCAATGGGTGTGAGTAAGGAGCAGTTGGACGGAGATTGGGCGGCCGGCGAACTCGCGCCGGAGGGCTTCGCCGAGGGGCCGGATGCCCGTGCCGGCATCGAGCACAACGATGTCTTCGCCGACGCGCACCTCGACGCACGTCGTGTTGCCGCCGTAGCGCACGGTCTCGGGTCCGGGGGTGGCGATCGAGCCCCGCACGCCCCAAAAACGGATGCGGGCAGAATCGGCCACCGGTGGAGCGGGGTCGGCCGGGCCGGCGGCGGCGGGAAGTGGGATCGAGTCGAGGATTTCGGCGATCTGGCCAGGGGGGACGGGCTTGATCAGGACGTGGTTGGCGCCGGCCTCGAGCGCGTTCTGGCGATCACCGGGGAAGCTGCTGCCGGTGGTCACGATGATGGTGATGTCGCCCAGTTCGTCGCGGCGGGCGCGGATGGCCCGGCAGACGTTGAAGCCGGTGGTGCCCGGCATGAGCAGATCGCAGATGACCGCGGCGGGCCGGTGGTTGGCGACGAGGGCGAGACCGTCGTTGCCGTTGTCGGCTTCGATCACCTGCCAACGGGAGGCCTCAAGGTGGCGCACGAGCATCCCGCGGATGACCGGTTCGTCGTCGATGACCACGATCGTTTTCATTGGGCGGGGGGCGGGCGGCGGCGCACCCCGAGGCGACCGATCGCCTCGGTTTCGGTTTGGAGAAACCCCGTATGCCTGCCCATGGGGCCCGGAAGGTGGCCACGGCCATGGTCGCTGGCAAGCGCAGGGTGCGGCGCCGGCGCGAAAAGTGTCCGGCAGCTGGTGACAGGGGACGCGGGGCGCAGTGGGGCGGCGAGTGCGTGCGCGCTCGGAGCGTTCGAACGTTCGCGGGCCTGCGCCGCCAACCGGACGGTTGGCGTCAGACGAAGCGGAGCTTGCGGGCGGCGAAGACCACCATGCGCAGGAGCAGCCACCCGTGTTTCCACCGCTGGATGTTGGTCGAACCGTAGGTGCGTTCGCGGTAGCGGATCGGGATGTCGACGATCTTCAGGCCGAGCTTGTCGGCCCCGAAGAGCAGGTCGAAGTCGCCGAACGGATCGAACTCGCCGAAGTAGGCGCGGTTGGCGGCGATGCGCAGGTAACGGTCGCGCCGCAGGACCTTGGTGCCGCAGAGCGTGTCCTTCAACCGCTGGCCGAGCAGCCAGGAGAAGGCGTGGCCGAAACAGTGGTTGGCCACCATGTTGAGGAACTGCATCGCCTCCTTCTCCATTGGGTAGACCAGTCGGGAGCCGTTGGCGAACTCGGCCTGGCCCGACGCGACGGCGGCGAAGAACTTCGGGAGCTCCTCGGGTGGCATGGTGAGGTCGGCGTCGAGGATCATGAGGATGTCGCCTTCGGCGACCGCGAAGGCGTCGCGGACGGCGTTGCCCTTGCCGCGGCCGGACTGCTGGAGGGTTTTGATGCGGAGGTTCGGATACGCTGTGCGCACCCGCTGGATCTCCGCCCAGGTGTGGTCGGTGGAGTTGCCCTCGACGAAGATCAGCTCGGTCCACGCGCCCATGGCGGGGGTGCGGCGGACGGCGGCCTCGATGTTGCCGGCTTCGTTGCGCGCCGGGATCACCACCGAAACGCTCGGGGCGGGGGCAAGCGGCTGCGGCCGGGGCCGGGCGATGGTGAAGTGCGAACAGCAGGCCCAGGGCACGAGCGGTGCCAAGAGGCGGTTGCAGAGCGGGGCGAGCAACGGCGTGCGGACCGGCCAGAGGATCCGGGCCTGGGTCTTGATCGGCTCCCAGCCGGCGAGGGTGAGCAGGCCGGCGATGTCGTGGCGCGAGAGCCATGAATTCTGCGGCTGGCGCGACTGGAGGCCCAGCGCGGTCGCGAGGCGGAAGAGCGGGTGCCAGAGGTTGTTGTGGAAATTGACGACGAGCCGCGTCTGCGGTGTGGCGACCGAGTGGAGACGGGCCAGGAGCTGCTCGACGTCGGCGGCGAAGTTCAGCGTGTCCGAGATGATGATGAAGTCGTAGGTCCCGGGAAGGTCGAGTTCCTCGCCGGCCTGCTGGACGAACGTCGCTTCGGGGAGACGGGCGCGGGCGCGGGCGAGCTGCACCGCGGAGAGGTCGACGCCGGTCTTGCGGGCGGCGTGGAGGCGGGCGAGCAGTTCAGCGTCGCCGCAGCCGATCTCCAGCACCGAGGCGTCGGCCGGGATGATCAGGTTGTAATAGTCGGCCAGCAGGCGACGGTAGGAGCGCGCCGGCGCGGTGAGCTCCGATACCGGGGAGTCGAAGAAGGCGGCGACCGCTTGCAGGTGCGTGCGGGCCAGGTCCGGGAGGGCGTTCGGCGGGACGGGCGTCATGCGGTGGTGAAATCGTCTTTCCCGATAAGTCCCGTGACCAGTTCCAGTCTGGACTGTTCTGAGTCCACTTGCTGTGTCCGGGGCTTGGATCGCCTCTCGGGGGCACGCGGGCGACTAGCTGTCGAAAGTGGTGGTGGGTATTGGACTCGAACCAATGTAGACCGTTAGGTCAGCGGATTTACAGTCCGCCGTAATTGCCGCTATACGAACCCACCGAAGGGGAGGCGCCGAAAATGCGGTCGTTGAGGGTCCCGTCAAGGGCCTTTTCTTACTTCCACACGCTTACCCCGAACTCTCGGCGCGGATGCACGCATAAAAGCCGTAACTCGTTGAATACCAAAAAAGGCAGAGAGGGGGTCGAAGTTGGGAAACGTCGGTGGCTTGGCCCAGCGTTTTCTTGGAAGAATTTTTGCGCTCCGAAAGACGGTGGAGCGCCGGCGATGGCGGCGCGAAAAGCGGGCCCGAGGTCGGGCCCGCCAAGGAATATCGGTTTCAGGTTCCGTGGCTCACTTCACTGAGGGGTCCTCGGGGAGTCCGAGCTGCTGGTAGAGGCCGCGGCGGCCGGCCTTGTCGCCGGCGATGACCTTGTGGGCGAACTCGGCGACCTTGAGCGCGACATCGCGGGGAACGACCTGCACGCCGTCGCCGTCGGCCACGATCACGTCGCCGGGCATGACGAGCACGCCGCCGACGACGACCGGGCGGTTGACGGACTCGAGCTCGTTGCGACCGGGGCGGATGCCGCGGCCGACCTTGCGCAGATAGAGCGGGACCTCCTGGGTGATGACCTCGTCGGTGTCCCGGGCGGAGGCATCGGTGACGACGCCGACGCAGCCCTTGAGTTTCCAGATCAGGATGTTGTTGGAGCCGATGGAGCCGACATCGGCATCGGGTGCCTCGTCGAGGATGAGGGCGGAGCCGGGCCGCAGCAGCGCGGCGAACGGCTCGCCGGAGAGTTCGTTGTACCACTTGCCCTCAAGCGCACGGAATTCCTCATACGAGAGTCCGGCCGGCAGCGGCGGGCGTTGGGTCGGGACGTAGCGCGCGGTGACGGCGATGCCGATGAAGCGGTGCTTGTAGGTCTTGGCGTCCTTCCAGAGTGGATGAATCTCGGTATCCATCAGGCCGATGTTCTTGAGCCCGACGAAGTCCATACCGTCGGCGACATCGGCGACGCGCAGCCCTGCGAACGCGGCGAGGATCTTCTGGTCGTCCTCGGCGGTGAAGGTGCGGGTGGTGATGAAGCCGTGCCCGGCGGCGAGCGCGGGGGCGGGGTGGTCGGCGGCGAGGGCGGGGGCGAGGAGCAGGAGCCCGGTGGCGACGAGGAGGGGTGTTTTCATGGGTGAACGTGCGGGGGCGGATAACTGGGGTGCACCGGGAATGGCACAAAAAAGCCGCCCGTCGCAAGGCAACGGGCGGGCGGGGGCATTAAACGGGCGACGCGCAGCGCGCGGCGCCCCGGGGGGATCAAGGGCTGGCTTCGCCGATCGAGTTGCGGCCTTGGCCGTCGGAACGCATGCGGTACCGGACCCCCTGCACTTCGACCTGCAGGTTTCGGCCGAGGTTGTAGGAGACCAGGACCTGGCCGGCGCGCAGCACGGCGCGGGTTTCGCCCTTGAGCAGGTCGCCCTCGAAGAGGGTGCGGTTGTCGGACTGCTGGACGACCTTTACGGATACATCGCCGAGGGCGACGAGGCGGATGAGGTTGCGATCAGCGGCCGAAGCCGGCGCCGTGGCGGCGGGGGCGGGAGTGGGAACGGTCGCAGACGACGGCGGCGTGGAATCCCCAAAGAGCGCACGGATGACAACCACCAGGATGATCAGCGCGACGACGGCGGCGCCGGCCACGAGCGGCAACTTGATTTTTTGGCTACGGTCGGCGCTGGGGGCCCCGGTGACGACGGCGGTGGGGACGGAACGGGAAGGAGCGGCGGCGCTGCGGGCAGTGGGAGGTTCGCCGCCCGCGGGAGCCGGTGCGGCTGGTCCGGGCCGGCTCGCCTCGGGGATGTCGAGGCGGCCCATGATCTCGCGCTGGTCCTGATGGCGACGGCCTTCGCGGGGTTCGCCGAGCCCGAGCGAGGAGTAGTCGGTGAGGAGCTTCTCGGCGTTGAGTTTGAGGTAGTTGGCGTAGGTGCGCAGGAAGCCCCGCGCATAGATGTCCGGCAGGTTGAGCTCGAACGTGTTGTTCTCGAACTTCTGGAGGTAGTCGCTCCGGATCTTGGTCGATTCCGACGCCTCGCGGATCGAAATGCCTTTGCGTTTGCGCGCCTCCTCGAGTCGCTCGCCGATGGTCTGCATGGGGGGAATGTGGGGAAAAGGCGTCCCGAGGTGAAGTTCCTTTTGCGGGAGAAGCCGGGACAGGGCGCGGGAACGCCCGTGCCCGCCTCAAAGCCGGTCGAGGTCGGCGAGGATTTCGCGGGGCTGGGCGCCGTTTTCCGGACCGACGATGCCCTTCTGCTCCATGAGCTCCATGAGGCGGGCGGCGCGGTTGTAGCCGATGCGCAGACGGCGCTGGAGCATGGAGGTGGAGGCGCGGCGGGTGGATTTGAGCACGTCGATGGCCTGGGGCAGGAGATCGTCGTCGCTGCCTTCCTCAAGATCGTCGAGACCACTTTCGCCATCTCCGTCGTCGCCGACGCGGTCAACCTGTTCCTGCACTTCCTGGCGATAGGACGGCGGGCCGTTCTTCTTGAGGTGTTCGACCATGCGGGCGATCTCCTCGTCGGAGATGAACGCGCCCTGGGCGCGCACCAGGCGGCTGGTGCCCGGTGGCATGAAGAGCAGGTCGCCGCGGCCGATGAGCTGGTCGGCGCCGGCTTCGTCGAGGATGACGCGGCTGTCGACCTTGGAGGTGACCTGGAAGGCGATGCGGGAGGGGAGGTTGGCCTTGATGACGCCGGTGATGATGTTCACCGACGGGCGCTGGGTGGCCATGATCAGGTGGATGCCGGCGGCGCGGGCGAGCTGGGCGAGGCGGGCGATGGAGGTCTCGATCTCGGCGGGGGCGACCATCATGAGGTCGGCGAGCTCGTCGATGATGCAGACGATGTACGGAAGCTTCTCGGGGATCTCGATCTCGAGATCGCGGGGCACCTCGAGATTGAGCTCGGTGGTGATTTCGCCGATGGAGCCGTCCTTTTCCTTGTTCTTGTCCTTGTCGGTGCCGGGCGCCTTGCGGGTGTTGAAGGAGGCGATGTTGCGCACGCCGCACTTGGCGAAGATCTGGTAGCGCTTCTCCATCTCGGCGAGCAGCCACTTGAGGGCGCCGGGCACCTTCTTGGGCTCGGTGACCACCGGGATGAGCATGTGCGGGAGCGAATTGTACACCTGCAGCTCGACGATCTTCGGGTCGACCATGAGCAGGCGGACCTTCTTGGGGCCGGCGTGGTAGACGAGGGAGGCGACGATGCTGTTGACGCAGACGGATTTGCCCGAGCCGGTGGCGCCCGCGATGAGCAGGTGGGGCATGCGGGCGAGATCGGCGACGATGGGCGCGCCGGAGACGTCCTTGCCGAGGGCGATCGGCAGCTCGGCCTTGGACTCGACCCAATCGGCCGATTCGAGGATCTCGCGCATGCCGACCGGAGTGGGCCGCTGGTTGGGCACCTCGACGCCGACGACGCCCTTGCCCGGCACCGGAGCGAGGATACGCACGGACTGGGCCTTCATGCCGAGCGCGATGTTCTTGTCGAGGCCGGCGATTTTTTCGACGCGCACGCCCGGCGCGGGCAGGATCTCGTACCGGGTGATCACCGGGCCGGTGTGGATCTCGCCGAGACTGACCTCGACACCGAACTCGCCGAGGGTGCGCAGGAGCGTCTCGGCGTTGGTGATATGCTCCGCCTCGTTGGTGGAGGTGCCGCCCTTGGCGGGTTCCTTGAGCAGTTCGAGGGTCGGGAAGATGTAGTCCTCGCCGCGCACCTGCTGGGGGGCGGCGGCTTTGCGGGGCGCCTCGGGGGCGACGATCTTGAGATTGAGTTTCGCGTTGCCGGGCGTGGCGGCCTCGGCGACGGCCGTCTGCGGGCCCTTGTCGCCGCCGAATGGGGGCGGTTTGGCGGCGCGATCCGGGACCGGAGCGGGTGTGGCGGGCGCCGGAGTCGCGGCGGCGGGCTGGGCTGGAGCCGGCGGCGGTTGCGGCGCGGGCGCCTCGGCGGACTGGAGGGGCCGCAGCGAAAGGCTCTTCTCGCCGTTGCGGGCGGGTGGGGGGACGGGGCGGCCGGTGAGAAGGGCGTCAGCCGGCTCTCCGCCCTTGGGCAGGGTGAGCCGTTTGATGTCGGTCGGGGGCGGCACGGCGGCGGCGGCCTGTTTCTTGAGCTCGGCGAGGGCCTGTTCCTTGAGTTTGGCGCGGGCCTCGGCGCGGAGCTTCTTGATCTCCTCGCGTTCGAGGCGGCGGAGCTTCCAGTTCTCTCGGATGGTTTGGAGCCAGGCGAAGAACCGGTCGAATTGCGCGCCGAGGTCGCGGGTGAGGACGAACATGAGGCTCAGGCAGAAGAAGACCGAGAGCACGACGCCGGAACCGAAGATGCCCATGGTGTCCTCCATCAACCGGGAGTAGAGGAGCTGGCCGATCATGCCGCCCGGGCCGGACACGTAGATGTTGGCGGGCTGGACGAAGAACTCGGACCACGCCTTCTGCATGTCGGCGAGGCCGCAGGCGCAGAGCAGGCAGAACAGCATCGCGGCGGCGCGCGCGGTCGCGAGACGCCGGATACCACGGGTGTAGATGAAGGAGAGCCAGAAGAAGAACGCGCCGATCAGCCACGCCGCACCGCCGAGGATGCGGAAGAGGTAGAACGCCGTCATCGCGCCGATCTTGCCGACCGGGTTCACCCCCGTGGGCGGAATGATGCGGATGGTGCCGTCGGGCAGCGTTTCACCTGCGGCGCCCATGGTCGGCACCTGGTTGGGCTCGTAGTAGGCGAGCGCAACGGTGAGCAGCAGGCCCACCACGAGGCAGAGGATGGCGGCCACCCAACGGGGTTGATAGGTTGGGCCTTTGAAGGAAGGACCGTTGCGTTTGGACGAGCTGTCGCTTTTGGCCATCGGAGAGGGCTTTGGGTTTGAGGACGGCGAGGCTAGGGTAATCGCGCGCGGAAGTAAATTCTGCCTCCCATTTTTCATGGGATTGTTAACAGTAGGCCCGATGCATTTGCCAGTTCGATTTCAACCGCTGTATCAGGCGCGGGTCTGGGGCGGCCGTGCGATCGGCCGCGTTTTCACTCGCAATCTGCCGGGTGACGAGCCGATCGGCGAGAGTTGGGAGATTGTCGACCGGCCCGAGGCGCAGTCGGTCGTGTGCGAGGGTCCCCTCGCCGGCATGACGCTGCGCGATGCGCTCCACCTGCGCTGCGCGGACTGGATCGGTCCCGACTGGCCGGTGACACGGCCGTTCCCGATTCTGGTGAAGTGGCTGGATTGCCGCGAGCGGCTCAGCCTGCAGGTGCATCCGCCGGCCGAGATCGCGCCGGCGCTGCGCGGCGAGCCGAAGACGGAGAACTGGTTTCTGGCCGGCGTCGAGGGCGAGGCCGGGCTCATCCTCGGGCTCCGGCCGGGCGTGACCCCGGCGCAGTTTGAGGCGGCGATCCCGTCCGGCACCCTCGAGCAGTGCGTCAACCGCTATGCCGTGCGGCCGGGCGATTCGGTGCTGGTGCACAGCGGCACCGTGCACGCGATCGACGCCGGCTGCCTCATCCTCGAGATCCAACAGAATTCGGATACCACCTACCGCGTCTACGACTGGGGCCGGGTGGGGCTCGACGGCCAACCGCGCAAGCTGCACCTCGCGGAGTCGATGAAATCGATCCTCTTCGACGAGCCGCCGCCGCCGCTGGTGCGCGCCGCCGAAACCGCGGCCGTGATCGCCGACTGCCAGGAGTTCCGCATCCGGCGGGTGCCGGTGCGCAAGGGAGCCTCGCTCGCTTTCGGGGCCGGCGAACAGTGCCGGTTGTTCTCGGTCGTGCGTGGCCGGCTGCGCGCCCGGGGGCTCGATGTCGCCCCGTTCCTGGCCGGCGACAATGCACTGCTGCCCTACGCCGGGGCGTTCCACTTCGAGGCCGACGAGGATTCCCTCGTTCTCGTGACCGAAAACTTCTCCTGAGCCCCGTTTTTCCAGGCCATGTCGCCGAGCTTGAAGTGGACCCGGCGGCTCGTCTAACTACCGCGCTTTGATTTTCCGGTCGGACCGCCGCGCCTGTCGCGGCTCGAAGCCCCAGCTTCGCGACCGCCCGTCAACCGACACCACATGGCCAGCCACAAGGAAGACTACTACGAACTGCTCGGCGTCGCCCGCGACGTGTCCGCGGACGACCTGAAGAAGGCCTACCGCAAGCTCGCGGTGAAGTATCACCCGGACAAGAATCCGGGCGACAAGACCGCGGAGGAGCGCTTCAAACAAATCTCGGAAGCCTACGACGTGCTCCGCGACGCGGACAAACGGGCGGCGTACGACCGGTTTGGGCATGCGGCGTTTGCGCAGGGCGGGGCGGCCGGCCCGCGCGGGCCCGGCGGTGGCGGGTTCCACGATCCGTTCGACGTCTTCCGCGAAGTCTTCGGCGGCGGTGGCGGCGGCGGCGGAATCTTCGAGGAGTTCTTCGGTGGTGGTGGCGGCGGTGGCGGACCGCAGCGCGGTGCCGACCTCCGTTACGACCTCGAGATCACGCTCGAGGAGGCCGCTGGCGGTTGCGAAAAAGAGATCACGTTCCGCAAGCTCGCCGAATGCGAGCACTGTTCGGGATCCGGCGCCGAGCCGGGCTCGAAACGTGTGCGCTGCACCACCTGTCAGGGCCACGGCCAGGTCACGACCTCGCGCGGCTTCTTCACGTTCCGGCAGACCTGCCCGACCTGCGGCGGGGCCGGCACCCGGGTCGAGAAACCCTGCGCAAAATGCCGCGGCGAAGGCCGTGTGCAGCAGGATGCCAAGGTCAAGGTGCGCATCCCCGCCGGTGTCGACACCGGCACGCGGTTGCGCTCCTCGGGCAACGGCGAGGCCGGCACGCTCGAAGGCGGCCCGGGCGACCTCTACATCGTGCTCCATGTCGCCGCGCACGAGGTGTTCGAGCGGCAGGGCGACGATCTCTTCTGCGAGATTCCGATCAAGTTCACCCTCGCCACGCTCGGCGGCACGATCGAGGTGCCCACGCTCACCGGCAAAGCGTCGCTGAAGATCCCCACGGCCACCCAGTCGGGGACGACGTTCCGCCTCAAGGGCCGCGGCCTGCCGAGTCTCCGCGGAGGCCATACCGGCGACGAACTCATCCGCGTGCATGTGGAGGTGCCGACCTCGCTCACCGCGGACCAGAAAAAGAAACTCGAGGACTTTGCGATCGCCTGCGGCGATGCCGACGAACCCGTCTCCCGGAGCTTCCTCGAAAAGGCCAAGAAGTTCTTCGGGTGAGGGATGGCGGCACCTGCTCCGGCTTGCCGCCGTCGACCCCGTCCCTAGTTTCCCTTCATGTCCGTCGCCGAACTCAAGACCGAGCTGAAGCGGCTCAACCTCGCGGAACGCGCCGAGCTTGAGCGCTACCTGCGTGCGCTGCGCTGGTCGGAGGATCCTCAGATGCCGGCGCGACTGGAACGGGCGCACGCCTCGTTTGAGGCCGGCAACAAGCTTACTGCGGAGCAACTCGACGAACGCATCGCTGCTCGCCGCAGCGGTCCCCGCTGATGGCCGCGGTCTATCGCTATGTGCTGGAGCAGCGTGCCGCCGAGTTCACTCTTGCCTTGCCGGAGGATGAACAGGATCTGGTCCGCTCGTTTTTCCGCTGGTTGGCCGCGAGCCCGGAGCGGGCGGGTGATGCGAATCACCGCGACTCGGGCGGGCGACTGAACCAGGCGCACCTCTGCGGGCCGTTCACGATCGTGGTGTGGACCGATCACGCCGTCTGCGAGGTTCGCGTGGTCGAGGTCATCAGAGATTGAATTCTATGCGCGTCGTCCTTCTCGGCTCCGGTCGCGGCTCCAATGCCGAGGCCATCCTCAACGCCCAACGCGAGGGCCGCCTCGGCCGCGCGCAGGTCGTCGCCCTCTTTTGCGACCAGCCGGAGGCGCGCATGCTCGAGCTCGGGCCGCGGTTCGGCGTGCCGGCCCAGTTCATCGATCCGGCGCCGTTCAGGACGAAACTCGAGGGGCCCGGCGAGGAGCGCTTCATCGCCGCCATCCGTGCCGCCCAGGCCGACTTGGTCGTGCTCGCCGGTTTCATGCGCGTGATCAAGCCGGCGTTCCTCGCGGCCTTCGCCGGCAGGATCATCAATCTCCACCCGAGCCTGCTGCCCAGCTTCCCCGGGCTGGACGGCATCGGCCAGGCGTTCCGCCACGGCGTCAAGGTCACCGGCTGCACCGTCCATGAGGTCAACGCGACCGTCGACGGCGGCCGTATCCTCGACCAGGAGGCCGTGCGCATCGAAGATTCGGACACGATCGACACGCTCGCCGCCAGGATCCACGCCGCCGAGCACCGCCTGCTGCCGGCGGTGATCGCGCGCCTGAGCGCGCGCCAACCCTGACCCCGCCCCTTCCATGAGCCTCGTCGAAGCCCGTATCCCGATCCCTGTTGCCGCCGCCGAACTGGTGGAGAACGCCCTCGCCGAGGCCGAGAACTGCGACTGGGGCGTGTTCGAGGACCGGCCCACGGCCAGTGCCTGGCTCGGCAGCTATTTCCCCGACGAAGCTGCGGTGCGCGCGGCCGTGACCCGGGCTCGCCGCGCGTTGCGTAAGGTCGCGGATCTGGCCGAGCCGACGATCACACCGGTGGCGGACACGGACTGGCGCGAGAGCTACAAGCTGCACTTCAAGCCGTGGCGGTTTGGCCGGATGCACTGGGTGCCCGTGTGGGAACGCGACACCTACGAGCTGCCGGAGGGCGACGCCGTGGTGCTGCTCGATCCCGGCATGGCGTTCGGCACGGGCAACCACGAGACCACCCGCCTCTGCTGCGAGCGCATGGTCGCGTACGCGGAGACGAGGAAACCGGACACCGGAAAGCGGAGACCGGAAACCGGAGACCGGAACCCGGACACCGGAACCCGCAGTTGCGGCCTGCGCGTGATCGATGCGGGCTGCGGTTCGGGGATTCTCGCGATCTCGGCGGTGAAGCTCGGCTTCGCGCCGGTGGCCGGTTTCGACAACGATCCCGAGGCGGTCGGCGTCAGCCGCGAGAACGCGGAACTCAACGGCGTGACCGGCCAGGTTGAGCTGTTCGTCGGCAATCTCATCACCGGCCTGCAGGGCCGGCAGGCGGATCTCGTGATGGCCAACATCCTCGCCAACATCCTGCGTGAGTTCGCCCGCGAGCTCGTGGCCGCGGTGGCGCCGGGCGGCTGGTTGGTGCTCAGCGGTATCCTGGCCACGGAGATCGAGGCGGTGCGCCGCGACTTCGCGACGGTGGCCCCCGGTTGGGCGCTGGAAAGTCGCACGCTCGGCGAATGGGCCGACCTGAAGCTGGTGCGCCCGGAGTGAGCGGGGCGGACTGGAGGGTGCTCCTTGCGTCGGAGCCTGCCCGCAGCGAAGAGACCGGGCGCAGCCCCGGTGAGCATGTCAACCAATAGTTGACATGCCCACGGGGTCGGGTGCGTGCGCTCGGGCCCGCGTCCCGCGGGCGACAGACGACGGCGGTGCGCTCTCTGTCGCCGTGTCGTGACGACGAGGCGATGGCGGCAGGAACATGTCAACTAATGGTTGACATGTTCGGAATGGGGCTGTGGCGCCGCGCTGTTCGATGAGCAGGGCCCGGCGTCCGTGGGGTATTGGTCGCGGGCGCCCGGGGGCGGTTGCGTGACAACGGACCGGAGCAGGCGGGTTGACGCCCTGGGAAACAAAACGGCCGGCTCGCGGAGAGCCGGCCGTCGAAGAGGAGAAGCGCGGGGTTCGCTGTGCTCAGCGTCCGGTGACGCTGACCGGGAGGGTGATCTCGCCGGCGCCGGCGCCGTTCACGAAGAGCGTGCCCTGGCCGGGCTGGCCGCCCTGCACGGTGATGGTCGCGTTGGTCGCGCCGGCGCGGATGACGACCTCGGGCATGACGATCGACTTCGGAATGTCCGTGCTCACATCGATCAGCAGGCCGCCCTCGGGGGCGGGCGAACCGAGTGAGAAGGTGATGGTGGCGCGGCCCCCGGTGGTGAGGTTGAGGGACTCCGGCGAGACGGTGAGCGAGAGACCGTCGACGCGGAAGGAGCCGACATCCTGGCTGGTGGTGCCGTTATTGAGGGAGACCTTGTAGGCACGGCCGGCGGGCACGGCGGGGACGGAGAACGAGATGGCGTTGGGGCCCTCGAACACGGTGCGGGCCGGGACGCTGTCGAGGTAGACGACATCCTGCGGGGTGAAGCCGCGGCCGACGATGGCGATGCGGGCCCCGATCGGACCGCGCACGGACTCGAGGGTGTAGACGTAGCGGTTGGTCAGCTTGATCGTGCGCAGCTCGGAATACTCCTCGACCGGGATGACCATGTTGCTGCGCTCGGCGGCGTAGTTGACGAGCAGGTAATAGGTCGCCTCGGTGCGCCCGGCGGGCATGTGGTATTCGAATTCGAAGAGGCCGTCGCCGAGGGCGCTGGGCGACATCGGAAAGATCTGACCGTCGATGACGATCTGGACCTTGAGCGAGCCCTTCACGAGCTCGGTCTGGTTCGGCTTCACCCGCGCGGTGACCGTGTAGATCTGCGAGGGGTTCTCGGCCACGGTGTCCGCGGTCATGTTGACGATCGTGGAGGTGCAGCCGCCCAGCAGCAGCGCGAGCGCGGCAGCCGAGACGGTGAGGACGCGTTTCCAGGAAGAGGCCTGCGAGTGTTGCATAAATGTTTGCCGGAGCCGGCCTTTCGTTGCGTGGTGGCCGGCGCAGATGGCGGAATCTCTAACGTTCGCTGCGCAGGCAGAGCAAGAAAAAGCCGAGTCGGTCGCACTCGGTGTGTACGTGCATGTGCCGTTCTGTTCCACCACCTGCGAGTACTGCGCGTTCTATCAGGTGCGGCCCGAGGGCGACGATCTAGCGCGCTATCTGCGTGAGATGGAGCGGGAGTTTTCACTGGTGGAAACGCCGTTGCGCGCCGGCACCGTTTTCTGGGGCGGCGGTACGCCGGGGCTGCTGCCCGCGAAACATCTGGCCGAGCTCTGCGCCCTCGTGCGCCGCAATCTCGCGGCGGACCCGGCCGAGTGGAGCGTGGAGTTGGCGCCGGGCACGGTGACGCGCGAACGCCTCGCCGCCTTGCGCGACGGCGGGGTGACGCGGATCTCGCTCGGCGTGCAGAGCCTCCAGCCGGACCTGCTCGCGGCGCTCGGGCGGCGCCACACGAAGGAGCAGGCGTTGCGCGCCTACGAGCTGGTGCGTGCAGCGGGTTTTGCGTCGGTGAACCTCGATCTGATCTTCGCGGTGCCCGGCCAGGACGCGGCGGGCTGGCGGCAGGATCTCGCGGCGGCGGTGGCGCTCGCGCCGGACCACATCTCGACGTATTGCCTCACGTTCGAGGAGGACACGGCGCTCTTCGTGAAACTCTCGGAGGGCAAGGTGAAGCTCGATGTCGAGAAGGAGGCGGCGTTCTACGAGGCGACGTGGGACGAACTCGGCGCGGCCGGCTTCGCGCAATACGAGATATCCAACTACGCGCGCCCCGGGCATGCCTGCCGGCACAATCTCAACACTTGGGCGATGCAGGAATGGCTAGGCTTCGGTCCGTCGGGCGCGTCGCAGCACGCCGGCTGGCGCTACCAGAATCCGCCCGATCTCGCGGCGTGGCGCTCCGATCTCGCCGCGGGCAAGCGCGGTACGATGGATCGCACTGCGCTTACGCCGGAGTTGCTCGCGGCCGACACGCTGATTTTCGGCCTGCGCTGCAATGCGGGCGTCGATCTCGCCGCGGCGCAGCGGCGGTTTCCGACGGCAAACTGGAGCGCGTACCGCGCGCTGGCGGCGCGTCTCGTCGAGGAAGGCTTGGCGGAGTGGGGCGTGCCGGAAGTGCTGCGGCTCACCCGCCGCGGACGGCTGCTCGCCGACTCGGTGGGCACGGCGGTGCTGGAGGTGTGAGTGAGTCACGTGGTGGGCGCCCGCGGCGCGCTCCGTCGATATCGGGCCACCGGTCTTGGTGAAAACTCGATCAAGACGGCGGTGCGACACCGGGGCGTGGATTCGATGGCTGACAGCCCGCAGTTTCCCTTACCACGTTTGCCGTGATGCCTCGGCCCCACACGACTTCATCTCTCGCACAGCGCGTCACCCGTCGGCTGACGATTCTGTCTGTGTTCGTTGCGGCGCTGGCCGGTGCGGCGCCCGGTGGAGCGGCTGGAACTGAAGGCATCACCGTCACGGTCAGCTCCTACGTCCGCACGACGCCGTCAAATCCCGAGGGGCGTTTCAAGGGGCTCGGCGTCAACGTGACCGGCCTGAATCCAGGCGACTGGTACGAACAGACTCCGGCCGCCCTGCGGCGGCGTTGCGCGGAGTTGTTTTGGAAGGATCTCGGCTTGGTCGTGATGCGGTTCTGGGGCGCCAGCGGCATGGGCATCGACCACATCTACACGGCCGAGGAGATCTACAAGGAGACCCACCGCTACCTCGAGGACGTGCGCAAGGTGCAAGCGCGGCCGCCGCTGATGATCTATGATCCGCATTCCGGCTGGTCCTCGCAGGACCCCAACCAGAGCTGGAGCAGCGCGATGACCGAGGAAAAGCTGCGCGCCTACGTCGTCCGGCATGCCGACGTGATGAAGGACCTCTTCGAGAACTACGGCTGGCGGATGGACTACGTAGAGATCACGAACGAACCCGAGACCTATCTGGCCGAAGGCGGCTGGAGCAACCCGGCCCTCCGGAACAAGGCGCTCGTGATGACACGCCTCTGGCGGGAGGAACTCGACCGGCGCGGCTTCCATTCGGTGAAGGTGCTGGCGGCCTCGCGGGCCAACGTGGACGCCGATGCCTTGCCCACGATCGCGGCCTTCAAGAACGACCCCGCGGCGTTGGCCGCATGGGGCGGGTATTCATTTCATTCCTATGGCGCCAGCATGACCCGGCAGGTCGCCGATGCGCTCGTGGGCCCGGGGCTCGATCTGGAGGTGGTTCAGACCGAATCGGGGCCACCGGTCCAGATCGGGATCGGTCGCATGATCAGCGACATCAACCTCGGCACCGAACTCTGGCTCTGGTTCCAGGCCTATTCCTGGGATGGCGGTGTTGGCGACGTGCAACCCGACAACGACGGCGTGCGCCTCGCCGGCTTCGTCCACAAGGGGACGGCGCAGATGGACGTGGCGCTGTATCCTAAGTTCTACTTCTTTCGCGAGGTCGCCCGGTCGCTCCCGAGCGGCTCCCGCGTGCACCGCTGCGGTTGCGACAAGCCCGGCTGGCCCGACATGGAGTTCTCGCTGGGGCAGCAGTCGCCGCTGGCGGCGACGGCGGCGGAGCGCCCCGACCGCCGCTGGAGCCTGCTGGCCTTCAATGCCACCGACGACACCAGCCACTACAACCACCCCTATCCGGCGACCGTCCTCAACGTCACGTTCTCCATCCCGCACCTGGCCGCGGCCGGCGAACAGACTTTCCGCGCGCGCATGATCCGGCCGGACAAGACGGAGCTCGATCTGCCGCCGCTGACCCTGCGCAGCGGCCGGCTCACTGTGACCGGTCTGCAACCCGGGGAACTGATCACGCTGCACTCGACCAATGTCCTCCCGAAGCCCTAGCCGTTGCGCACCCGGTTGGTCGCTGGGCGCCGCCCTCGCGGTCGGTGTCGCCATGGTCTGTCACCTATCGTCGGCGACAGCCATGACGCCGCCCGACCTGACCGGCGGCGAATGGGTCGGCGTCGGCGCGCCGCGTTTCACTGCCGACGGGGCCACCTATCCGGCCCTGGCGCTCGCGCCCGACGGCACGCCCTTCGTCGCCTACTCCGACGGGGGCCTCGGCGGGAGAATCTCGGTGCGCAAGCTCGCCGGCACGGACTGGGTGCCGGTTGGCGCGGGTGGTTTCTCGGCCGGGCTCGCCGAGTATGTGAACCTGGCCTTCGCACCGAACGGCACGCCACACGTCGCCTTCCTCGATTGGGCGAACGGGTCGAAAGCGACCGTGATGAAGTTCAACGGCTCGCAGTGGAGCGTCGTAGGTTCACCCGGCCTCACGAGCGCGCGCGCGGAGCAGGTGCGTCTCGCCTTCGCGCCGGACGGCACGCCCTATCTCGCCTACCGAAGTTGGAAAAAACCGACAGTGCAGAAGTTCACCGGGACAAGCTGGACCGTGGTGGGCAACCCCGAGTTCGCCGGGACGGGTGTCGAAGGCGACGGACTCAGCCTCGCCATCGGGCCCACCGGCGTGCCCTATGTCGCATTCGCAGCGGAAGCGAACCGCTATCGCGCCACGGTGATGAAGCTCGACGGTTCAACCTGGCGCACTCTCGGCGCCGCCGGCTTCTCGCCGCAGAGCGGGGCGGTCGATCCCAGTCTCGTATTCGCACCCGACGGCACCCTCCACGTGGCCTTCGGAAGTTTGTTCGGCAGTCCGGCCGTGATGAAGTTCGCCGGCGGGCAATGGACGACGGTTGGGGCGGCGAACTATCCGGGCCAAGGCGCTTTCAAGACCAGCCTCGCGTTCGCGGCCGACGGTAGCCCGCACGTCGCGTTCGTCGATTGGTACCAGCAGATCGCGGCGACGGTGATCCGGTACGACGGCGCCGTGTGGGCGCCCGTTGGTGACGCGGGCCTGTCGGCCGACCGCGCCGACGAGACTCGACTGGCGTTCGGGCCCGATGGCACGCCGTACGTCGCCTATGTCGATCGAGCCGGCGAGTTGGCGAAGGTGACCGTGCAGAAGCTCGTGCCACCGACGACGTTTGCACGCTGGGCGGACGCGCATTTCTCCGCCGCGGATCTGGCCCGGCCCGAGGTCAGCGGCCCGCTCGCCGATCCTGACGGTGCGGGTGTATCGAATTTCTTGCGCTTCGCCTGCGGCCTGCCGGCTCGCGGCCCGGTGGCGATGCCTCCGGTGGGCCTGACCACGGTGACCGAGGGCGGCGCCCAGTACCCGGCGCTACGCTTCAGCCGGCGCAGCGTCGCGCCCGGTTTGCGCTACACTGTTCAGGCGAGCAACGACCTCGTGACATGGACCGACGTCTCTACTTGGACTGCGGATCCATCTATGGTGGTGACCGCCCGCGACGCCGTGGCGCTCGGCTCCAGCCCGCGGCGCTTTCTGCGCCTGCGGGTGGTGTTGCCCTAGCGCCGGGCGCTCTTCTCGGTCAGCGGCTCGCGCCCTTCGGCGCGAGCAGACCATCGACGGAGGCCTTGCCGGCGCCCTGGATCATCACGACCAAGGCGAGGGCGATCGCGAGCAGGTGGTACTCGAAGCCTTCACCCTTCTGGTTGCCATACCAGTTCATGAAGAAGCCGTTCGCGGCGTGACCCATGAAAATGGCGACGGACATCGTGGCGGCGATTCCGAAGGCGGCGATGCGCGAGAGGAAGCCCGTGATCAGGCCGAGGGAGCCGGCGAACTCCGCGGCGATGGCGAGGAAGGCGAAGACGACGGGGATATGCAGGGTGCCGGTGAAGTAGCCCATCGTGCCGTCGAAACCGTGGCCGCCGAACCAGCCGAGCGCCTTCTGGGCGCCGTGCGGGAACATGACGAGGCCGAGGCCCAGGCGGGCAAGGAGCGGACCGGCGCTGTTGTTGGTCTGGAGGAGGAACTGGAGCGTTTTCATGCCTTGTAGGTGAAGAATGGAGGAGTGGTTTCGGTGTGGGGAGGGTGGCGCGGCCGCTCTCAGGCGAGGTCGAAGAGGAGAACCTGCGCCGGCCCGGCGGCGGCGAGATTCAGGGTGGCGGGGCCGGAGAGGGCGGCGGCATCGCCGGCGTGGAGCGGTTGGTCGTCGAGGGTGACTTCACCCTCGGCCACGTGGAGCCAGGCGTGGCGGCCGGCGGCGATGGAGTGGGTCACGCGGTCGCCGCCGGCGAGCCGGGCGAGCCAGAGGTTGGCGTCCTGATGGATGGCGATGGAACCGTCGCGTCCGGACTTGCTGGCGACAAGGTGGAGGCGGCCGGGCGCGGCGCCGGCGAGCGCCTTCTCGGCATAGCGCGGGGCGACGCCGATCGCATCGGGCTGGATCCAGATCTGCAGCAGGCGCACGGCCTCCTCGGCGGAGGGGTTGAACTCGCTGTGGCGCACGCCGGTGCCGGCGGCCATGTACTGCACGTCGCCGGCGCGGATCACGCGTCCGTTGCCCAGCGAGTCCTTGTGCTCGAGGGCGCCGCTGAGGACGTAGGTGATGATTTCCATGTCGCGGTGCGGGTGCATGCCGAAGCCCATGCGCGGCATGAGGACGTCGTCGTTGATCACCCGGAGGCTGCGGAAGCCCATCCAGTTCTCGTCGTAGTAGTCGGCGAAGCTGAAGGTGTAATAGGTGTCGAGCCAGCCGTGGTTGGCGTGGCCCCGTTCGTTGGCGCGGCGGATCGTGGTCATGGGATCATTGTGCCACAGCCGGACCGGTTTCGGGAAAGACCATGATTCTTGCCTCACCATGCCTGGAAGGCATGCTGGCGGCATGGAGCTGCGACACCTGCGGTATTTCGTGGCGGTGGCCGAGGCGGAGAACGTCACCCGTGCGGCGCAGCGTCTCCACGTTTCCCAGCCGGGGTTGAGCCGGCAGGTGCGCGATCTCGAGGACGAGCTCGGCTTCGCGCTGCTGCGGCGCACCGCCAAGGCCGTGAGCCTGACCGAGGCGGGGCGGACCTTTCTCGTCGAGGCCCGCGCGGTGCTGCAACGGGCCGACGAGGCCGTGAAGGCGGCCCGCGCCGTGGCGGTCGGTGGTTGCGGGGAGCTGCATGTCGGCTACGCACCGTCGCCCACGGTGCGGCTGCTGCCGCCGACGTTGCGCGCCTTCCAGGCGGCGTTGCCGGCGGTGCGGGTGAAACTCCATGATCTGAACACAGAGGAGATGCTCGACGGGTTGCGGCGCGGGCGGCTGCAGCTGGCGTTCCTCGTGAAGCCGACGCGGGCGATGCTGCGCGGCCTGCATTTCGAACCGCTCGAACGCGATGTGCTCCGGCTGGCGGTGCCGCCGGTGCATCCGTGGGCGCGGCTGCGGTCGGTGTCGCTCGAGCAGGCCGCGGCGCAACCGTTCGTCGGTCTCACGCGGAAGGATTATCCGGAATACCACAAGCTGTTCGATGATCTCTTTGCGCGGACGAAGGCGCGGCCGCGGATCGTCGAGGAGCACGAAGGCGCCACGAGCCTCATCGCGGCGGTGGAGGCCGGGGGCGGCGTAGCGCTGGTGCCACGGTCGCTCGCGTGCTCCACGGGCGGGCGGCTGAAGTTCCTGCCGCTCTCGCCCGCGCCGGCGCCGTTGGTCATCGGGGCGGTGTGGGCCGGCGCGGCGTTGGCGCCGGCGGCCGAGCTGCTCCTGAAATGCGCGCGGACGGTCGCGGTGCAGGGGAACTGATTGCTTCGGCGAACCCGGCGGCGGGAGGCGCCACGGCGAGGGGTGCAGGCGGCGTAGCCCGGATGCGGCAGAATTTCGTCTCTCGTCTCTGGTTGCTCGACCGGGCGATGCCGGCTACGGGGAACTCCTGGTCGCTGCTGGACGCCCGCAATCCAAGAACTCCTTGATTCGTGAGCGCCATGTCCTGATCAACTCCGGTTTTGCTGTCTCCAGCTCTTTGGCCGAGCGGCGCGCGAAATGGGCACGGGAAAGAAGCGATATGGCGTCCGTCTGACCGCGTTCCTCTTCAGTCTCCAGCAGGGCTGTTCCGACCGGCTGTCCGGCGTTGACGATCCTTACGAGGTACAGCGATTCAGATGGCGTACGCCAATCGGACTCAGGCGAATAGAAACACCGCACCCGTTCACCGCTCACGAACCAGATCCCCATACGGTTGATGTACTCGAAGCCATTGGTGTCCCTGGTCGATTTGATCACGATCCCATCGGGGAAGAAATAGTACGCAAAAGTGCTGAGCGGAGGAGTTCTGGTGACGCATCCCAGTTCCTCTCCGCCCGCAACGAACTCGCCACCGATGAAACCCGTTTCAGAAGCGGGCAATGAGATCACTTCCATCGCTTCGTCGTTGTCGTTGGCACAACGACCAGAAGGACTGCCCAATATTGAAATCAAGATTACCGCGATAAGGGTTTTCATGGGGTGCACTTCTCTGGCGGCTCAAGAATCAGTCCAGAGCGCATGGCTGCCGTCATGACGGCTGTGCGCTCCCGAGTCCAGTTGGGAGCGGCGCGATCGGCCGCCGGCGCCGTTGGTGATCGGGGCGGTGTGGGCCGGCGCGGCGTTGGCGCCGGCGGCCGAGCTGTTCCTGAAATGCGCGCGGACGGTCGCGGCGCAGGGGAACTGATTGCCTCGGCGAACCCGGCGGCTCCAGACTTCGCGGACGCCGGGTGCACGACGCGCCCGCAAGTGCCCAATCTCGCCTGCTGCGATGAATCTTACGCAACGTCTCTTCCGTGCCGTGCGCCTCGGCCTGCTGGCCGCGGCCTTCTCCGGTTTGACTCTGTTCGGGACGGATATCCCGGGCAGCGCGACGATGCCGCCGCGTTCGCTCAAGACGCCGAATCCGCCTTTGCCGGCGGACGACCGCATGGCCGGCTTGCAGCTGCTGGTGTGGCTCAGGGCCGACGGCACGGTCGACGAGGTTGAGCGGGTGCGGGGTGATGAAGAGTGGTTTCCGGCGGTGGCCGCCGCGGTGCGGCAATGGACCTTCGAGCCGGTGCTCGCGGCAGGGCAGCCGATCCCGGCGCGCCTCGAAGTCGGGGTTGGCGCCCGGCACGGAGAAATTTCGCTCTCGTTCTCGCCGCTGCCGAATCTGCCGGGCGAACTGCACAGCAAGGATGAGCTCGGGGTGAGCCCGCCGGTGTTGCTCGAGGAGCCCGAGGTGATCGTTCCGCTCGAGGGGCGGATCCGTCTGTCCATGCCCAAGGCGATCATCCGGTATGTCGTGGAGGAGGACGGGAGCACCGGGCAGTTTGTCGTGGCGGAGGCGCCGTCCGAGGCGACGGTCCGCGCGGCGCTCGACCTGGTGGCGGCGCAACGCTTCCGCCCGGGGACGATTCGCGGTGCGGCGGTGCCGGTGGAGTACATCACGGCGGTGGCGTTCCGCGGTGCGGCCGAAAAGATCCCCGGGCTGGAGGGGGTGGCGACGGCGGCCGATCCAGTCTATCCCTACGAACGGCTGCTGGCCAACGAGGAGGGCAACGCCACGGTGCGCTTCCGCCTCGGCGTCGACGGACGAGTCGAGGAGACGGCGGTGCTGGAGGCGACGCACCCGGAGTTCGGAGCGGCGCTGGCCGTGGCGGTGGAGACGTGGCAGTTCACGACCGAGGCGGCGGCGGAGAAACCGGAACGGGAGGTCGGATACGAGTTCCGCGCCGATCGCGTGCCGCACGGAGCGCGGCGGTTGGCGGAGGTGATCCGCAGCGGCGGCGAGATTTCGAACAAGGCGGCCGGCCTCGATGCGAAGCCGCAGGTGCTGGCGCGGCCGGCGCTGGCCTACCCGCGGGCGCTGTTCGCCACGGGCACGGCCGGGCGGGCCAAGGTTGAGTTCATTGTCGACCGCAGCGGCCTCGCGCAGCTGCCGCGGGTGCTGGAGGCGAGCGCGCCGGAATTCGGTTGGGCGGCCGCGAACTGGGCGAGCGGGATGCGGTTCGCGCCGCTGACCCGCGGCGGACAGGCGGCCGAGCTGCGGGTGGTGCTTCCGGTGCAGTTCACGCCGCCGGCGGCCGGTGGACGGTAGGCGGTGGCCGGTGGACTGTGGACGGTGGGCGGTGGCTGGTAACCGGAAACCGGTCAATGGGCACCGGAAACCGAAAACTACGAACGGGCGGAATGGATCGACGCGCTCACGCGCATCGCTACGGCGGAACGGAAGCGGTTTTGCCACGCGGGGGGATCGCTGCTCTTTCGAGCAGCGCCAAAGGAAGGGCGCTGGCTTATTGGGCCGGTGGCGGAGGCGCTTTCCCCTCCGTTGCAGGTGCCGGCTCCTCGGGCAGGCGGGGGGCGTCGCCGAGTTGTGGGGGCGGCGGCGGGGGCGTGGCCTCGATGGTGCGCGGCGGCGGCTGTTGCGCGGGTGGTTGCTCCTTCTCGTTCTTGGAGCACGAACAGCCGGCGAGCGTCAGCAGCGCCGTGCCGAGGAGGAACAGCCGCGCGGAGGGCGGGAGAGACGGCTTCATGGCGTGACGGTGATCGAGTGGCGGAAGAAACACCGGGCGAGGCCGGTGGTGTTCACGCTGAAGGTGTGGGTGGCGCCGCTCCCGGTGTCGGTGAGGGTCGTCCAGGTGACGAGGTCGGTGGACCACTGGGCGCCGTAGGTCACGCCGCTGATGCCGCCGGGTTGTGTGAAGGTGACGTTGTAGGTGCTGCCGGAGAGGGTCGGCGCAGGCAGGGCGGTTCCCGCGGTGGCGCGCAGTGGGTCGAGGCCGAAGGCGTATTCGATGCCGTTGCGCAGGCCGTCGCCGTCCTGGTCGGCGGACGGACCACCGGTGACGGCGGGTGACTGGGCGGCGGCCCAGGCGGCGTAACCGGAGGAGGCGGCGGTCACGGTGACGGTCTTCGTGGGGCCATCGCCGAACCAGCGCGTGCCGACCTGGGGCCGGACCCGCATCAGGTAGCTGTTGCCGACGGTGAGCGCGGCGCCGGCGGTGGTGGCGTTGAGCGTGAAGCCGGTGCTGCCGGCGGGCAGCGTGGTGATCGTGGTGCCCACGAGCTGCGTGGCGTTCGTCACGGTGATGTCGTCGACGTAGAAGCCCGAGGTGTCGTCGGTGGCGATGACGGCGCTGGCGTTGTTCCAGCGGAGGATGAAGCGCACGCGAATCAGCTGGCCGGCGTAGGCGGCGAGGCTGACGGAACGGGCGACGAAGGCGGAGTCCCACAGGGAACTGCTCAAGCCCACGCCGTTGCGGTTCCACGCGCTGGCCCAGGTGTTGCCGTTGTCGGTGGAGACTTCGGCCGAGAGGGTGGTCGTGGTCGTCGCGAAGAAACCCCGGTCGTAGAACTGCAGTTGGCTGGACGCGGTGGGGATGATGTCGCGCAGGACGACGAAGGCCTGGTTGTTGAAGTCGGGAAACGCGAGGTGGAAGGCCTTGCTGCCGGTGCGCTTGTAGGCGGTGTGGCGCAGGGTGAAGCTGCCGGTAGTGACGGACTGGATCAAGGTGGCGGTGGCATCCTCCGCGCCCTCGGTCCAGGCGGCGGTGCTGCCGGAGGAGACGCGCAACTCGTAGGCATCCGCCTGCGCGATGGCGTTGAAGGTGTAGGCGGCCCCGGTGGTGGCCGGTGCGGCGGCGCCGGTGATGGTGACGCTGTCGCCGAGGATGCCGGGATCGAACACCGTCACGGCGTAGGTGTAGGAGGTGGGCACGCCGGAGCCGGTGATGCCGGAGACCGTGATACTGTAGGGGACGTCGGCGGGGGCCGAGGTCGGCAGGGTCGAAGGTTCCCAGACGATGGTGTTGTCGCCGACGCCGGTGGTGCTGCTCGAAACGATGGTCACCGGGACGTTGGCGCCGTTCCGGGTCATCGTGACGGTGGCGGCGGTGAAGCTCGCGCCCGGGTAGGAGAGCGACCAGCGGGCGGGGACCAGATCGAGGGGGCAGTAGCCGCGGTTGGGCCAGGCGACGAAGGCGGCGGGGGCGGAGGCCTTGAAGTCGCCGACCACCCAGCAGGCGTTGGCCGAGGCGTAGGAGCCCGAAGGGGGAATGTCGCCTGTGCCCATGGATTGGGCACGAGGATAGAGCAGCCAGCGGCGGTGGCCGACGGGGGCGTTGTTGCCGCCGTCGTCGCGGATGTAGGCATCGATCGCGTCGGGCCCGTAGTTGCCGAGCGCGATGTTGGACTTGCCGGCCGCTTCGTAGCCATCGGCGGTGTACCAAGTCCAGGTGTTGGGCGGGGTGTGGCTGAGGGCGTTGTTGGCGGCGAAGATCAGGGCGGCGGCCTGGTCCTTGGCGGATTTGGTGGCGTCGAAGGTGATGTCGGCGGGTTGGCCGACGAGGGCGCGGTAGAAGTTGATGCGGCGGCGCACGTCGTCCTTGAACGTGGCGCTGGTGGTGCCGGCGACACCGGTGGCGACGTTGCCGGTCCACGACATGTTGGCGGCGAAATCCTCCGAGGCGGTGTAGACGGTGTTGTAGAAAGCGAGGACGTCGGTGCGGTCGGTGGGCGTGACGGTGAAGCCTTGGGCGGCGTCGGGCGAGCCCGTGCCGGGCGACCAGGCGAGAAGGCGGGCGCCGGCGAGCAGCGCGAGAAGAGCGGTGAGGAACGGTCGGACGCGCGGTAGCATGGCTGAGGTGCGGCCGGGCACGCTAGACCGAGAGGGGCGTTTGTCCAACGGGGGCATCCCCTAGGCGGACGGCAGCCGCGTTTTTACCGGCTGGTGAAAGGGCGAGGGCCGGTGGCCGGTCGGCGGTGAACTGTGGACGGTGAACAGTGGACGGTGGACGGCGGACAACGGACGGCAGACGGCAGAGGACGGAGGGCGAAGGACAGACGCCGGAGGGCCGGCCGGAAGGCACGACCGACGATCGGAACGGACCTGCGGCGATGGAAGAAAGGCTCGATGCGCTCACGCGCGTCGCCACGACGGGCGGAGCGGATGCCGCTCTGCTGTGGCGTTCCGCTCAGGTGCCCAGAGTGGTGCGGTAGACGCGGGGGACTCGCTTGGTGACCGAGCAGAGGATTTCGTACGGGATCGTCTCGGCCCATTTGGCGAACTCGGTCACGACGATCGCCTCTTCGCCTTGCCGGCCGACAAACGTGGCTTGGTCCCCGACGGCGACTTCGGGCGCGTCGGTGACGTCGACGATCGTCTGGTCCATCGTCACGCGTCCGAGCACGGGGCAGCGGCGACCGCGGATGAGGAGCTGCGCGCGGTTGCTGCAGGAAATCGGAATGCCGTCGCCGTAGCCGGCGGTGACGACGGCGATCATCGTTTCGCGGGTGGTGACGTAGGTGCGGTTGTAGCTGATGCCGGTGCCGCGCGGCACGCGTTTCACGAGGCCCACGCGGGCGTGGAAACTGAAGACGGGCTCGGTGTGCACGGCGGCGAGGATGGAGCTCGGGTGCGGGAGGATGCCGAACTGGAGCAGGCCCACGCGCACGGCGTTGATCGGGCCGCGGCGTTGGAGGGTCTCGAGGCCGGCGGAGTTGTCGGCGTGGATGATTAGGCGTTTGCGGTCGAGCCCGGGGAGTTTCCGCAGAGTGTCCAAGAAAAGGCGACGCTGCTGGCGGGTGAACTTCGAGTCGCTGTCGGCGCTGGCGAAGTGGGTGAAGATGCCGTCGAGGCGGATGTGTTCGCTCGTGCGGATCTGCGTGTAGAGCGCGGGGGCCTCCGCGTGCCAGACGCCGAGGCGGCCCATGCCGGTGTCGATCTTGAGGTGGACGCTGATCGGGCGGCCGGTGCGGCGGCCGAGCTCGTTGAAACGGTCGACCTCACCGGCGGAGGAGACGGCGGGCGTGAGGTCGTAGTCGGCGAGCAGGCGCTCCTCGTCGGGCAGCACGGCGCTGAGCACGAGGATGGGCCAGCCCGGGCCGAGCTCGCGCAGCGAGGCGGCCTCGGCGACGTTGGCCACGGCGAAGAGATCGGTGCCGGCGTGCATGAGGCGCGCGGCGGCCTGCGGGAGACCGTGGCCGTAGGCGTCGGCCTTGACGACGGCGACGTATTTGAGACGCGAGGGCAGCGCGGCGCGGATGTGCTTGAGGTTGCGCTCGAGGGCGCCGAGGTCGATCTCGGCCCAGCAGCGCAGGGGGAGGCGGGAGTCGGGGGCGTTCATCCGGAGAGTGGCGGAAGGAGACGGATAGGTCGGCCGGGGCCGATGGGACGCGGTCAGGCCGAGGCGGCGCGGTGGCGTTCGCCGGTCCAGGTCTGGTAGGTGATCGGGGCGGAGAGCCACGGCTCGGGCTCGGCGACTGGATACAGCAGCAGTTCGGCGCCGAGGGCGGCGAACATCGTGGCGCAGTCGTAGGCGCACGTGCCGGCGGGGCGCGGCGGTTGCGCCCACGCGCGGAAACCGGTGGGCGTGAGCAGCGGCTCGGGCCAGTCGGCGAGCTCGGCGCGGGCGGCGCGCAGGACGTTGGTGGCCGAACCGTCGGCCGCGACGCGCACGGCATGCCAGCTGTCGCGGCGGGCGTCGGCCACGACCGCGAACGGTCCGGGGTGGTTGCGGCCATGCGCGAGGGCCGCGACGCGCAGGCTGCGGTACGCGAAGACGGGGGCGGGCGCGGCGCGCAGGACCTGCCAGGTGCGCAACGCCATCGCCGCGGTGCGGATACCAAGTTGGCTGCCGGGGCCGTCGCAAAAGACGTAGGCGCCGACCTGGCTGGGTTTCAGGCCCGCGGCGGTGAGGCAGACCTCCGCGGCGGCGAAGAGGTGGACGCTGGAGTCGTCGCCGCCGGAGTGCCAGAGGGGCGGGTGAGCGGCGCGGAGCAGGCCCGCCTGCACGTGGATCGTGCACGGATCGAGCACGAGCACGCTGCCGTGCGCCGCGACGACCGCGGCGAGCGAGACCGGTGTCGCGGGAGCGGCGGGCGGCGTGGCGGCGGAGTCGGCGTGGGCGGACATGAGGAGGAAACGTTGCGGCGGGCGGGCGGGGTTGTCACTGCCGTTTCGGGCGCAGCGTGGGAGCGTTGGGAGGAGCGGCAGTGACGCCGCGTGTGGTGGTCCGCGCGGTCCAGATCGCGGCGGTGGCGATGGTCGGTGCGAGGAACCGGCCGTCGAACCAACTGCACATTTCGGTGATACGGTCGTATCACGAAAATGTGCAGTTTACAGGCACCGGCCGGTCGGAAACAGGACGTCCGGCGTGTGGAGGGGGCGTGGCAGAGCTGCCGCGCGCACGGGTGCGGAGGAGCGGAAGCGAACCTTGGCGCCGCAGATGCCGCGCGGTTGCGAGGCGGGCGCGAGGTCGTCACTCTGGTTCTTTCGGCGTTTCCTGAGGATCCGACGGCCGGCTCAATTGCACATTTTTGTGATACGACCGTATCACGAAAATGTGCAGATTGGGGACGTGCCGCATGGTGCGGGGAAGGGGCGTTTGGGCACGAGGCGAGGACGCAACCGACGGCGGGGCGCGCAGTGGCGGGACCGCTCCGCCCGGCTCGGAACGGAAAGCCCAGCCGCCGCGAGCGCGGATCGCGGGCGAGAGGTCACGGGCTGGCGGCGACAGCAAAACGCCCCGGCGTTTGGCCGGGGCGTCGGAGAGGCGGCAAGCGAAGTCGACGGCGCAGGCAACGCTGCCAGCGGGCAGCGTTGCTCAGCGGAAGGTGAGCTGGAGGAAGTCCTCGACGTATTCGCGCCAACAGGTCCACTCGTGGCCGCCGTCCGTTAGCTTGTAGGTGAACGGGATCTGGTTCTGGGCGAGCCAGGTGCGGAACTCGTCGTTGCGCTGGAGCAGGAAGTCGTCCTTGCCGATGGCGATCCAGAGGAGCTTGGGACTGGTCTGCTTCTTCTTCGCGGCGGCGAGCAGCGCGGAGAGTTTCGTCTCCCGATCGCCGGCCGGCACGGCGGCGGAGAACGCGCCGACCCACTGGAAGAGCTCGGGATGCGTGAGGCCGATGCCGAGCGAGTGCCCGGCGCCCATGGAGAGGCCGACGATGGCGCGGTCGGTCGGTTGCTTGCCGACGCAGTAGTTGCGCTCGACGAAGGGCAACAGCTCACCGACCACGACTTTCTCCATCGCGACGATGTTCTGTTGGAAGTATTCCTCGATGCGGGTGAACGGATACGGGATCGGGTGGCCGTGCGGCATCACGATGATCGCCGGCTTCATCTTGCCGGCGGCGATGAGGTTGTCGGCGATGAGGTGGGCGCGACCATTCTCGGCCCAGGCGGTCTCGTCGTCGCCGTACCCATGCAAAAGGTACACGACTGGGTAGACGTCCTTGGCGCGGGGATCGTAGCCGGGCGGGGTGTAGACTTGGAACGAATATTCGCGGCCCGCCGCGGCGGAAGTGAACGTGTGGCGGGCGAGCGTGCCGTGCGGCACGGGCGTGAGCGCCCAAGCGGGCGGCTTGGCGCCGGGGAGCTCGAAGGCGCTCTCGGAGTTGATCCACTTCTTGATGTAACGATTCCGCGGATCGAGCGCGGTGGCGCCGTCGACATCGAAGCTGTAACCGTAGATGTCGGGCGCGAGGCCGGACACGGTGAGTGACCAGACGCCGTCGGCGCCCTTGGTCATGGGTGACGGCGTGGTGCGGCGCAGTCCGACGAGCGAGACGGCGCGGGCCTCGGGGGCGTAGTAGCGGAAGGTCGCCTGGCCGTCGGTCGTGACCTCGGGCGAGACGAAATCGGGGGCTTTGGCGGCGAGGGGGCCGACGCCGGCGAGGGCGAGCGCCGCCAGCAGGGGCAAGGGGCGGAGGAGATGCATCGGTATCGGCGATGCGGGACGGCGGGGGCGGGGTCAAGCGGGCAGCCCGCGGCGTGGGGTGGATCCTGAAGCGCCATGCGGCTTTTTTGCACCGCACCGGTGGTAGGTTTGACGGCGGCCCGGCTTCACGGCCTGCTGGCGCTGCGGCACCGACCTCAAGCCCCCCTGTGTCCCGCCGGCGCCGCTGACCAATACCCCTATGCTGATGTCGCTTCTCAAACGCACCCCGCTGCTGCTGGGCCTGCTTGGCACGCTGCCGAGCGCGGCGCCCGCCGCGCAGTACCAAAACTTCAACGTCGCGGTCTATGTCCGCGCCTACGAGGTCCAGCAGATGAAGGATCCCGCCTGGCTGCGGGACAACTGGGCGATCGTCGAACGCCAGCTCAAGGTCGACACGATCTACCTCGAGACCCACCGGGACCTGATCATCGTCGACGACGCCACGTTGCAGGCGGCGAAGGCGTTTTTCGCCACCAAGGGCATCAAGACCGCCGGCGGCATCGCCACCGTGCGCAACGAGGCCAACCTCTTCGAGGTATTCTGCTACACGCAGGCCGGCCAGCGCGCGAAGATCCGCGAGATCGTCGAGGCGACCGCGCGCAACTTCGACGAGTTCATCATCGACGACTTCTTCTTCACCAGCTGCACCTGCGACGAGTGCGTCGCCGCCAAGGGCGACCGCACCTGGACACGCTACCGCCTCGACCTGATGAAGGAGGTATCGGAGAACCTCGTGCTGAAGACCGCGCGCGCGGTGAACCCGCGGGTCAAGGTCACGCTGAAGTACCCGAATTGGTACGAACACTACCAGGGCACGGGCTACAACCTCGAGGACCAGCCGCCGCTCTACGACAAGATCTACACCGGCACCGAGACGCGCGACCCGGTCACCACCGGACAGCATCTCCAGCAGTACCACAGCTACGCCGTTTTCCGCTACCTCGAGAACATCAAGCCCGGGGCCAACGGCGGCGGCTGGGTCGACCCCTACGGCCGCGTGCACGCCGACCGCTACGCCGAACAGCTCTGGATCTCGATGTTCGCGAAGGCGCCGGAGATGACGCTCTTCGCGCTCCACGAGCTGCTCACGCCGCTCACCGACGCCGATCGCGCGGCGTGGCAGGGGCAGGGGACGAGCTTCGATTTCGCGAAGGCGCAGGCGCGCGCCGCCGGCACGCCGGCCGTGCAACCGACGCTCGCCGCCGTCGCCGGGCAGGCGCTCGAGCTGGCCGACTCCGTCGTCGGCAAACTCGGGAAGCCCGTGGGCATCGCCGCCTACAAGCCGTTCCACTCCACCGGCGAGGACTTCCTGCACAATTACCTCGGCAACTGCGGCCTCCCGATCGAGCTGTATCCGCAGTTCCCCGCGGAGGCGGCGACGGTGCTGCTCACCGAGAGCGCGGCGACCGACCGTGAGATCGTCGCGAAGATGAAGAAACACCTGCAGTCCGGCAAAAACGTGATCATCACCTCGGGCCTGCTCCGCGCCCTGCGCGGCAAGGGCATCGAGGAGATTGCGGAGATCGAGACCACCGAGCGGCGCGTGCCCGCGCGGCAGTTCGCGTCGTTCTTCGGACCGACCGAGACCATTGCCGAGCCGATCGT
>JAHFTC010000143.1 GCA_023269585.1 Opitutaceae bacterium
CCGATCTCGGCACCCTGGAACTAGGCCTGCGGACGGCGGATCAACTCCCACGCCGCAGCGAGGGGCGCGTCGCGGCCGTCGAGCAGGGCCTGGGCGAACAGCGCGAGGTCGGCCGCGGTGGAGCGCAGTGCGCCGGCGCCGGCCAGGCCGGGAATGCGCCAGGGCTTCACGGCCTTGGCACCGTCGTGCGGTGGGGCGAAGCGCGCCTGCTGGTCGGGCGAGAGGTCGATGGTGGTGTCGCGCATCCCGAGCGGCCCGGTGATGCGCTCCGCCACGAGTTCGGCAAAGGGTTTTCCGTGGATACGCTCGAGGATCAGGCCGAGCAGGCCGACCCCGAGGTTCGAGTATTCAGCCGGCTGCGGCGGCGGCTGCTTGGGGCGCAGAGCGGAGACGATGGCAAGCAGGCGCTTCGACGTGAAGTCGGCGTATGGATCGAGCGGGTCGGCGGGGCGGAAATCGGAGAGGGTGCCCGGCAGGCCGGAGGTGTGGCTGGAGAGCTGGGCGAGCGTGATGGCCGCGACGGCGGGGTGGAGTTTGAGCTCGGCCGGCAGGTGCTGCGCGATGCGGTCGTCGAGCGGGGCCTTCCCCTCGGCCACGGTTTCGGCGAGCAGGAGCGCGGTGAACACCTTCGTGATCGAGCCGATCTCGAAGACCACCCGCTCCGGCGCGAAGCCGTCGCGCGGTGCGAACGCCCCGGCGCTGGAGAAACGGACGCCGGTCGCGTCGATCTCGGCGGCGACGATGCCGCCGGCGGGTAGTTTGGCGGCGGATGCAGCGACGATGGTCGATAGCTCCGGCGCGGTGTCGGCGCGGCCGACGCAGACGATGGCGGCTTGGAGGAGCAGAACTGGGAACCAGCGGGCGTGCTTCATGCGGGCCGCGACGTTGCGGGTGGGGGCGTTGTCCGCAAATCACCCGTGGTGAGCGGCGCGCTTGTGCGGATGGGCGGGCGCCGGCCCGCGGCGTTCCGGCGACCGTTTACCCTCACGGTCGTGAGGGTAAACGGTCGGTGGCCGGCGCTGCGCCGGCTCAGGCCCACACGAGTTTCCAGGCGTGGTACTCGGTGGGGCGCAGGCGGAAACGCAGGATGCTGCCCTCGTGCAGCGCGCACAGCTCCGCCTCGACGGCCGCCGCGAGGCGCGGACGCTCGCTGGCCGACACGCGGGCGGCGGCCTGGGCGTCGATCCACTTCACGGCGGCGGCCTTATCGAGACGTTGGCGCACCACGCCGGCGACGAGTTCGCCGATCGTCGCGCGGTGCTGCACGAGGAACGGATCCGGCGCACCGAGACGGGCGCGCACGTTGGCGTAGCGGGCGCAGGAGCGCTCGTAGGCCCACACGAAGACCTCGCGCAGGTACTCGACGCGGTTGAGTTCATACACGGCCAGCACCGCCTTGATGTAGTCGTCCTGCGGCAGGTCGACGAACGACAGCGGGCAGAGGTTGTGGCGCAGCAGCGGGAGGTTCGCGGCGAGGCGCGAGACCCGTTTGTTGGCGTCGGCGAAGGGCTGCAGGTAGGGCAGGTGCACCATCGCGAAGAACGCCTGCTCGAACGGATCGGCGATCGCCTCGGCCTTCGCGAGCAGCACGCGGAACTGCTCCTCGATGAGCTGCGGCCCGTCGAGCGGCTGGAACACGCTGCCGGCGATGCCCACGGCCTCGTCGCGCAGGCGGCCGAGGAGGTCGTCGCGCAGGATGCCCTGACCGAGCAACGCGTGCAGGTTGCACAGCGAGTAGCGGTTGAAACCGAGCTCCTCCGGCTGGTCGGCGAGCAGCTCGATCGCGGCCTTGTGGTTGAGGATCATCAGCGTCTCCTCGGTGGCGCGCCCGTCCGCCGCGGCACCGAGCCGGAGCAGGCGCTCGGTCTCAAGAAACGAGTACGTGTTGCCCTCCAGACGGCTGGAGTTCCAGGAGAGGTCGATCAGGAGGCGGTCGAGGATCTTGCGGAAGTAGGTGCCTGCCGGCTGCGGCCCGCCCGGGAGGCGGCCGAACGCCGCCAGCCGCTCCCGCTGCGCCGGCAGCAGATAGGCGGACACGTTGGGCTGGTAGGCTTCGAGAAACGCGGCGTGGTAACCCACCGGCTGGCGCTCCGCGCGCGGGCGCGACACGGCCTGCCGCAGCTCCTCGGTCACGACCGAGCACACGAAGCCCGTGCCGTAGATGGCCGGCGGCTCGCCGACGGTGAGCGGATGGCTGGAGAGATCGGGCACGTAGCCCGTGGGCACGTAGACTGCGGCCGGGCGCGCCGCCGCTTGTGTGGCGAACGGCGCCATCATGGCCGGCGACGCGGGGTCGCCGCCCGCGCCGGGGATCGACGCGGCGGTGGTGCCTGCGGGGCTGGCGGCGTCCGGAGTGGTGGTAGCGGCGCTGGCCAACGCCGGCAGGCGGTATCGCCGCCCGCCGGTGTTGCTCTGGGCGATCAGTTTGCCCTGGTCGACCAGGTGTTTGAGCCGGCGCTGGATCGAACGCCGCGACAGCCCCTCGCCCAGCCGGGCGCAGATGGCCTCCAGCGCGATCGGCTGGGGAAGTATGGCGCAAACCGCGAGGATTTTGGCGTAATCGGCAGGATCGAGCGGCTTCGGCATGGCGCAAAAGTAGCACAAAACGCCATAATGCGCCACTATAACGCCGAGATTGTCGCGGCAAACAGGGCTCGCCTCCTTTTTAGCGACAAACGGAGTCCTCTTGCGACAAGCGGCTAGCTCGAACACCGACGGGCAAGTTTTCCGCTATTAACGGGAAGTTCGGGTCCGCATCGGAGGTGTTTCGGTACGAAGACCGAGGCGCATGTCCTTTTACTGCCTGCCGAACGAACCTTCGGGCCGTCCACGCCGCAGGCGTTTCTATTTGCGTGAGATGCGAGAGGGGCGCGGTGCTCAGTTGGTTCTCGGCATCACGTACAGCGCACTGGCGCAGGAGCGGACGCCAGGCGGCGCAGGCGCCAGCGCTCGTTCTCCGCGACGATGAAGCCGGCGCAGTTCGTGGTGCCGCAGCGGCAGGGATTGTCGGCCCAGTCGCGGAAGGCGAAGCCGTAGTCGAACGTGAGCTCCTGGCCCGGAAAGATGTCGTGCGTGGCGAGGATCCAGATGCGGCCGCGCCGCAGCTCCGAGCAGCAGTTGGGCGCACAGGAGTGATTGATGAAACGGCTGACGTTGCCCCCGCGGCGACCGTCGAGGTCGTGACGCTGGTTGAGATGGAAGATGTAGGTGCAGGTGTCGTGGCCCCGGCGGGCGCGCACGAGCCGGGCGGCATCGCGGCGATCGCTTTCGGCCTTCGTGATGCGTTCGCCGGTGTATTCGACGATCACATGCCCGGCGGGGATTGGCACGCGCGCGTAAACGCCATGGCCGTGGATGGCCGAATTCCGGCGCTGGATCAGCAGTGCGGGCGGGATCGGCGGTTCGAGGGACGAGGAACGACGGTGCACGGAAACGGAGGTGGGACGTTTCATGGCAAACGAGCACTCACCCAGCTCGCGGGGCGCCAGGCAAAGGCAATCTTGCCGGGCCCGACCTATTGATCTTCGCCGAATAGACTGACGGGCGTTCCCTCAACATAATCGAGGGATTTGCCGAGCGAACGGACGGCGGCGGAGCGCCGTCCCTACCGCGTCAGTCCAATGCGCGAGTCTTGATAAGCCAGAATTCCGCGGATGACGGCCGGTGATGAAAGAAAGCAGGATGCTCTCCGAATGAAGGCGAAGCTCCCGACCGCTCAGGGCGCGGAGAGTCTCTTGATCTCGCGGGCGATCTCGTGGTTGAGCTGTTCGTAGTTGGCCAGGGCGTCGGCATCATTGTTGCGCACGCCGTCGCGGAGCGCGCGGTAACTGTCGGTGCGTTTGCGGAGGATGGACTGCAGGGCCGTGGACCGTCGCTCGGTCGAGGTCCCGGCGGTGAGCGGCAACTCGCTGAACCGGTGTTCCCAGGTCGCATAGAAGGGGATCAGGTTACCCTCGAGAAACGCGGCGAATTCCTCGTCGCGGACGGGGTGGGCCCGGTACCGCCGGTGCAGTTTCTCCTCCTGGACCAGCAGGGGCTTTTCGACCGAAGCGAACTCGTCCGCTAGATCCGACCACGCGATTTCCTCGGAAACGCGGTAGTCGAACCGGGGCGCGAGCGCGACTCCGGTGGCGATGATGACGGCGCAGGCGGCGAGCCCGAGCTGGAGGCGCCGGCCGGCGAGGCGGGCGCGCGCGGTGAGATCGAGCGGCAACGCCACGAGCCAGCCCAGCGCGATGCCGCCGAGGAAGCCGCCGAGGTGTGCGGCGTTGTCGATCTGGGGCAGGGCGAGGCCGAAGACCGGGTTGTATCCGGCGAAGGCGAGCGTGCTGTTCAGCATCGGCTGGTACACGCGCTTCGGCAGCGCCAGTTTCTCTCGCAGGAGGTAGCCGAGCAGCAGTCCGTAGACGCCGAAGACCGCGCCCGAGGCGCCGGCGCTCCAGGTCTTGTCGCCGTGCCAGCAGATGCTGGCGAGCCCGCCGGCGAGGCCGCTGCCGAGGTAGCCGAGCGTGAAGAGCCGACGGCCGAAGAGTCGCTCCACCATGTGTCCGGTCTGGAGCAGCGCCCACATGTTCATGAACAGGTGGAACGCGCCGTAGTGCATGAACATGCTGGTGAGGAGCCGCCACCACTCGCCGTCGGTCGTCGCGGCGGCGTTGTTGGCGCCGTAACGGATGTATGGAGTCAGGTCGGTCGTGGTGAACCACCCGGCGTTGCAGAACAGCGCGAGCGCCAGGAACCCCGCCACGTTGAGCGCGATGAGCAGGTTGGTCACCGAAGCCCACCACACCCGCGGCGCCGGCAGGAGGCGGAACTTGGCGGCGAAGTCCTGCATGTCCGCAAACTCCGCGGCGATCGTGCGGGGCAGGTGGGCGCCGATCGCCGTGGCCTCCTCGGCGTTGCGGGCCTGGAACACGAACAGAGCGCCCCGGGCGCCGGACTCGCCCTTGCTGGTGGTGAAACTGATGGCGCGGCCCTCGATGGTGACGTTCCAGATCTCGTCCGCCGCGAAACTCCGCACCGTGGCCCCGACGGACAGCAAGCGGTGCGACGGTCCCGCGAACCGAAAGCGGGACACGGCCGTGTTGATCGTTAGCGTGCCGGAGCCCTTGAAGTCGAGGTTGCGAAGCCCGCCGAACGCCGCGACCGGACCGTAGTCGATGGCGAAGGTGATCTCGTGCGCGGAAGGAGTGGCGGAGGATTCCGGTGTCATCGGGTCGGTTCGAAGTGGCGGCGTGGCGGGCGAAGGGGGCTGTCGCCAGCCGCCTCCGGTAAGGAGAGAGACTCCGCTACGTTGGGGGCGAACCCCAGTTTGAGTCGAGCGACGATCAGGTGCGCGCCCACTCGGTCCGGAGGCGCTCCGGTGTTGCGCGTGGGTCCGGAATCCCACTACCGTCCGTCACCCCCGCCTTCTGGCTCAACTCTTCGACGCTCTTCACCCCATGAAATTCCCGATCCTGCTTCTCGCGCTTTCCTCAATGCTCAGCTCCGCCGTCGCAGCGGACGTCGACCTTCCGCATGTGGCCGTCTTCGGGACGGCGACGGCCCAGGTGCAGCCCGACCTGTTGCGTTGGCGCCTCTCGGTCGACCGGGTCGGCGCGGAGGTGGCGGAGGTCGCCGACGCCCACGCGGCGGACGTGGCGGCGGTGTTGGGGTTTTTGAAACAGCAGGGCATCCCGGCGAAGGACATCCAGACTGCTCACGTGGAGCTCTCAGAGCACCATGTGTACCGCAAGGATAGCAGGGTTAAGGAGGGCTATGAGGCGTCCACCGCGGTGTCGTTTACGTCGAAGGATTTGGGTCAGTACCGCACGCTGTGGCTCGGGCTCTCCCGACTCAACGGAGTGTCGGTGAAGGCGGCGACATGGGATTCCTCCCGGCGAATCCCCGTCCAGAACGAGACTCGTGAGGAGGCGCTCAAGGCAGCGAAGGAGAAGGCGACGAACATGGCCGCCGCGCTTGGGATGAAACTGGCCGAGCCGCTCGCGATCGAGGAGATCGCGCTGGAGAACGATCCGTTCTCGGTCAGCAGCATGGCGAGCAACCGACTCCATGTCTCGTCACGAGATGGGAGCGGCGATTCGGACTCCATGGTCGCCCCCGGTTCGATCGAGGTGCGGGTCCGCGTGCAGGTCACCTTCCGGATCGTGGCGCGGTAAGGTCTGCGGGAACGGCGTCAGGCCAGCAGCAGGTCGGCGCTGACGGCGAAGCGGGCGGAGAGCTTCTTGATGTGGGCGGCGGTGAGGTTGCGCGCGCCCTTGAGAATCCGGTACGCGATGGAGCGGTTGACGCCGAGGATGCGGCCGAGGTCGTCGGCGGTGAGGTCGTTCTCGGCGAGGAGGAATTTCAGCGTCTCGATGCCGGCGGCTGGCGCGGGCTCGGGCAGGGTCTCGTGTTCGTAGTCCTCGACGAGCTTGGCCATGAGTTGGAGGTAGTCGTCCTGATCGCGGTTGAGTTTGAAACCGGCGAGCGTGTGCACGATCTCCACGGCGTTATCGTAGGCGGTGCGGTCGTGGATGGGCCGGGGGACCTGCAGGGCGACGAGGTCCGCGTAGGTCTTGGGCAGGGCGGTGGGAGCGGCGGTTTTCATCGAGTGGAGATCCACGTGTTCTTGCTGTACTCGGCGCGGGTGAAGGTCTGGCGACGTTCATCTCCATCAGCTTGCCGGGGGCGATGCCGAGGGCGGTGGATGCGGGGAAGGCGGTGTCTCGAACAGCGCGAACTGGCCGTGGAGAGAGGAGCCTGCGAGTGACTCGTCGAACTCGAAGCGGTAACCCATCTGGCGGTAGGCGACGGCTCGGCGCCGGAACATGGCGAGGGTGATCGGGTGGTTGTCGTCGAGGTAGTCGTAGATCCGGATTTCCCGCTTGGTCGCATGCTCGCGGTGCAGGCGGCCGGCGTACTGGACGAGGCGGCCTTTGAAGGAGAGCGGCATCGCGAGAAACAGGGTGTCGAGCTGCGGCAGGTCGAAGCCTTCGCCGATGAGCGACGCGGTGGCGAAGAGCGCGTACGGCTTCTGCGCGATGCCGCAGGCTTCGATCTTGGCGCGGATCTCGCGGCGGCGTTTGATGCCGTCGCTGCTCGAGAGGCGAAAGATGGTGGCTTCATCCTCGCCGCGGAGGCGCGCGAACGCAGCGGCGAGTTGCTCAAGGTGGACTTTTCGGTCCGAGAGCACGAGCGGGCTGTGGCCTTCGCTCACGCAGTGATGGATGTCGGTCGCGATCTGCTCGGTGCGCCCGGAGTCGGCGACCAACGCCTGCCACACGGCGTGGATGGGAGGAATGGACCCGAGCGAGGCGTCCAGATGGAAGGAACTCTTGCGGATGACGACAGTGCGTGGGATCGCGTTCTCCGGTGCGGCGGCGAGCGTGTGCCGGATCGGCCCGCACTGGAGGTGGAGCAGGCGTTCGAGGCCGTCTTTGCGCTGGGGTGTCGCGGTCAGACCGATGAGGTGTCGGGATGTGCAGGCCTTGAGCAACGCTTCGAAGGACACCGCGGGCACGTGGTGGCACTCGTCGACGACGACCAGCCCGTATTGGGAGAACAGCTCCGCAGGATTCTCAACGCGGGCGAGGCTCGGCAGCATCGCGATATCGAGGCGGCCGGTGCGTTTGCCGGTCTTCCCGCGCAGGACGCCGATCTCCTTCTTCTTGAGGCCGAGGAAGCGCATAAGTTCCTGGCGCCATTGATCGAGCAGTACGGAGCGATGGACCAGCACGAGCGTGGCAGTGCGGTGGCGGGCGATCAGCGCGCAGCCCATGACGGTCTTGCCCGAGCCCGGTGGCGCGGCGAGGACTCCGTGTTCATGCGCTGCCATCGCGTGCACGGCGCGCTCCTGTTCGGGGCGCAATTCGCCACTGAACTTCCATTTGATGCGCGGGGCTGGCGGTCGCGCATCGTGGATGGTCACGGTGGCTCCGGCGTCTTCGAGGATGCGTTGGGCCGCGGCGAGAACACCTCGGGGCAGCACGAGCCGGTCAGGGTGCCATTCGCCGGTGAAGAGGAAACGAGGGGTGTCGTAGGTGGGGAACCGGAGGCGTTGCTTCTCGTAGAAGACCGGGTTGGCGAAGGTCGCGAGACGCTTGAGTCGGGCGATGATCGCCGACGGCAATGTTGTCCTCGGAATGTGGAGCGAGGCGTCGAGGCGCAACGTCACCTCACCTTGCAGTGTGGTGGGAGGGATGTTGGCGCAGGAGAGATCGAGGGCGCGCTCGTCGGATTCGAGGGCGAAGGGCGCGTCTTGCTCGGGCGCGGCGGTGCTCGTGAGCGGAACGGGAGGCGAGAGTCGTTCGAGGAGTTGATCCAGTTCCGGGCGCGTGACCCGGCGGATGGTTGCGAGGAACGCCCACTGGTCGTCGTAGGTGCGTCGCTCGGTATCGAGGAACACGGTGTTGCCGCGTTGGCGTGGTGCTTTGGCGAGCGGCAGGGCGATGAGGTTGCCGAAACCGCCGGCCGGCAGCGTGTCCTGGTTGGGGAACAACCGGTCGAAGGCGTGCAGGTTGAGCGTCGGGCGGTTCGCCGAGGCCTTGGCGAGTAGGATGGTCCCGAGGCGTCGCGCCAGTACGGCGGGCACTGGTTCGGCGAAGAAGACCCAGGCGTGGGCGCCGTTGCCGGAGCGTGAGCGCTCGACCGCAATGGGCACGGCGGCCTGCGTGGCGGCGGCGCGGTAGGCCTGCACATCGGGCCACCAATCCTCGCCGTCGAAGTCGGCGGCGAGGAAGATGCAGGCGTCGTCCTCGCGGATCGCGTAGGTGCCGAGGGTGTGTTCGCCGCGGAGGTGGGCTTCGACGGCGAGTTCGTCGAGCGGCGGGAATTTTTGGTGACGGCAGTCGGTGCACTTGACCTGCGGCTTGGCGCACCGTGGGCGCTGCCACTCGTGGGCGCAGGCCGGCGAGTAGCCCTTCTTGCCGGTCTTTGGGTTCTCACAGAACTTCGGGTAGACCGAGCGGCGAGCGCCGAAGAGGGAGAGGAAGAGCGCAACCTTTTCGTTCGGGCGCAACACGCCGCCGGTGGGTGTTGCGGAGGGCAACAGCGGCAGGTTGGTCGCTGCGTGCTCCTCGGCGCGGAGTTCCGCCTCCAGTGTTGCGCGCTCCGCTTCCAGGGCGGCGAGTCGGGCGCGTAGAGCTCGGAGGCGCGGCGAGCCACTATCGGTGGACTCCGCTGTTGTCATACCGTGTATCGCAAGCCCTCGTGGGAAACGCCACAATCCGCAAAAGGGAGCAGGTAAGATCGGGCTCGCGCAGGCCAACGCGCTTCTCATGTTCTTGAGCCTGCCGGAACGGCTGCCCTGAACCCTTTTCGAACGCGTCCATGATCGAATCACTCCACGCCAAGAACGTCGGTCCGTCGCCAGAGCTTCGTATCGATTGGGCCGAACGGTTCAACCTCATCGTCGGTGACAACGGGCTGGGGAAGAGCTTCCTGTTGGATCTGGCGTGGTGGGCGCTGACGAGGACGTGGGCTGGGGCGATGGCGTTGCCGACGAACAGCAAGGACGCTTCAATCGAGTATGTTGTTCGCGGAAAGGCCGGGCCGGCGCGCTTGGTCGAATCGCACTTTCGCCGCGAGGACGAAACATGGCCGGTGGATGCCAAGCGACCGCCGATGCCGGGTATTGTGGTCTACATCAGAATCGACGGCGGCTTTTCCGTTTGGGATCCGGCGCGCAACTACTGGCGAAAAGATCCAGGACGGCCGGATGCTTACCATTTTTCCGCCACGGATGTCTGGAATGGACTGGATCTCGGAGGCCAGCGCGTGTGCGAAGGCTTGGAGCGCGATTGGGTCAATTGGCAGGAAGGACGGAAGCCGCAGTTCTCGGCGCTGGAGAATGTCTTGCGGGTGTTGTCTGCCCCG
>JAHFTC010000216.1 GCA_023269585.1 Opitutaceae bacterium
GCCGTCTCATAGACGCGCGAGAAGCACAGCACCTCCGCCTGGCCGAAGGTGTCCTCGAGCGTGACGATGGCCCAGCGCCCGTCGCCGGTCTTGAGCTTCTTCTCCTTGAGCGCCACCACGATGCCCACCACGGCCGCCTCGGAGTTGTGGCGCATGGCCACCAGGTCGACGGTGGGCACGGCGCCGAGCTTCTTGGCGTCGTCGAGGTAGCGATCGAGCGGGTGGCCCGACAGGTAGAAGCCGACCGCCTCCCGCTCGTGCTGCAGCTTCTCGTTGATGGCCCACTCGCCCACGTCCGCATAGAGCTCGGGCGCCGCCGCGGCAGCACCTCCGCCGCCCAGCAGATCGAACAGGCTCTTCTGGCCGCTCTCCTTGTCCTTCCGCTTCTGCGTCGCCACCTCGAACGCGCGCTCGGAGGACTCGTAGAGCTGGCGGCGCGGGCGCGAGAAGCCGTCCATCGCGCCCGACTTGATGAGCACCTCGAGGATCTTGGAGTTGACCTTGCCTGAGAGCTCCTCGAGGAACTGGTAGAGCGAGGTGAAGCGGCCGACGCTGGCGCGCGCGTCGAGGATGGCCTCGAGCGCGGCGTCGCCGAGGCCCTTGACGGCCGAGAGCCCGAAGCGGATGCGCCCATACGCGGTGCTCTTGTGCTTGCGCCGCGCGCGCAGCGCCTCGTCCACCGTGTAGTCCACCGAGAACGACTTGCCCGAGATGTTGACGTCGGGCGGCAGCACCTCGATGCCGTGGCCGCGCGCCTCGTGGATGTACTTGACCACGTTCTCCGTCGACGACACCTCGGTGGTGAGCAGCGCCGCCATGAACTCGATCGGGTAGAAGCACTTCAGGTACGCGGTCTGATAGGTGATGAGCGCGTAGGCCGCCGAGTGGCTCTTGTTGAAGCCGTAGCCGGCGAACTTCTCGATGGTGTCGAAGATCTCGCTCGCCTTCTGCGCGGAGATGCTGTTCTTGGCGCAGCCGGCGACGAACGCGCCCTTCTGCTTCTCCATCTCCTCCTTCTTCTTCTTGCCCATCGCGCGCCGCAGCAGGTCTGCGCCGCCCAGGCTGAAGCCGCCCAGCACCTGAGCGGCCTGCATGACCTGCTCCTGGTAGACGAAGGTGCCGTAGGTGGGCTGCAGGACCGGCTCGAGCAGCGGGTGCGGGTACTCCACCTTCTTTCGACCATGCTTGCGATCGATGAAGTCGTCCAACATGCCCGCCTCCATCGGGCCGGGCCGATAGAGCGCGACGCCTGCCACCACGTCCTCGAAGCAGGTGGGCTTGAGCTTCCGGCACATGTCGCGCATGCCGCTCGACTCGACCTGGAACACGCCCGCGGTGTCGCCAGCGGCGATCAGCTTGTAGACCTTGTCCTCGTCGAGGTGCAGCAGGTCCACCACCAGCTTCGGGATCTCGCCCGTAGCTGTGCCGGCCCCCGCTGCCGCCCGCATCGCATGCGGGTGCGCCTTGCGCGCCTTGTCGCGCGCCTCCGCCGGCAGCTGGTTCTCTCGCGCGATGCGCGCGTTGACGAGCGCCTCCGCGCTCTCGAGCACGTCGAGCGTCTTCAGCCCGAGGAAGTCGAACTTGACGAGGCCCGCCGCCTCCACCTTGTCCTTGTCGAACTGCGTGACCAGCTCGCCGTTGTTGCCCGAGAACAGCGGCACGTACTCGACGAGCGGCTTCTCGCCGATGACCACGCCGCCCGCATGCATGCCCGCCTGGCGGAACAGCCCCTCGAGCGAGCGCGCGACCTCGATGACCTTCTTGAAGCGGTCGTCGGCCTGCGCGAGCTCCTTGAGCTTGTGCGCGAAATCGAGCGCCTTGTCGAAGTGGAAAAGCCCAGGCGGACACGGTGCGCACGTTTTCCGCCGCCGACGAACTTCGCCGTGTTATCAGGCGATTCAACCGGAGGGTCGCATGCTTCGCTCGGTCCATCTCGTCTCGCTCGCGTTCTTGGTCGTCGGCGTCGCGGCGGTCGCCGCGCTCCCCGCGTGCGTCGCCGGCGAGGGCGAAGGGGAAGGCGAGGGCGAGGGCGAAGGCGAGGGCGAAGGCGAGGGCGAGGGCGAAGGCGAGGGCGAAGGCGAGGGCGAGGGCGAGGGCGAAGCGGGCAATGGCACCGTCTCGTGGACGAACAACGGCGCGAGCTTCACCGCGACGACCCAGGACGCCACCGCGTACTACACGAGCATCGGGACGGCACCGAACCAGCTCGGCCAGATCGCGATCACGGCCTTCGCGGGCGGAGGCCCGTTCGGACAGTCCAACTCGATTTCGTTCAGCGTCATCGGACCCATCGGCGATGGCGCGATCCCGGCAGGGACGTACGCGTGCGCGGTGGGCGGCGCCTTCATCAACTCGGGCACCGAAGCCGAAGGCGGCGCCAGCAGCGGCCAGGCCGGCGGCAGCTGCTCCATCGAGGTCACGGCGGCGGTGCCGGGCGAAGGTGCCACGGTCGAGGGGACTTTCACCGGCAGCCTCATCGGGATCGCCGGCACCGGTGGGACGTCACCCCAGGATCAGGCGATCACCGCGGGGAGCTTTTCGTTCGTCGACGCGCTGCCGTAGCCTGTCGAGGGCGCCGATCACGGCGTCACGGCATCACGGCACCACGCCCCCCGCGACGTAGACGCCGACG
>JAHFTC010000144.1 GCA_023269585.1 Opitutaceae bacterium
CGCTCGCCGCCCACCGCGAGCGCTACACCATGGAGGAGGAGCGCCGCGCCCGCGGCGGCGCGCTCGGCACCGCGGTCGCCAGCGCGGCGCCCGTGGCCGACATCGAACTCTTCGACCTGCCCGCCGAGCCCGCCGCCCCGCCGGTGCCCGAGCTCTTCGCGGAACCGCCCGCCGCCGCGCCCGAAGGCGCCCCCGCCGCGCCTGGCGTGGCCGCCGCCGACACCCCCGTCGCCGAACCGGCGGCCGAAAAACCGCCGGCCAAGCCCGACCTCGGCCCGGGTATCGAACTTTTCTGAACGCCCCAGCTCGCCCGCTCCTCCCGCCATGAAAAAAGTCCACGCCGCCCCCGCCTCCGCCCCCGACCACGCCGCCCGGCCGGAGGAGGAGCTGGCCGCCCTGTTGCGCCACGCGCTCGATGGCCTGCTCGTGCTCGATGCCTCCGGTCGGATCCTTGCCGCGAACGACGCGATGTGCCGACTCACTGGTTACGGCCCCGAGGAGCTCGGCGGCCTCACCCTCGCCCAGCTGCACGACCCCGCCGCCGCTGTCGCCCTCCCGGCGCTCTTCGCCGAACTGGCCGCCAACGGCGCCGCGCGGTGCGATTGCCGCCTGCGCGCCAAGTCCGGCGAGATCCGGGAAGTCGAGACGAGCGCCAGCTGCACGCCCGGCGCCGGCGACCGTGTCGTCTGCCTGGTCCGCGATGTCACCGTGCGCAACCGCCAGCAGGCCGCGTTGTGCGAGTCGCAGGCGCAGCTGCAGGCCACCAACGCCCAGCTCGCCGCCGTGGCCGACCGTGCCCGCGAGCTCACCCATGCCGCCGAGGGCGCCAACCGCGCCAAGAGCGCCTTCCTCGCCAGCATGAGCCACGAGCTGCGCACGCCCCTCAACGTCATCAACGGCCTCGCCGCCACCCTCGCCGAACAGTCGCACGACAGCACCGAGGTCCATTCCGCCCAGCTCATCCTCGAAAGCGGCCAGAACCTGCTGGCGATCGTCGAGGAGCTGCTCGATTTCTCCGGCCTCCAGGCGGGCAAGGTGAAGCTCGAGCCGCGCCCGTTCGACCTGCTCGGGCTCGTCACGCAGGTCGTCCGGCAGGCGGGCACGCTGGCGCGCCGCAAGGGCCTCACTTTCACCTGGCGGGTCCGGCGCAACGTCCCCGCGCGCATCGTCGGCGACCCCCGCCGCCTGCAGCAGGTCCTGCTCAATCTCCTCGGCAACGCCGTCACCTTCACCATGCGCGGCGGCGTGCATCTCGATGTATCCGCCGCGGCGCACGCCGGCCGCTGGCGCCTCGCGTTCACCGTCGTCGATTCCGGCGTGGGCATCGCCCCGACGGATCTCGCGAAGCTCTTCCAGCCGTTCTCCCGCGCGGAGTTCGGTTCCCCGCGGCCCACCCACGGCACCGGCCTGGGCCTGGCCATCGCGCGCGCCTTCGCCCAGCTCATGGGCGGCGAGATCGTCGTGCGCAGCCGGGTGGGGCGGGGCACCGCCTTCCGCTGCACCGTCGAGGTCGACGAATCCGAGGGCGGCGCGGCCCTCGGCTCCCTCGCCCCCGCCGGCGTCGCCGGCCGCACCGTGTTGTTGGTTTTCAGCGACCGGCCGACCCGCGAGATGCTCGCCGAGGTCCTGCGCGCCTGGGGCCTGGTGCCGATCGTCTGGCAGGGGCCCGCGCACGCCATCCCGCCCGAGCAGCGCACGGCCGCCGTCGATCTGGCGGTCGTCGAGTCGGCGCTGGCCCGCAACCTCGGCGCGATGCTCAACCGCCACCTCCTGGTCCGGCCGCCGGCCAAGCCCGCCCCGGTCGTGTGGTTGTCCCAGCCCGACCGCCACTGGCCCGTGCCCGCCGCCGCCCGCGCCGCCACCATCCTGCTCCCGCTCGACCTCGCCGAGCTCGCCCGCGCCATCGCCGGCCTGCTCGCCCCGCCCGCCGATGCCACCGACGGCGCCGCCCCCGCCCTCAAGCTCGGCGAGCGCCTCCCGCTGCGCCTGCTCGTGGCCGACGACATCCCGACCAACCGCGAGATGCTGCGCCGCCTCCTCCAGCACCTCGGCTACCGCTGCCAGCTGGTCGTCAACGGCGCCGAGGCTGTCGAGGCCCTGCGTCTCCAACCTTTCGATCTCGTCCTGCTCGATGTCGAGATGCCGGTGATGAACGGTCACGCCGCCGCCCGCGAGATCGTGCGCCTGCACCCCGACGCCGCCCGCCGCGCGAAGCTCGTCGCCCTCACCGCCGCCACCCAGAGCGGCGACCGCGAGCGTTGCCTGGCCGCCGGCATGGACGACTACCTCAGCAAGCCCGTGCTGCCCGCCCACATCGAGGCGTGCTTCCAACGGCTCTTCCGGGCCGAGACCCCGGAGGCGCCCCCGCCGCCCACCGTCCCGGCCGACGGCCCCGAACTCGTCGACCGCAACCAGCTCGCCGCGATGTTCCCCGGGCTGCCCCCCGGGCAGGTCGCCGAGGTGCTGCACCAGCTGCAGGACTCCGCCGCCCGCGACCTCGACAGCGCCTGGCCGCGCCTGGGCGAGGCCTGTGCCAACCGCAACTGTGCCCATCTCGCGGAGACGGCCCACGGCCTCAAGGGCTGCTTCACCATGCTCGGCTGGGCCCGCCTCGCCGCCTACTGCAACGACGCCATCGGCCAGGCCCGCCGCGGCGAGTTCACCGCCTGGAACACCTTCGGCCCCGAGCTCCAGAAACTGCACGACCTCTCCGCCGCGGAGATGCAGTGCTACCTCGAGGAACTCGCCGGCACCGCCGCCGACAACCGCTGACTCCCGCCCCGACCTCCCATGAGCGTTTTCCACGTCGACACCACCGACACCACCGCCCTCATCCGGCTGGAGGGCGAACTCACCATCGCCGACGCCGCCGCGCTGCAGGTCGCCCTGCGCACCGCCCTGCGGCGCCCGCGCGAGCTGGTGCTCGAGCCCGCCGCGCTGGCCCGCATCGACATCGCGGCTTTGCAGGTCCTGCTTGCCGCGATCCGCTCCGCGCCCTCGTTCCGGGTGGCGCCCAGCCCCGCGCCGGCGTGGACGGCCGCCCTCGAACGCTACGCGCTCGGCGCCGCGTTCGCCTCAACCTGAACCGCCTCCCCGTTTTCCTATGACCAAGATCGTGATCGCCGTGGACGACTCGATGAGTATCCGCGAAACCGTGAAGATGGTGCTCGGCAGCGCCGGCTACGAGGTGCACTCCGCCGAGGACGGCGTCGCCGGCCTGCGGATGGCCGAGCAGCGCAAGGCCGACCTGGTCGTGACCGACCTCAACATGCCCCAGATGGACGGCATCACCATGATCACCCGGTTGCGCGCGCTGCCCCAGTACAAGTTCACCCCCATCATCATGCTCACCACCGAATCCCAGGACGACAAGAAGGTGGCGGGCAAGAAGGCCGGCGCCACCGGCTGGGTCGTGAAACCCTTCGACCCCGGCCGCCTCGTGGCGGTCGTCAAGATGGTCTGCCCGCCCTGATTCCCCCGCCCGCCAACCCTTCCCCGTCGCCATGAATTTCGACGAGATCCAACGCCGCAGCCGCGAACTCTTCCGCCAAGAGGCCGCCGACCTGCTCGGCGAACTCGAGCACGCCCTGCTCGAGCTCGAACGCGAACCGGCCGACAACGCCGCGATCAACCGCGTGTTCCGCGCCATGCACACCCTCAAGGGTTCCGGCGCCACCAGCGGCTTCGTCGAACTGTCCGCATTTCTCCATCACGTGGAGGACGTCTTCAACGCCGCCCGCGAGGGCCGCGTCGCGATCAACTCCGTCGTCGTCGACCTCACGCTGCGCCTGTGCGACGCCATCGCCCGCCACCTCGAGGCCGCGCCGGAGGACGCCGCCGCGGTGCTCCAGCGCGCCGACCCCGACCTCCAATCCCTCCTGCGCTTCCTGCCCGCCAAGTCCGCCAAGTCCGCGGCGGCCGCCCCCGCCGCGCCCGCCGCGCCCGCGGCGGCTCCGGCAATCAACCACTGGCGGATCCATTTCCGGCCGCACCCCGGCGTGTTCCAGCAGGGCATCGACCCGGGCATGTTCCTCGACCACCTGCGCGCCGTGGGCGAGTGCGAGATCGCGGCCTCGACCGAGGCGCTGCCCGCGCTCGACGAAATCGACCCCGAGCTCTCCCACCTCTCGTGGGACATCCGCCTCGTCACCGTCGCCGACGAGGCCGCGTTGCGCGACATTTTCTGCTTCATCGACGGCGACTGCGACCTCGCGATCGCCCCGGAGGAGCCGGCACCGGCCACCACCGCGTGGTATGTGGAATTTCAGGCCACGCCGGCGCTGCTCGCCGCCGCCGGCGCGCTCGACTCGATCATCCTCGAGCTCAGCGGCCTCGGCTCGCACCACGTGCTCGAGTCTCCGCCCGCCGGCGACGAGCCGCAGCCCGGCCGCTGGCGCGTCAAGGTCGAGACCGCCGAGCCGCGCGAACGCCTCGACGACGCCTTCGCCTTCGCGATCGACGCCCACCCGCGGATCGAGCGCACCCCCTTCGACCAGCCGCCCGCCGCCGCCGCTCCCGTGGCCGCACCGAAGAACGGCAATGGCAAGGTGCGCCGCGACGCCAACGCCGCCGCCAACGCCGCCGTCGCCACCGCCAAGCGCGAGATGCTCCGTGTCTCCGCCGACAAGCTCGACAAGCTCGTCAACCTCGTGGGCGAACTCGTCATCCTCAAGTCCCAGGTCAGCGAAGGCTGCAACGCCGTGCCCAACCTCCCGCCCATGCTTCAGGGTGCGGCCGAGGGGCTCCAGCGCCTCGCCTTCGAGTTGCGCGATGTCGTGCTCGGCGTGCGCATGATGCCCATCGGCGAGACCTTCGCGAAGTTCCAGCGCCTCACCCGCGACCTCTCCCGCGACCTCGGCAAGGAGGTCGAACTCGTGGTCGAGGGCGCCGAGACCGAGATGGACAAGACCGTGCTCGACCAGCTCGCCGACCCGCTCATGCACCTCGTGCGCAACAGCCTCGACCACGGCTGCGAGACGCCCGAGGCCCGCCTCGCCGCCGGCAAGCCCCGCACCGCCACGCTCACCCTGCGCGCCGAGCAGCGCGGCGACCGCGTGTGGATCGTCGTGGCCGACGACGGCCGCGGCCTCGATGCCGCCAAGATCCGCACCAAGGCCATCGCCCGCGGTCTGCTCGCGCCGGACGCCACGCCCAGCGACCAGGAAATCTATCAGTTCATCATGCTCCCGGGCTTCTCCACCGCCGACAAGATCTCCGAGGTCTCGGGCCGCTGGGTGGGGCTCGATGTGGTCAAACGCAGCATCGAGGCCCTGCGCGGCTCGATCGAGCTGCGCAGCACGCCCGGCCAAGGGGCGGAGATCCGCCTCTCGCTCCCGCTCACCCTCGCCATCATCGAGGGCCTCATGGTCCGCGTGGGCGTGGATCGCTACATCCTTCCGCTCGCCAGCGCCCGCGAGGCGATCGAGCTCCGCCGCGACCGCCGCCTCGCCGCCAACGGCCGCAACGTCGTCGACCTCCACGGCGAGATGATGCCCTACGTGCGCCTGCGCGAGGTTTTCGACTACACCGACGAGGCCCCGTCCATCGAGCGCATCGTCATCGTCGAGCTCGAGGACAAGCGCATCGGCATCGCCGTCGACGAGGTGCTGGGCAACCACCAGACCGTGCTCAAATCCCTCGGCTGGCTCGGCCGGCGCGTGGACGTCTTCACCGGCGCCACCGTGCTCGGCGACGGCCGCGTCGCCCTCATCATCGACATCCCCGGCCTCGTCGCGTTCGACGCCGCCCGTCTCCCGGCCGGCTCCGGCCTGGGCGCCGGCGCCGCGCTCGCGATGGCGAGCTGACCCCCTCCGCAACCGTCCGTATTCCCGTCATGGCCACACCCGAGAAGCCCACCAAGGAACAGTTCCTCGCGGCGATCCTGAAGATCGAGCGGTTTTCGCCCGCCCCGCGCGTGCTGAGCAAGGCGCTCGCGCTCCTGCGCAACCCCAACGCGGAGATCGGCGACATCGTCGCCCTCATCCGCACCGACGCCGCGCTCGCCGCCGACATCATCCGCGGCTCCAACAGCGCGTTCTACGGCGCGGGTGAACGCATCTCCTCCCTCGACCTCGCGCTCCAGCGCATCGGTTTCCGCGAGAGCATCCGCATGCTCAACCATGCCGTCGCGCACCTGGCCGCCGGCCGCAACCTCGGCAGCTACGGCATCGCCGCCGAGGATTTCTGGGCCGAGAGCCTCTTCCAGGGCCTGCTCCTCGAGGAGCTCGCCAAAGCGACCGACGCCGCGTCGCCGGATGATGCGCACACCGTGGGCCTCCTGCGCTACATCGGCCGGCTGGCCATCAACCAGAGCATCGACGACCTCGGCGGCGGCCTGTTCTGGGACGGCGCCGCCCCTGTCGCGCAGTGGGAGCTCGACACCGTGGGTTTCACGCAGGAGCAGGCCGGCGCGATCCTCATGAAACACTGGCAATTTCCCGACCGCACCGTGCAGGCGATCGAGTGGCAGCGCGCGCCCGCGCAGGCCCCGGCGGCGAACTGGCTGGCGGAGGCGCTGGAGTTCGCCGCCGCGGTGCTGCCCGCCGGCAGCGAGAGCGCGAAGTTCGGCGAGGTGCTCGCGGCGACGGCGCCCGCATTGCCCGCGCATCCCTTCGCGCAGGCCAACCAGCTCGGCGCCGACCGCATCGCGCACGTCGTCGAGCTCGCCCGCAACGGCCTCACCGCCGTGAACCAGCACCTCTACGGCTGAGGCGCAGACCATCGGTCGAGCGACGAGTGGCGAGCGCCCGACTGCGCTCTTCCGTCGCGGAACGCGTGAGCATTTCGTTCTCCGCCTTCCCTGTAGCGGAGCGCGTGAGCGTTTCGTTTTCCGCCTTCCCTGTAGCGGAACGCGTGAGCGTTTCGTTCTCCGCATTGATGCCGGCAGAGGGTCCGAAACGGCTCCGATCCGACCACAGAGAACACCGAGGCGGAGGAGAATACGGAGAAGGCGGGGAGCATCGGAACGGGAAAGTTTTGACCGCACAGAACGCAGAGGAACGGAGGCGGAGCCCCCACTGCAGCAGCGAGAAGCGACGAGCGGACGGCGAGACGGAATGGAGTGTGCCTCCAATGGCAGGGCGGGCTTTGCCGTCCACCGACTCCCGTCCACCGGCCACCGGCGCGTGGGGCGGTGTTTCAACCCGCCCGGATCGATGCTGGTGTTGGCCGCCTCACGGCGTTCGGAAGGGGGAGGGTGGAATCGGGAAAACAGACACGGGCTTGAAGGCCGGGGCTGCGACCCCGCGGATCGATTTCTGGAGGGGCACCACTGAGGCGCACTGAGGACCGCAACCGCCCGCGGTGGCCGTGCGCGTTGGGAAGGCGGATGGCGCAACGGTCGGCGCCCCGCGCCCGCCCCGTTCGCGCCTGCCCGCCCAGCCCCACCTCCAACTTCCCCTTACCGGCTTCCGCCAAATAACTTCACGACCGTGAACTTATTTGGCGGATTTCTAGCGTTGATTATCAGTCTCTTGCGTTTTCTGCGCCAAATACTCTCACGGTCGTGGGAGTATTTGGTCCAATTTGGCGGGCGGTCTCGGGACCGGGGAGACCCGGTGGTTTGATCCGTCGCCATGACGTGGCCGTCCCTTGCGGGTGAGTTCCACATTCTTCGCGTTCCGTCTTCTGCTCTCCGTTCCTTGGGTCTCGGATCCGCCCCGCGGCGTTGTCGTGTGCTTCCGGATTTCCAGTTGCCTCCTCCGCGCGCGGGGCGGAGCCTGCGGGCGTCCGCCGGGGATGGCACTGGGCCGCGCCGGCGTTTGTCACGATTCCCCCATGCGGAAAGTCTTCATCACCGGTCTCGGTTTCATCAGCAGCATCGGCAACGACCAGGCGGCGGTCGAAGCCAGTTTGCGCGCGCTGCGCCATGGCTTTGAACTCTATCCGCCGTTCCAGAAGCCGGAGGTGCCGGTCAAGGTGATGGGAACGGTGAAGGAGTTTGATGTGGCCTCGGTCGACTCCGAGGACTGGACGTATCCCGCGCGCTACGCGTTGCGCCGCGAACTGCTGCGCAGCATGGCGCCGCACGGGCTCTACGCCCATTGCGCGATGCTGCAGGCGATCGAGGATGCGCGGCTCGGCGAGGCCGACCTGCAGAGCGAGCTCACCGGGCTCTACTGCGCCTCCGCGGGTTCGCCGATGATGCTCACCCATTATGTGCAACGCATGCGCGACCTCGGGGTCTCGCGCTGTTCGCCGGTGAGCGTGGTGTCCTCGATTTCTGGAACGTTGAATTTCAATCTCGTCGCCGCCTTCAAGATCCGCGGCCACTCCTGCGGTTTCTCCTCGGCCTGCGCCTCCACCGGCCACGCGCTGGGTTTCGCGTACGACGATATCGTCACCGGTCGCCAGGATCGCATGATTGTCGTCGGCGCCGAGGACGGCAACACGGAGGCGATCCTGCCCTTCGCCACGATGCGGGCGCTCTCCGCACAGAAGGACCCCGCGCTGGCCTCGCGCCCGTTCGACGCCGAGCGCGACGGCTTTGTCGGCGCGGGTGGCGCGGCGGTGGTGGTGCTCGAGAGCGAAGAGTCCGTGGCCCGTCGCGGCGCCACGCCCTATGCCGAGCTCGCCGGCTGGGGCCAGGCCTCCGACGGCTACAACGTCGCCATCTCGCATCCCGAAGGTGTGGGTCTCGCGACGGCGATGCGGCGCGCGTTGCGCTCGGCCGGTGTCTCGACCGCGCAAATCGACTACATCAACGCCCACGCGACCTCCACGACGATCGGCGACGCCTCGGAAGTGAAGGCGCTCCGCACGGTGTTCGGGGCGGAGCTCGGCCGCGTGCCCGTGAGCAGCACCAAGGCGCTCACCGGCCACGGGCTCTCGATGGCGACCGCGCTCGAGACCGGCCTGTGCGCGCTCGCGTTGCGCGGCGGGTTCATCCCCGGCTGCGGTGGCCTGCAGAACGTGGATCCGAAATTTGCGGACTTGAACCTGCCACGGCAGACGTTGCCGTCCGCCCCGCGGGTGGTGCTCAACAACGCCAGCGGTTTCGGCGGCGCCAACGTCTCGCTGGTCCTGCGCGCCGTGGGCGCCTGAACCCCGCTGCGCGCCCGTCCGATGTCGTCTGCCCCGTTCGTCTCCCGCTATCGCACCGCGCTGGTCACCGGCGCCGGGGCGGGTCTCGGCCGGGCGTTTGCGGAGATGCTGCTGGCCGAGGGTGTGACCGTCTGGGGCACCTCGCGCCGGCCGGAGAGGCTGCCGGCCCGCGAGCGGTTCCACGCCGTGTCCTTCGATTTGGGCGACGGCGACCCGGCGGCCGAGGCGTTGCTGGCGCGGGTCGAACGCGAGAGCGGTGGGCTCGACCTGCTCGTGCACAACGCGGGCTACGGGGTCTTCGGCGGCGTGCTCGACCAGCCGCTCGCGGTCTGGCGGCGGCAGGTCGATGCGCTGCTCGGCGTGTCGCTGGCGCTGGACCGGGCGGCCTTTGCGGCGATGGCAGGGCGGCGGCGCGGGGCCATCGTCAACGTGACGTCGATGGCGGTGGAGTTCCCCATCCCGTACATGGCCGGCTACAACGTCGCCAAGGCGGGCCTCGCGGCCTTCACGGAAAGCTTGATGCCGGAGGCTGCTGCGGCGGGAATCGCGGTGCTCGATTTCCGTCCCGGCGATTACCGCACGGACTTCAACCAGGCCATGTTCGCCTCCTCCCAGACCCAACTTTCGGACACCGCCCGCTCGGTCGCCCGCCGCCTCGAGGCGACGCTGGCCGCCGCGCCGGCCCCCGCCCGTGCGGCGCGCGACCTGCGCCGGGCGCTGGCCCGGG
>JAHFTC010000037.1:0-16511 GCA_023269585.1 Opitutaceae bacterium
ACCGACCGCGTGCTCCAGCTCTTCTTCGCCTACACGCGCCTGCTCCAGACCGCGCCGTACCCGCTCAACACCGTCAACGAGCACGCCGCCTTCGCCCGCCGCGACGAGGCCTTCGTCGACCGCGGCGAGGGCGGAGAACTCGCCGCCGGCCTCGCCAAGGCCGCCCTTCACTACCCCCTCGAGCTCGCCGAACGCGTCCCCTACCTCTGGCTCACCCCCGACGAGGCCGCCTACCGCCGCCTCCTCGACACCCTCCAGCCCGACAACACCCTCGTCACCCTCCTCGCGCCCGACCTCACCGGCGACCGCGAAGAGAAGTACTACGGTTTCAAGTACCGCTACACCGAGCAGACCGGCGCCGCCTTCGCCGCCCTCGCGCAGACTCCCCCCGAGGCCGCCGGGTTTGCGCTCCCCGCCGCCAACCCCTTCGCCGCCGCCGACACCGCCGTGCTCGCCACCCGCCCCGTGCGCCTCATCGACGAGCCCGGGCTCACCCTGACCTACTCCCAAGAGGCCGACCTCGCCCGCCCGCAGGTCGCCTACCGTTTCTACCTCCGCCCGGGCACCACCTCGCTCGACGCGAAGACAACCGTCCGCCTCGCGCTGTTCGAGACCGCGCTCCAGCTCGCGCTCCAGGACCTCGAAGCCGACGCCACCGCCGCCGGCATCCAGTACGAGATCGTCGCCAACACCGGCCTCTACGTCTCCGCCAGCGGTTACAGCGCCTCCACCGAGCGCTTCTTCGCACAACTCATCGAGCGCACCGCCGCGCTCGCCCTCGACGAACGCACTTTCGCCGCCGTTCGCGCCCAAGTCGTCAACGAACTCGCCAGCTTCCCACGCGCCGAGGCCTACCAGGCCGGCCGCGCCCACCTGCGCGCCTTGCTCACGATCCCCGCCTTCCTGCCCTCCGACTTGCTCGCCGCCGCCCGCACGGTCACCCGCGAAGAGGTGCTCGCCACGCTTCCGGACCTTTTCTCGACCGGGCAGATCGACGCCTTCGCCTGCGGCAATGTCGACCCCGCCGAAGCCGCCCGCGTCGCCCGTCTGCTCCGCTCCCGCCTCCACACCGCCCCCGCCGCCGCAGAGAAGATCGTCCGCCCGCGCTACCTCCAGCTCGCCGCCGGCGAGACCGTCGTCACGGCCGAAACCCTCTCGGGCCAGAACTCCTTCACCGCCCTCCACTACCGTTACCCGGCCGACACGCCCGAGCTGCGCGCCGCCGCCGGCCTGATCGGCAACTTCATCGGCGACGACTTCTACGCCGACCTCCGCACGCACCAGCAACTTGGTTACATCGTCAGCGCCCGCTCCGCCACCGACACCCGCGCGCTGGCCACCCTCGGCGTCGTGCAATCCTCCGAGTATCCGAGCGACGAGCTCCGCCGCCGCATCGAGGCCTACTTTGCCGACCTCGGCCGCCGCTGGGCCGCCGTCACCCCCGAGCAGTTCGCCACGCTGCGCGAAGGCCTGCGTGCCCAGCTCACGATCAAGCCCAACAACGCCGCCGAGCGCTCCGACACCCTCTTCAAGCTCGCGTATGACTTCGGCGGCGACTGGGACCAGACGCCCGCCACCCTCGCCGCGCTCGACGCCCTCACGCCCGAGCGTGTCGGCCAGATCATCGCCGAGCTGACCGCGCCCGCCACGCGCCGCCTCATCGTCGTCCAGCTCACCGGCAAGGACCACCAGCTGAAGGAGGCACCCGTGCCCACCTTCACCGACCGCGAAGCCTGGAAGCGGACCCGCACCTACCGCTGAGCCGCCCGTAGCGGAACGCGTGAGCGTTTCGTCCCTCCGCCCCTCTACCACCGGTGGGGCGGCCGTCACGCCCGACCTTCCGCCCTCCGCCCTCGGCGGTTTCACCCCTGCCATTTCCGCCTTGTCGTCGCCAACCCTCGGCGACGAGCATGCCGCCATGGCCAAGCTGTGGATGGTTATCGGCTTTCTCGTGCTCAGCACGCTCGCCCGCGCGAGCGATGCCGACATCAAGCCGCCCGCGGCGCCGTTCCGAGCCCCCGACGACAGGAGCGAGTACCGCCACCTCGTGCTCGAAAACGGCCTGCGCGTCCTGCTCTGTTCGGACCCGGATATTAGCGTCGCCTCCGCCGCTGTCGCCGTCGACGCCGGATATTACGACGATCCGCCCACGCGGCCGGGCCTCGCGCACTATGTCGAACACCTGCTGTTCCTCGGCTCCGAGAAGTATCCCGAGGAGAGCGGATTCGAGCGCACGGTCAAAGCCAGCGGAGGATCCAACAACGGCGAGACGCGGAGCGATTGCACTGTCTACAGGTTCACGGTCCCCCACGGCGCATTCGATGAGCCGCTCGACCAGATGGCTCAGTTCTTCATCGCGCCGCGGTTCGATCTCTCCACCGCAGAGCGCGAGCTCACCGCGATCGAGAACGAGTTCGAACGCCACCGCGACGACGATGGCGCCCGTCGCCATTTCGTGTCGCTGGAACTCTACGATCCGGCGTCACCGGCGTCTCGCTTTCCGATCGGCAATCGCGCCACGCTGGCCGGCACCACTCGCGACGAGGTCGTCGCCTTCTACCAGGCACGTTACAGCGCAGATCACATGGCGGTGGCGTTGTATGGCCCCCAACCCCTCGACCGGCTTGAGGCATTGGCCCGCGCCGGCTTCTCCGCTGTGCCCCGCCGTCCGGTGGCCGCGCGGCCTCCGGCCCCGAGCGCACTGTCGGCCAAGGCGGCCTGTCGTTTCGCGCAGATCGTCTCCAGCGGCGAACAATCGAGGCTCTTCCTCGAGTTCCCGATCGGCGCCACCCGGCAATACGTCGATTCCAAGCCCGCCGAGTTGGTCGCCGCCCTGTTCACCGCCCCAGGTCCCGGCAGTCTTCTCGAACGCCTGCGCGCCGAAGGCCTCGCGCTCGGGTGCGGCGCCGCGGTCGAGCACCAGTCGGCGGACCACAGCTCGCTCTGCCTCTCGATCCCGCTCACCGCTGCCGGGCGCGCCCGCCCGGAGCGCGTGTTGCAGTTGGTCTTCGCCCGCTGCGAGCGCCTCCGTGCCTCGCCGCTTCCGTCCTCATACTTCAAGGAACAGCTTTTCCTCACTACGAAGAAGGAGGCCTTCATGCCCGGGGCAGATGCAGCCAAGCGCCTCGCTACGCTCGCCACCGCCGCGCTCCACCACCCCCTCGAACTCGCAGAGTGGGCGTCCCGCATCTGGCATGAACCCGACGACGAAACCTGCCAGCAGGTGCTCGCTGCGCTCCGGCCGGACAACGTGCTGGTCTACCTCGTCGCGCCGGGCGTCCCGGCTGACCGGAAGGAGCGCTACTACGGGTTCGACTACAGCTACGCCGAACTCACCGGCGAGGCGCTCCAGCCGATCACCCCAACGGCGGCCGACATCGCCGCGAGCCTCCCGCCCGAACCGAATCCGTTCATCGACGATACCGTCCACCTCTTGGGCCAACGCCCGATACGCATCATCGACGAACCTGGCCTCACCCTTTACCACGTCGGGGACGGCAAGCAACGCCGCCCGCTCGTGGCCTACCGCTTCGTCATCCATCCCGGCACGGGCACCCTCAACTCGCAGCAACTCTGCCGACTCGTGCTCTACCAAGGCTCTATCGAGATCGGTTTCACTGCCGCCGACCAGGCGCTCGCCGCTGGTATCACGCTCGACTGCCAAGCAACCGCCGACGGCTTGGTTGTCTCCGTCTCCGGTTTCAGCGGCGGCACCGAGCGATTCCTCGAACGGTTGTTCGCCCGCATGGCCCAGCCCGACGTGACGGACGTCGCCTTCCGCCAGACGCGAGAGCACCTGGTGAATCTCGCACAAGATGCCATCCGGGCCGAAGCGCTTGATCTGGCGCAGATGCGTTTGGCCGGACTGGTGAACTCCCCGAGTATCTCGATCGTGGATCTCGCCGCGCCGGCACGTCGCACCACGCGCGAGGAGGTCCTCGCCGCTCCGCACACGCTCTTCGGCCGGTGTCACATCGAAGCCATCGCCTGCGGCAACGTCTACCCCGACGAGGCCGCGCGGCTCGCCCGACTCCTCCGCGATCAACTCCGCGCGCGCCCGGCTTCACCGAAGAAGGTCGTCCGCTCCAGGTTCCTTCAGCTGCCGGCGGGCGCGACCGTGGTCGACGCCACCACCGTGCCCGGCACCAACTCTGCAGTACGGATCACATACCTCGCCGGCGCGGATACTCACGAGCTCCGGGCCGCCCTAGCGCTCGTCGGATGTTATATCGAAGGCGACTTCTACGCCGACCTCCGCACACGCCAACAGCTCGGCTACCGGGTCGCAACCGGCGTGGCCGGCGAGCCGCGTTTCCTCGGCCTCGTCGGCGATGTCCAGTCGGCGGAGCACGCCAGCGACGTCCTCCGCGACCGAGTCGAAGCGTATTTCAGTGACTTGCCGCGCCGTTGGGCAGCGGTGACGCCCGAGCAGTTCGAGACCTTCCGGGCCGGCGCGCGCAGTTCGTTCGAGGGCAAATCCGTTGATCTCGCCAAAACCGCGGAGCAATTCTGGGATCTCACGTACACCTATAATCGCGACTGGGACCGCGATTCGAAGATCCGCGAATCACTCGACGCCCTCACGCCCGAGCGTGTCGGCCAGATCATCACGGAACTCGTCACCCCCGCCACGCGCCGCCTCATCGTCGTCCAGCTCACCGCCAAGGATCACGTGCTGAAGACCCCGCCCGTGCCCACCTTCACCGACCGCGAAGCCTGGAAGCGGACCCGCACCTACCGCTGAGTGACCCGTAGCGGAACGCGTGAGCGTTTCGTCCTTCAGCGTTGCTCTGCCCGGTGGTTCGGGCTTTACGCCCGACATCCCGCCCTCCGCCCGCGGCGCCGCTCACCCGTGGTGATCGGAACCGCACGCAAGTGCGAAACTCCGGTTCGCACCAGCCCGGCCAATCTGGTTGGCTCGGCCGGGCAAGCCCCCCATTCTACCCACCGTCTACCGTCTACCGTCCACCGTCCACCGTCCACCGTCCACCGTCCACCGACAACCGTCCACCGCTTCGCCATGGGTGTCACCATCCACTACTCGCTCCGCCTCGCCACCCGCTCGGCCGCGGTGGCCGAGCGCACCGTGCGGCGACTGCACGGTGCCGCGGTGCGTTTCGCGGCGCGGCGCGGACTGGGCGAAGTCGGTCCGGTGATCCCGCTGGCGGAAGCGTTCCTGCATGCCGACCGATATGCAGTCGTCCGCGACCGGCAGGGCGAAACCCGCCTGCTCGGGGTCGAGCCGGAAGACGGTTGGTGTTTCGATGTCGACATCGGTGACGGTTGCGAACCGGCGACGTTCGGCCTCGGCCGCTATCCCGCCTTCGTCGCCGACGGCGCGCACCGCCGTCGCACCGGTTTCGGCTGTGCGTGGACGTTCGGCGCCTTCTGCAAGACACAGTACGCCAGCCGCGGCGGCGCCGAGCATCTGCTGCGCTGCCATGCCGCGGTGATCGACCTGATCCTGCTCTGGCGGAAGGCCGGCGCGACCGTGACGATCAGCGACGAGGGCGAGTACTGGCCCGGCCGGGACCCGCGCACGCTGCTGCGGCGCACGGAAGCGCTCGACCAGTTCACCGCCGCGCTCGCCGGCGCCGCGAAGGACGCGAGCGACGCCCAGGGCGGGCCGCCGGTGCTGTCGCCGATCTTCGCGCACCCGCGTTTCGAACGGCTCGAGGCCGAGGGCGCGGCCAAGCACAGCCACCTCATCGAGGCGCTCCGACGCGGGCGCCCGTAGGTCGCTGCTTCAGCACGACCCGCCCGGCTCCGCACCCACACCAGACACAAAGTCGTCCATCACCCGCCGGGTCGTCCTGAAGGACCGACCTACGCCCCTCGCCTCCGCTCCGATGCGCCCGCTCTTCGACCACACCGCCGCCCTCGCGCATTTGCGCGCCGCCGACCCGAGACTCGCCGTCGTGATCGAGCGGGCACCACGGTGCGACCTCGCCCCGCGCCGCCTCGGCAGCCTGTTCGAAGTGCTCCTGCGCGCCATCGTCTACCAGCAGCTCAACGGCAAGGCCGCCGCCTCGATCCTCGCCCGTGTCGAAGCGTTGTTTCCCAAAAACCGCCCCACGCCCGAAGCGCTGCTCGCGCTGTCTGATGAACCCCTGCGCGCCGCCGGCCTCTCGCGCAACAAACTCGCCGCCCTCCGCGATCTCGCCGCCAAGACCATCGACGGCACCGTGCCCACGCCCGCCGCGGCGCGGAAACTGTCCGACGCCGCACTCGTCGAGCGCCTCACCGCCGTGCGCGGCATCGGGCCGTGGACTGTGCACATGTTGCTGATGTTCGATCTCGGCCGGCCCGATGTGCTGCCGACCGGCGACTTCGGCGTGCGCGAGGGATTCCGGAAGCTCCACCGCAAACGCCGCCAACCCACGCCTGCCGAGCTCGAGAAACAGGCCCGCCGTTGGGCGCCGTACCGCTCCGTCGCCGCGTGGTACCTCTGGCGTGTCCACGAAATCGAACTGCCGCCCGCCTGAGCGTGACGGGGCAGTCGAGCGGCGGGAGACGCGCGACGAGAGCCAGATCACCAAGGAGCGACCGGTACGGCCGAGCGCCTCGAGTTGTGCCGACGACGGTTCGTCACTCGACCCCGACTCTCGTCGGCCGCACGCCCGCCCCACGGTGGGAAGCAGCCCCTGGTCCGCTGCGCAGTTCCCGCTCCACCAGATGACAACGCCTCCGCCCTTCCCGCCGCGTTGCCGGCGTAGTCGGTGGTTGACCGCCTCTCCGCCCGCTTCGCACAATCCCGCCCCTGTTTTCCACCGCGTGAAACCCGCTGTCGCTCCGCCTCCCACCCACGTCGCCATCATCATGGATGGCAACGGCCGTTGGGCCAAGCAACGCGGCCTGCCGCGTATCGAGGGGCACCGCCGCGGCGTCGAGACCGTGCGCACGATCATCGAGGCGGCGAAGGGCACCGGCGTGCGTTACCTCACGCTCTACGCCTTCTCCGCGGAGAATTGGAAGCGCCCCGCCGCCGAGGTGAACGCGTTGATGCTCCTGCTCCAACGTTTCCTGCGCAGCGAAACCAAGGAGCTCGTCGATAAAAAGATCCGCCTCCACACCATCGGCCGCACGCACGAGTTGCCCGATGCGGTCCGCACCGAACTCGACCGCGCGCTGCAGGCCACGGCCCAGTTCACCGAGTGGCATCTCATCCTCGCGCTCAACTACGGCTCGCGCACCGAGGTGGTCGATGCCGCGGCCGCCTACGCCCGCGAGGTCGCCGCCGGCCGCGAGGACCCGGCGCAGTGTTCGTACGAGAAACTCGCGCGCCACCTCTGCACCGCCGGCCTCCCCGATCCCGATCTGGTCATCCGCACCTCGGGCGAGTCGCGCATCAGCAACTTCCTCCTGCTGCAGGCCGCCTACGCGGAGTTGCTCTTCACGCCCACGCTCTGGCCCGATTTCTGCGGCGAGCAGTTCCGCGCCGCCCTCGCCGAGTTCGCCGGTCGCGAACGCCGCTTCGGCGCCACCAGCGAACAGCTCCAGCCGCCCGCCTGACCGCCGCCACCCCTTTCCGCCCGTGCTCAAGCGCACCATCTCCACCCTCGTTCTCTGGGCCGCGTTGATCGGCCTTCTCTGGTTCTTCGGTCGCCCGGCCGCCGTGCTCTTCACGACGGTGCTCGCCGTGCTCACCCAGCACGAGCTCTACGGCATGCTCACGCGCATGGGCCACCGGCCGTTCCACCGCTTCGGTCTGTTGATCGGCACCGCGATGCTGCTCGTGCCGTACGGAGTCCGCACGCTTGCGCCCGAGTACTTCATCACCGGCCCGGGCATGACCGCCTCCCTCATGGCGTTGGCCGTCGTGCTGTGCTGCGTACGGCTGCTCGCGATGCGCGATCCGGGCAAACGCTTCGACACCCTCGCCGCCACGCTCTTCGGCATCGCCTACGTGCCGTTCATGTTCCACTTCGTCATCGAGATCTTCTTCCTGCGCGACGCCACCAACCCCAACCAGGGCCTGATGCTCGTGATCTGGTTGATCGCGGTCGCCAAGTTCTGCGACGCCGGCGCCCTCGTCGTCGGCACCGCCCTCGGCCGCCACAAGATGTCCCCCACCATCAGCCCGAAGAAGAGTTGGGAAGGCCTCGTGGGCGGCGTGATCATCGCCTCCGCCGTCGGCACCACCCTCGTCTATTTCTTCCAGCCCCGCGGCCTGTATCCGGAAAACTTCACCCTGCTGTGGAGCGCGCTCGCCGCCATCCCGATCGCGCTCATCGCCGTCGTCTCCGACCTCGTGGAGTCGATCATCAAGCGCCGCGCGGACATCAAGGACTCCGGCACCAGCGTGCCCGGCATCGGCGGCGCGTTCGACCTCACCGACAGCGTGATCCTCACCGCCCCGGCGGCCTACATCCTGTTCGCGTACCTGCTGCGCCTCTGATCGGCGCGCACGCAACCATGGCGGCCCGCAAACGCATCGTCCTCCTCGGCGCCACCGGCTCCATCGGCGAGAACGCCCTGCGCGTCGTCGCCGCGCATTCCGACCGCCTCGAGCTCGTCGGCCTCGGCGCCCGCGCCAGCACCGCGAAACTCGCGGCCATCGCCCGGCGTTTCGGCGTCAAACACGTCGCCCTCACCTGCCCCGCCGCCGCCGCGGCCGCGCACCGCGACGTCTCTTTCCCCGCCGGCACCACGCTCCACACCGGACCCGAGGCGCTCACCACGCTGGCCACGCTGCCCGAGGCGGATCTCGTGCTCGTCGCCGTCGTCGGCACCACCGCGCTGCAACCCACGCTCGCCGCCATCGCCGCCGGCAAGGACATCGCGCTGGCCTCGAAGGAAATCCTCGTGATGGCGGGCAAGTTCGTCATGGCCGCCGCCCGCGAGCGCGGCGTGCGCCTGCTCCCCGTCGACAGCGAGCACAACGCCCTTTTCCAGTGCCTCGGCGCCGAGCCGCCGCGCGCCATCCGCCGGGTCATCGTCACCGCCTCCGGTGGCGCCTTCCGCGACCGCCCCGTCGCCGATCTGGCCCACGTCACGCCGGAGGACGCCCTGCGCCATCCCAATTGGTCGATGGGCCCGAAGATCACCGTCGATTCCGCCACGCTCGCCAACAAGGGCCTCGAGATGATCGAGGCGCAGTGGCTCTTCGGCCTGCGTGCCGAACAAGTGGATGCAGTGTTGCACCCGCAGAGCATCGTGCACGGCCTGCTGGAGTTCACCGACGGCTCCATCCTCGCGCAGCTCACGCCGCCGAGCATGACCTTCGCGATCCAGCACACGCTGCTCTTCCCCGAGCGCTGCGCCGGCGTGGAGCCCACGCTCGATTTTGCGAAGTTGCTCACCCTCGACTTCCGCCCCGTCGACGACGCGCGCTACCCCTGCCTGCGCCACGCCCGCGAGGCCATGCGCGCCGGCGGCACCGCCCCGGCGATTTTCAACGCCGCCAACGAGATCGCCGTCGCCGCGTTTCTCGCGCACCAGCTCCCCTTCCTCGCCATCGCCCGCGTGGTCGGCGAAACCCTCGCTCGTATCCCGGTCGTGGAACCCACGACGCTCGACGAGGTCCTCGCCACCGACCAGCACGCCCGCGCCGTGGCGACGCAACTGCTCGCCGGCGCCTAAACGTCCCGCTTCCCCTTCATGCCCGACTCCCTGCTTTCCAGCCCGCTCGCCATCGTGGTCGGCATCCTCTGCCTCACGGTCTGCATCTTCATCCACGAACTCGGACATTTTCTGGCAGCACGCTGGCGGGGGGCGCATGTGACGCGGTTCTCGATCTTCGGCCTCGGACCGCCGATCGTGTCCTGGAATTGGCGCGGCGTGGAGTGGTGCATCTGCTGGATTCCCCTCGGCGCGTACGTGCAGATTCCGCAACTGGCCGACCTCGGCGAGATCGAGGGCGGCGACGCCGCGCCCGACACCCCGCCGCGCCCGCCCATGGGCTACGCCGACAAGGTCATCGCCTCGGTCGCCGGCCCCGTCTTCAATCTGCTCCTCGCCCTCCTGCTCTCGACCGTCCTCTGGTACGTCGGCGAGGAACGCAGCGCCGAGATGCTCACGACCCGCATCGGCTACGTGAGCCCCACGCTCAAACTCTCCGACGGCCGCGAGATCCCGAGCCCGGCCGCCCAGGCCGGCCTGCAGGTCGGCGACACCATCCGCTCCATCGACGGTCGCACCACCACCGAGTGGCAGGACGTGCAGGCCTCGATCATCTTCGGCGCCGGCAAGACCGCGGGCGAACGCACCGCCGCCTTCGTCGTCGAGCGCGCCGGGCGTGAAGTCACCCTCACCCTCAAACCCCAGCTCGCCACCGAAGAGAAACTCCGGCGCATCGGCATCTCGCCCTACGTCGAGGCCAAGGTGCACTCGGTCGTCGCCGAGTCTCCGGCCGCGCGGGCGGGTTTCGCGGCGGGCGACCGGATCGACACGATCGACGGCGCACGCATCCACAGTTTCGTCACCCTCGACGAGGCCCTCCGCGCCAACGCCGGCCGGGCCCTCGCCATCCGCGTGCTCCGGGCCGGCGCGCCCGTCGACCTCGCGCTGCCGACCGGTTCGGCCAACGGCATGGGCACGAAGCTCGGCCTGGCCTTCACCACCGACCTCCAGATCGTGCATACCGACCCGTTCACGCAGATCGGCGGTTTCATCGGCCAGACCTTCCAGACGATCAGCCGCCTCATCAATCCCTTCAGCGACATCCGCCTCTCGCACATGAGCAGCGTGATCGGCATGGTCGACACCTTCCGCCAAGCCGCCCAGGCCGGTCCGCGCTACCTCCTGTTGTTCGCCATCGCGGTCAATGTCGGTCTGGCCGTGCTCAACCTCCTGCCGATTCCCGTGCTCGACGGCGGGCACATCCTCTTCGCCACGATCGGCAAACTCCGCGGCCGCAACCTTCCGGTGGAGTGGATCGCCAAACTCCAGTTCGGCTTCTTCGTGCTGCTGCTCTCGATGATGCTCTACGTGAGCACCTTCGACGTCCGCCGCACCCTGCGCCGCGAGACGCGCCCGCCGGCCGAGGAACCCGCGCCCGAACCGACGCCCGCCCCGACTCCGCCCGCTCCGGCCACGCCCTGAGGGGTGACGGTTCAGTCGAGGGTCGAGGGACTAATGTCGAGGGCCTGAGAATCCGAACGGGGTCGCGGCACGCGCGTGCCGCGAGTTCGATCATGGGCGGATTGCGCCCGTCACCCGACGCGCGACTCTTGGCTCCCTCCCCGCGACGGCTCAAGCCGCCGACTCGACGCCGGCGATGGGCACCAAGGTGTCCAATTCCGCGCGCGCCTGCTCCATTTCGCGCAGGATCGACTCCGCCTTGAGCAGCACGCGTTCACCCTGCTCCGTCAGTTCCATCCGCCGGCCGTTGCGCTCAAGCAGACGGCACCCGAGATCGGTCTCCAGTGCACGCATCGAGTGGCTGATCGCACTCTGCGTGAGGTGCAATTCCTGCGCCGCGAGCGTGAAGCTCTGCCGGTGCACAACGGTCACAAAGGCCAGCAACTGCCGGCTATCCAGCGGGCGTTTCATGGTGAGAAGGTTCGCCCCTCCCTAAGCAGCCCCCGGGCCAACGGCTCCGCCGCCTCGGCCGTCGACCGCCCACAGGTCACCGGCCACCGACAACCGCCCACCGTCCACTGTCCACCGTCCACTGTCGACCGTCCACCGGCCACCGTCCACCGCCCACCGCCCACCGTCCACCGGCCCCACCCTTCCCGATTGAAACCGCGGCGTGGCGGGCCGTTGCTTGATCCGTGGACCAAGCCACCCGCCAAGCCCTTCGTTCGTTTCCCCGCGCCATGTGGGTGCTGGCGGCCGGCAATTTCGTGAACCGGTTCGGCAGCTTCGTCGTCCCGCTACTGGCCCTCCACCTCGCCCACCTCGGTTTCTCCGCCGAGCGCATCGGCATCGTGTTGGGCGCGTACGGGCTCGGCCGGCTGGGCTCCTCGCTGCTCGGCGGCGTGTGGACCGATCGCCACGGGCACCGCTTCGTGATCGCCGTTTCGATGTTCAGCTCCGCCGCGGGCATGCTCGTGCTCGGACTGCTCACCAACTACCACGCCATTCTCGCGATGGTGCTCTTCCAAGGGTTCGCGTCCGAGCTCTTCCGCCCCGCCTCCAGCGCGCTCATCGCCGAACTTTCGCCGCCGGAGCACCGCCTCACCGCCTTCGCGCTCAACCGGCTCGCGATCAACGCGGGGTTCGCCCTCGGGCCGGCCGTCGGCGGCATCCTCGCGCACCTTTCCTTCCACTGGATCTTCGTCGGCAACGCCGTCGCCGACATAATCTACGGCGTGCTGGCGTGGCGGGGACTGCCCGCGCGTCTGCGCCCCGCCGCCGTCGCCGGAAGCGCGGACGAAGGCTCCTGGTCCGCCGTGCTGGCGGACCGGAGACTGCTGCTCTTCCTGGCGTCGATCTTCCCGATGACGTTCATCTTCATGCAGGGCTCGTCGAGTTTCGCGCTCTACACCGCCGACCTCGGGTTCTCGCCGCGCGACTTCGGTCTGCTGCTCGGGGTGAACGGCATCCTGATCGTCACCTGCGAACTCACGCTCACCGGGCTCACGCGCCGGTTCGCGCCGGTGAACGTCCTGATGCTCGGCTACACGCTGCTCGGCGTCGGCTACGCGCTCACCGGGCTCGCCCATCATTTCGCCACGCTCGCCATCACGGTCGTCGTGTGGACCTGCGGCGAGATGATCAGCGCGCCCACGCAAAGCGCCGTGCTGGCCAACATGGCGCCGAACCACCTGCGCGGCCGCTACATGGCCGCCGCCTCGCTGATGTGGTCGCTCGCCTCGATCGTCGGTCCGTCGCTCGGCAGCTTTCTCTACGGCTGGAGTCCGACCGTGCTCTGGTGGTTCGCCGCCGTGATGGGCCTCGCCAGCGCCGCCGCCGTCCGCTGGTCGCTCGCCGCGAAGCCGCAGGCCGCGCGAGCCTAACGCGATCAAGGCAGCACAACCCAACCTGTAGCCGGCCGCGTCGAGGCCGGCAGAACCGCTGACGCCCACCCTGGCGGGTTCGCCACCCCCGGCTACAGCCCGCCCGCTCACACCCAGTTGTTCGACGCTCCACTCGCCCGCGATCAGCGGGCGCCGCGGTCACCAGCCCGGAGGCGATCAGGAGTGGGAGCCGCGGATGGCGGGCGTAAAGCCCGCCCCACCATCGGAGCAGCAGAGCGAGGCGCCGCTACCGACGTCGAGAGCGGAACAAGTCTTCGCCCCGCTTGGGGACAAACGGGACCACCCGCAAACGTCGAGCGCTCAGGCGAAGCTCAAGAGCTCAGCCCGACGCGTTGCGGAGCGACTCCAGCTCCTCCCAGCGGGCGAAGCTGGTCCCGATCTCTTGCTCGATGGTCTCGAGGCGCTGTTTCACGACGGCCGCGGCGCCGGCTTCGCGGGCGTAGAAACCGGGGTCGGCGAGCTTCGTGGTGAGCTCGACCTGCTCCGTCTCCAACTCCTCGATCCGCTTGGGCAACGCTTCAAGTTCGCGCAGTTCCTTCTGGGTGATCTTGCGCGGCTTCCCGGCGGGCTTCGGCCGCGGCGGGGGCGGCGTGACCACCTTCACGGTCACGGCCGGCGGCTTCACGCCGCCACCTTGCGCGACCCACTCGCTGTAGCCGCCGATGTATTCCCCGATCCGGCCGTCGCCCTCGAACACGAGCGAGCTGGTGACGACGTTGTCGAGAAACTCGCGATCATGGCTCACGAGCAGGAGCGTGCCCTGGTATTCGACGAGCAGATCCTCGAGCAGGTCGAGCGTCTCGGCGTCGAGGTCGTTGGTGGGCTCGTCGAGCACGAGCACGTTGGCGGGCTTCGTGAAGAGACGCGCGAGCAACAGGCGGTTGCGCTCGCCGCCGGAGAGCACGCGGGCCGGAGTGCGGGCGCGGTCGGGCGTGAAGAGAAAGTCCTGCAGGTACGTGATGACGTGGCGTTGCCGGCCATCGATCAGGACGCTCTCGTTGCCGTCGGCGATGTTGTCGGCCACGCTGCGGCTGTCGTCGATCTGCGCGCGGAGCTGGTCGTAGTAGACGATCTCGAGATTGGTGCCGTGCTTGAGCGTGCCGGCAGTGGGCGCGAGCTGGCCGAGGAGGAGCTTGATGAGCGTGGTCTTGCCGGCGCCGTTGGGGCCGATGAGGCCGATCTTGTCGCCGCGGAGAATCGTGGTTGTGAGGTCGCGCACGAGCGGACGGCCATCGGGGTACGAGAACGCGAGTTTCTCCGTCTCGATCACCTTCACGCCGGTGCGGCCGGCCTCGGAAAGACGGAGGTTCACGTTGCCCAAGCGGTCGCGACGGTCGCGGCGCTCGGCGCGCATGGCCTGCAACGCCTCGATGCGCGCGCCGGAGCGTTTACGCTGCGCGCGCAGGCCCTGGCGGATCCAGACTTCCTCCTGTGCGAGCTTCTTGTCGAAGGCGGCGCGCTGGCGCTCCTCGGCCTCGAACCGCTCCTCGCGGCGGACGAGAAACTTCGCGTAGTCACAATCCCAGTTCGTGATCACGCCGCGGTCGAGCTCGACGATGCGCGTGGCCAGCCGGCGCAGGAACGCACGGTCGTGGGTGACGAAGAAGAGCCCGATCTTCTCGGCGAGCAGGAACTCCTCCAGCCAGAGCACGCTGGCGAGATCGAGGTGATTGGTGGGCTCGTCGAGCAGCAGCAGGTCGGGCTGGCCGGCGAGCGCGCGGGCGATGAGCACGCGGCGTTTCAAGCCGCCGGAGAGCGCGGAGAATTCGGCGAGCGCCGGGAGTTGCATGCGCTCGAGGAGCTGTTCGAGACGCAGCTCGCGTTGCCAGTCCTCCTCGTGCGGGCCGCCGGCACCTTCCGCGCGTAAACCGGAGGCGACAATGTCGTGCACACAGCCGGCGATGTCCGTGGGGACTTCCTGGTTGAGCCGGGCGAAATGCGCGCCGGGCTGACGCGAGATCGAGCCGCTATCGGACTGCATCTCGCCGGCGATGATGCGCATGAGGGTGGACTTGCCCATGCCGTTGCGCCCGATCAGGCAGACGCGTTCGCCGGCATCGACTTGGAAGTTGACGTGGTCGAGCACCGGCGGGCCGCCGAAGGCATGCGAGAGATCGAGAAGCGTGAACAGCGCCATGAAGCGGCCAAACGTGGAGCGCGGCCGCGGCGCAGGCAATGCCGAGTTTCTTGGATCGCGTCGCCAGCTGAGCCAGCGCCAATTCTATCCTGTTTCACTGGTTTCTAGGTGCTTACAAATAAGTATGGCACATGTGCCATACTGCCGCTTGACCGGTATGGCAGCCGCGCCATACTCACCGGCGCCATGAAAATGACCATGCACATCGACGAGGATGTCCTCGCCCAGGTGATGGAGCTCACCGGGGCCAAGACCAAGACCCAGGCGGTGGAGATGGCGCTCACCGAGATGGCGCGCCGCCACAAGCAGAAGAAGTTCTTCCAGAAAGGGCTCGATGCCACTCCGGAGCAACTCGATGAGATGGGCCGGTCGCTCATGGAGATCCATGGCGCTTCGATGGATATCGACGAGGCGGCCGTGCAACGGTTCATCGCCAAGAACGACGCGCGCCGCGCCGCCAAGCAGGCCCGCGAGCTGAAAGTCGCCGAGGACCAGGCCCCCTATCGCACCGGCCATGAGCAACCTGGTTCTCGTTGATAGCAGCTACTGGATTCGGTTGGTCGGCCTGCACCGGAACCCGTTCGAGGAACTGGCCTCGCACGCGGATGACTTCGAGTTCGCGATCAACGGCATCATCTGGGCGGAGGTGATTCGCGGCCGCGCCGATCCCGCCCTCCGCGCGCATTTTGAGGAAGGCTTCTCGACGATGGTCTTCCTCAACCTCTCCGCGGGCAGCTGGCAACGCGCCGCGAAACTCGCCTGGCAGCTCGATCGCGCGGGCCACGTGATCGGGCTGCCCGACCTCGCCATCGCCACTTCGGCCCTCGAGAACGACGCCGCGGTGCTGACCTTCGACCGTCACTTCCAGTCCATCCCCGGGCTGCTGGTGGTCGACGACCTCGACTGAGCCGTAACGAAGCGGGTGGACACAGAGGGCACAGAGAGATCGGAGAAGAACTGGATGCCAAATGGGGCTCACTACTTGGGTGAGTAGGCTCGACCCGATTTCGCTTACCCACGTTTCCCTCTGTGATCTCCTTCCGACTCTCCTCTGCCTCTGTGACCTGTCCGTCCTGCCGTTTTTAGGCTGATCGCGGCAGCGTTGCCATCGAGCGCGCCAACCCCGGGCTTGTCGGCCGCGCCTCCACCGTCTGGACTCGCGCCATGCTGCGCTCCATCCATCCCGGTCGCTACGTCCTCATCCTCGCCGCCCTGCTCGGAGCGGTCGTCGTCGCCTCCGGCGTCGGTGCGCACTACCCGCACGACTGGTGGCTGGAGAACGTCCTCGTGCTGGGCGCGCTGGTCTTCTTCGCCGCCACGTATCGGCGTTTCCCGCTCTCGCGCGTCAGCTACACGCTGCTCTTCGTCTTCCTCGTCCTGCACGAGATCGGCGCGCATTGGACATACTCGGAAGTTCCCTACAACGACTGGACCCGCGCCCTCTTCGG
>JAHFTC010000037.1:16541-33908 GCA_023269585.1 Opitutaceae bacterium
TGCTCCTCGCCTACCCGATCCGCGAGGTCATCCTGCGCATCGCCGACGCCAAGGGCTTCTGGGGCTACTTCCTGCCCCTCGATGTCGTGATGTCCACATCGCTGCTCTACGAGCTCATCGAGTGGGCCGCCGCGGTCGGCATCGGCGGCGAACTGGGTCAGGCCTACCTCGGCACACAGGGCGACATCTGGGATGCGCACAAGGACATGGCTCTCGCCTCCTGCGGTGCCCTGATCGCCATGGCCGCCACCGCCGCGATCAACTGGCGCCTGCACCACGACTTCGCGCGCGAATTCGCCCACAGCCTGCGCGTGAAGAACGCCAAGCCGCTGGGCGAGGAAGCCATCGCCGCCGCCCGCGCCGGCCGCAAGTGATGCCGCGGCCGCGGCTCGCTCACGGCGTATTCGCGGATTGGTTCGATTTTCCCTTCGTCCGTCCGGCCGCAGGGACCTCTGCCGATTGCGGTGCGACGAGCTGGACGGCGGACTCACGCCCGAAGCACGCGCCCAACCGCGCGCGGATGAGCGCATCGTCGTCCAGACCGGCGGCCACCTGCGGCAGCACCAAGGTGCCGCGTTCCGGCACGTAGAGGCACAACCGGCCGTCGAAACGAAAAACCGCCACGGCGGACTCACGCCGTTTCCCTTTCTCTGCATAACTGAAACGCACCAGCCGCACCTCGCGGGTCTTCGCGAGGGCTTTTCCCGCTTTCAGCGCGTCGCGGTACGAAGCGGTGACGGGGCTCTTGTCCGCACCGCGCAGGCCGGGCTTGCGCGTGGTCCACGAGTCGTCGAGCAACGCCGGCCCGGTCGGCTTCACCTCCGGATAGAGGGAGTAGATGGCGGTGGTCAGGTCGTGCAGATCGCCGCGCCGCGCGACCGGCACCATGAGTTTCCGCACCCCGTTGTTGATGTCGAAAACGTAGAGCCCGCCTCGCCATTGAAACACGGCGACAGCATGGCCGGGGCCCATTGTATAGTCCTCCTCGAGCGTGCCCCACCGCAGCACCCGCACCCAACGCGAGCCACCGCTCTTCCTGCCGCCGAGGTAGGTGTCGGCGAAGACCACCGAGTCCACGAAACACGGATTCGCCACCCCCAGCGCGGCGAACTTGAACGGCGTCGGCTGCGTCCGCGGGGCCGCCGCGCTCGCCACCACCGCGGCCAGCAGCAGCACCGCACAGCTCAGACACGCGCGAACGGGCAAGGAGATCCTCATGCTGGGCCGCACGCTATCGGCTCTTCCCTCCGCCACAACCCCCGGCGCGCCCCCAACCACGCCTCCGCTGCCTCGCACCACCATCGGTGCCGCCCCTCCATCCACCGTCCACTGTCCACCGGTCACTGCCCACCGTCCACAGTCCACCGTCCACAGTCCACCGTCCACCGTCAACCGTCCACAGTCCACAGTCCACAGTCCACCGGCCATCCGCCCGCATTGACTCCGCCCGCGTCCGCACGACACTGCGCCCACCTTGGTCATCGATCGCGAAGTCTCTCCCACCCGCGCCTCGCGCGCTCTTCTTGTCGGCGTGCAGACGCCCGAAATGCCCGCCGGCGAAGGCGCCGAACTGCTTGAGGAGCTCAAGGAGCTCGTCGGCAACCTCGGGCTCGAGATCGCCCGCACCGAGCTCGTCCGCCTGCGCACGCACAACCAGCGTTTCCTCATCGGCACCGGCAAGACCGCCGAGCTCATCGCCCTCGCCAAGGAGGAGAACATCGACCTCATCATCTTCGACGAGGAACTCTCGCCCGCCCAGGGCCGCAACTGGGAGGAGGAATCCGACCGCGCCGTCATCGACCGCCAGGAGGTCATCCTCGAGGTCTTCAACCAGCGCGCGCAGACCCGCGAGGCCAAGCTCCAGGTCGAGCTCGCCCAGCTCGAATACGCCCTGCCCCGCCTCAAACGCGCGTGGACGCACCTCAGCCGCCAGCGCGGCAAGGGCGCGATGGGCGGCGAAGGCGAGACCCAGCTTGAGGTCGACCGCCGCCTCGTGCGCGACCGCATCACCGCGCTGCGCCACGAACTCGCCGCCGTCGTGAAACAGCGCGCCGTGCAGCGCCACCGCCGCCAGCGCGTGCCCGTGCCCAACGCCGCCATCGTCGGCTACACCAACGCCGGGAAATCCTGCCTGCTCAACCGCCTCACCGGCGCCGCCGTGCTCGTGCAGGACAAGCTCTTCGCCACCCTCGATCCCACGACGCGGCAGTTCGTCCTGCCCGACGGCCGCAAGCTGCTCGTCACCGACACCGTGGGCTTCATCCGCCGCCTGCCCCACCGCCTCGTCGAGGCGTTCAAGGCGACCCTCGAGGAGACCATTGTCGCCGATTTTCTGATTCACGTGCTCGACCTCACCAACCCCCAGGTCGAGAAGCACCTCGAGGCCACGCTCGCGGTGCTCGGCGAGCTCGGCGCCAACACCAAGCGCACCATCACCGTCTTCAACAAGGTCGACGCCGCCCGCCCCGAGACCGTCGAGCTCGCCCGCGTCCGCCACCCCGACGCCGTCTTCCTCAGCGCCCTCACCGGCGTCGGCGTCGAGCGGCTGCTCGCCCGTTGCAGCGAACTCACCAGCACCGCCGAATTCGCCGCCCAGCTGCGCATCCCGCACGACCGCTACGACATCGTCGCCAAGCTGCACTCCACCGGCGGCATCGTCGAGGAGCGCGCCGAGGACGACGCCGTCTACATCACCGGCCGCGTCCCCTTCGCCCTGCGCGACCTCGTCGCGCCCTTCATCGTCGAGTAGAGTGCCTGCCGGGTAGGGACGTTTCTCCCAAACGTCCGCTCATCCCCCACTCTGCGCTCGATGCCCGATTAGCGTTCATTAGCGTCCATTAGCGGTTCGCTCTTTGCCGTCCGACATCCCTTCCGCCGTCTGCCATTCCGCACTCCGAAATCCGCACTCCGCAATTCCTCGCGCCATGCGCTTCACCAAGTACCACGCCCTCGGCAACGACTACCTCGTGATGGATCCGCGCACCGCGGGTCCGGTGCCGACCGCCGCTCAGATCCGCCGCATCTGCCACCGCAATTTCGGCATCGGCTCCGACGGCATCCTCTGGGGCCCCCTGCCCTCGCCGCGCGCGCCCTTCGCTCTGCGCATCTTCAACCCCGACGCCTCCGAGGCCGAGAAGAGCGGTAACGGCATCCGCATCTTCTCCCGTTACCTCTACGACTGCGGCCTCGTGAAGGAGGAGCCCTTCGCCCTCGACACCGCCGGCGGCCTCGTCGAGGTCCGCATCGAGAAGGGCGGACGCTCGATCACCGTCGACATGGGCCACGTGAGCTTCGACAGCGCCAAGATTCCCGTCGCCGGCCCGGCGCGCGAGGTGATCAACGACACCATCACCGTGAAGGACCGCACCTTCACCTACTGCGCCGCCACCATCGGCAACCCGCATTGCGTGATCCCGCTGCCCGCCGTGTCGCCGGAACTCGCGCACACCTACGGCCCGCACCTCGAGACCCACGCCAACTTCCCCCGCCGCACCAACGTCCAGTTCCTCCAGGTCCTCGACCGCGCCAACATCCGTATCGAGATCTGGGAACGGGGCGCCGGCTACACCCTCGCCTCCGGCTCCAGCAGCTCCGCCTCCGCCGCCGTCGCGCACCGGCTCGGCCTCGTCGACCGTAGCGTCACCGTCCACATGCCCGGTGGCCGGATCGGCATCGAGATCGGCGACAACTTCGCCATCAAGATGACGGGCGGCGTCACCCGCGTCGGCGAGGGCACGCTCGATCCCGAGATGCTCGAAGGCGCCGAGTAGCCCCGCTCGCGCCGGTGCCATTCTCCCGGCCCGCGCCCTTCCGGCGCGGGCTTTTTCATGCCCCCGGCGCACCGTTGGGCAACGGCCGCCGCCCCGCCGATGGACGAAGATTCAGAAGCCCTCGAGGGCAGGGCTTCCTCTGGCCGGTGTCCTTTCGTTTCCTTCGTCACCTCTCAAGAAACACGAAGTGTTTCTTGCCTGGTGTCCCCCGGTCTGCGGGTTCCCAGCTTCTGTCGTCATCAGAAACCCGATTCAGCGGCTTTGTCGGCAGTGAGCTTGTTCGCGCCTTCGGAGCGCCCGCCGCTCAACCCCGCTGCCGCCGCACCGTCGTGCCGTCGACCCAGCTCGCACCGATGAGGGTCGCACGCGGGTACTCCGGCACGCCGAGCTCCTGGCTGTGCAGCATCGAGATCACCATGTCGACCGCGGCTTCGCCGGTGCGGTCGTTGTGCTGGTCCATGCCGGCCCAGTCGCGCGGCTCGCTCCGCCGCTCGAGCTGCACCAGCCCGAGGTCGCGCGGCACGCGCAGCCCCCGCTCCTCCACCCACCGGCGCACCACGTTGTAGAGAGTGAACAGCACGTCGGGCTTCTCGCGGTCCAACCACGCGTAGAACAGTCCCGACTCCTCGCGCGCCTCTTCGATCTCGAGGAACGGCGCCACGCGTTGCCCCGCCGGCAGCGCCTGCTGCCCCACCCACATTCCCGAGCTGAACCGGCCCTCGACCAGCCGGTCGATCCGCCCCTCGATCACGAGCCCGGGCCGGCGGTAGCCGAGGGCGAGCACCCGCTCCACCGCCTGCAGCACCAGCGCATGATGGTCCACACAGCAGAACGAGAGCGTGGGCTCGTGTGTCCGTACTCCGGTGACGACGCACGCGTGCCGCCGCCAGGTGGCGGCGAAGCGCTCGGGCAGGCGGTTCTCCTCCATCAGGCCCACCACGACCACGCCCCGGATACCGCGCGCGCGCAGGATGCGGTTGAGCCGCGCGCCGTCGAGCTGCGGGTCGTGCAGCCAGAACGTGTCCACGCCGTAACCCTGCTGCGCCGCGCGGCGCCGCACGCCCTCGACGTAGGCCGGCAGGGTCGGATGCGAGTGGAAGGCGTCGCGGTCGCGGTTGGCGTTGAGCAGGGCGAGCGTGTGGCGCGGCGCGGCGGCATGGCTCTGGCGCAGCTGCGCCATCAGGTGCGAGACCACCGGGTGCAGCGCATAGCCGAGGCGTTTCGCCGACGCCTGCACACGCTCGCGCGTCGCCGCCGGGATCTGCGGATCGTGGCGAAGCGCGAGCGAGACCGTGTTCTTCGAGACGCCCAGCTCGCGGGCGATGGTGGCCATGGTGACACGGGGCATAGCGCTTGACTGTCAAGCCTCCGGACGGTTTACCAGTCCGAATCGCACTCCGAGAGTGCAGCGCCGCTGGTCCCCGTTCCCGTTTCCCTCGCCCGCAGCTGCGCTTGGCGCAAACCCTCGCTCATCCCCTCAACACCCATATGCAACCCCTCGACTGGATAGTTATCTCGCTCTACTTCGGCCTGATCGGCGCCGTGGCCTGGTGGTACGGCCGCGATCAGAAAGACACCCAGGATTATTTCCTCGCCGGCCGCAATGCCGGCTGGGTCGTGATCGGTGCCTCGATCTTCACTTCGAACATCGGCTCCGAGCACATCGTCGGACTCGCCGGCCAAGGCGCATCGACCGGCATGGCCATGGCACACTGGGAGCTGCACGCTTGGGTGCTGATCATGCTGGCGGGCTTGTTCGTGCCGTTCTACTACAAGTCCGGCGTCGAGACGATTCCCCAGTTCCTGGAGAAGCGTTTCAGCGCCCGGACCCGCTGGATCCTCTCCTGCGTTTCGCTCGTCGCCTACATCTTCACGAAGGTCAGCGTCACCGTCTATGCGGGCGCGATCGTTTTCCAGGCGCTCCTGCCGGAGGTCAACCTGACGCTGGGCGGTTTCTACATGGACGCCTTTTGGATCGGCGCGTTCACAACCGTCATCATCACCGGCGTGTACACCGTTTTCGGCGGCATGCGCGCCATCATGGCCACCGCGACGCCCCAGGCGGTCATCATCCTCTTGGGCTCCTTCATCATCACGGCCATCGGCCTCGCCCGCCTCGGCGGTGGTGACGGCATTGCCGCCGGGTGGGGCGAGTTGATCACCAGCGCGAAGGGCAACGCCGACAACTTCGCGCTCTGGCGTCCGCTCTCCGACCCCGATTTCCCGTGGCTCGGCGTGCTCATCGCCTCGCCCATCATCGGCATCTGGTACTGGTGTACAGACCAGTACATTGTGCAGCGCACACTCACCGCCAAGAACCTCGCCACCGCTCGGCGTGGCGCGCTCTTCGGCGGTCTCCTCAAGGTCTGGCCGGTGCTCATCTTCCTCATCCCGGGCATGATCGGCTGGACGCTCGACCAGAAGTTCAACCGCGGCGCCCAGGATCCGCTCCTCACCCAAGTTTATCCGGTTGATATGTCCGCGTCGGACAAGGCCGCGGCCATGCAGGCTGCGAACGCCCGGTTGCGAGAAGTGAACCAAGGTGCCGTCGATGGTCAGCAGGGCTTTTTCATCCAGCGCGAGCTGAAGCAGACCAAGGTCGTCGGAGCCGATGGCGCGGAGAAGTCGGTCATGGCCTTCGCCATTCAGGGCGATCAGGTCTTTCCGACCCTGGTGACCTCGCTCCTGCCCACCGGTATCCGCGGCCTGATCGTCGCCTGCTTGCTGGCGGCGCTCATGAGTTCGCTGGCCTCACTCTTCAACTCCAGCGCCTCCCTCTTCACCGTTGATGTCTACGAGAAACTTCGCCCCGGCCAGTCGCAGAAACACCTGCTCATGGTCGGCCGCATCGCCACGACGGTGGTCGTCGGCGTCGGCATGATCTGGATCCCTGTGATGAAACAAATCTCGGACGGCGGCCTCTACCAGTATCTCCAGAGCGTCCAGGGTTACCTCGCTCCGCCAATCACCGCGGTGTTCCTGCTCGGTCTGTTCTGGAAACGCATGAACTCGGCCGGCGCGACCGCCGCCTTGGTCGTCGGTTTCATCGCGGGCATGATCAAGCTCAGCCTCCAATCGTTCTTTGGTGCCGCGGAAGGCAAGTACAGCGAGCCCGCGTTCCTTGCGGCCATCGGCGACTTCAACTTCCTCTACGCGACCGGCGTGCTCATGGTGCTCAGCGTCATCGTCATGATCGTCGTCTCGCTCCTGACGCCCGCGCCCGCTCCGGAGAAGATCGAGGGGCTCACCTACGGATCCATCCATCACCTGGCGGAGGACGAGATCAAGGGCAGCTGGGATCTCGGCAACAAGTTCATGGCCTGGTCGATCGTTGTGCTCGTTCTGGGCTTGTACACTTACTTCTCCTTCTGGCTCAGCTGAGCAGAGAGATTCCGCCCGTTTCCCAAGCCCGCGGCGCCCCGTGCGCCGCGGGCTTTTTCGTGCCCGACTCCGTCAACATGGCACGAAGCAAGACGCGTAGGTCCGGTCTCCGACCGGACACCAGCCACCGCTCGCCAGCACGCCCGCCTCCGCGCCGAACCTGAACCGGGATTCCACAGGCGGCAGAACGTGAGAACGAGCACGTAGAACTGACCCACGTGCGAACACGTGAAATTGAACCACCCCTCGAGTCGATCCGGGAGGAGCCGGCGAAAGCCGCTGCACCCGGCGTTTGCTTCGTCGGCCGCTGTCAGGCGCAACCGCGCGTCCCAAGCGCCCACGAAAAAGGGCCGGTCGCGAGACCGGCCCTTTTGCACCCAAACAAAGCTTCCAGCTTACTTCGCGCTGAAACGGTAGACCGTCACGGTCGAGTAGACTTCGCCGGGGCGGAGCACGGTCGACGGGAAGGTCGGCTGGTTGATCGAGTCCGGCGAGTGCTGGGTCTCGAGGCAGAAACCGGTGCGATACTGGTAGGGCTTGCCGTTCTTGCCGACGAGCGTGCCGTCGAGGAAGTTGCCCGCGTAGAACTGGAGCGCGGGCTCCTGGGTCCAGACCTCCATCACACGGCCGGTGGTCGGCTCATAGACGGTGGCGGCGAGCTCGAGCTCCTTGGCCGTCTTGCGGTCGAGCACCCAGTTGTGGTCGAAGCCGGGGCCGTACTTGATCTGCTGATTGTCGGCGTTGATGTTCTTGCCCATCGGCGTGGGCGTGAGGAAGTCGAACGGCGTGCCCGCGACCGGGGCGAGTTCGCCGGTGGGGATGAGGCCGGCGTTCACCGGGGTGGTCTGGCTGCCGTTGATCGTGAGAATGTGGCCGAGGATGTCGCCGTTGCCGTCGCCGCGCAGGTTGTAGTAGTTGTGCTGCGTCAGGTTGACCGGCGTGGCCTTGTCGGTCGTGGCGCGGTACTCGATCTTGAGCTCGTTGGCGTTGGTGAGCCAGTAGGTGACCGTGACGTCGAGATTGCCGGGGAAGCCCTCCTCGCCGTCGGGGCTCACGCGGTGGAGTTTGAGGCCCGGGGCGTTGTCCTTGATGACCGGCTCGGCCTGCCAGAGGACCTTGTCGAAGCCGAGGTTGCCACCGTGCAGATTGCAGGGGATGTCGCCGGGGTGGTCGTTGAGCGCGAGAGTGTAGGTCTGGCCGTCGAGGGTGAACTTGCCGTGGGCGATGCGGTTGCCCACGCGGCCGATGAGCGCGCCGAAGTACGGGGTCTTGGCAATGTACTCGTCGACGGTATTGTAGCCGAGGAGGATGTCGCCGAGCTTGCCCTCGCGGTCGGGGACGAGCAGGCGGACCATGATGCCGCCGTAGTTGGTGATGTCGGCCGAGAGGCCCTTGGCGTTCGTCAGCGTGTAGAGCATCACCGGCTCGCCGGCCTTGGTCTGGCCGAAGGCGCGCATCGCGACGGTGGAGGGTTGCTCCGCCATGAGCGCGGAACCGAGGGTGGTGGCGGCAATGATGCCGAGGAGGGGTTTGAGGTTCATAAGGCGGAGGGAGAGTTACCGTGCCCGCACCCGGAACACAAACAGCGGCCGTGCCAAAGTCACTTGACCGTAAACTGGGCCGCGGCTCCCGCGGGCGCGCGTTTGACTGTCAAGCAGCCGGGCGGTTTACGAGCCTCCTGCGCCGCCCGAGATTCCCGCACCCGCCGGGCTCCCTCAAGGAGCCTCGGAAACTGGCTCGGTATCAACAACCGCCTATCTTCACTCCCCGCTTCCGTTTCGCCCCTCTCCCTTCCTGATTTCCTGAGTTCCACATTCTCCTCTCCGAAATTCTTCCGCCTCCCATGTTCACCATCGGCATCGATTACGGCACCAACTCGGTTCGCGCGCTCGTCGTGCGCTGCAGCGACGGTCAGGAGTTCGGCTCCTGCGTATTCAACTACCCCAGCGGCCATCAGGGCGTGATGCTCGACCCGCGCGACCACAACGTCGCCCGCCAGCACCCCGGCGACTACCTCGCCGGCCTCGAGAAGACCATCAAGGGCGCCCTCGCCCAGGCGAAGAAGGTCAAGGGCTTCGACGCCGCCAAGGTCGTCGGCCTCGGCGTCGACACCACCGGCTCCAGCCCGATCCCGGTCGACCGGAACAACGTCCCGCTCGCCCTCGACCAGAAGTGGGCGAAGAACCTCGACGCCCAGTGCTGGCTCTGGAAGGACCACACCGGCTGGCGCGAGGCCGCCCAGATCACCGAGCTCGCCGCCAAGCACCGCCCGCAGTTCCTCGCCAAGTGCGGCAACACCTACTCCTCCGAGTGGTGGTGGTCGAAGCTCTGGCACTGCCGCAACGTCGCCCCGAAGGTCTTCGCCGCCGCGTATTCGTGGGTTGAACTCTGCGACTGGGTCCCCGCCGTGCTCGCCGGCGTGACCGATCCGCTCCAGGTCAAACGCGGCGTCTGCGCCGCCGGCCACAAGGCCATGTACTGCGCCGAATGGGGCGGCCTGCCCGACAAGGAGTTTCTCACCCTCCTCCACCCCGACCTCGCCGCGCTCCGCGACCGGCTCTACACCGAGGCGCACGACGCCAACACCGCCGCCGGCACGCTCTGCGCCGCTTGGGCGAAGAAGCTCGGCCTGCCCGCCGGCATCCCGATCGCCATCGGCGAATTCGATGTCCACTACGGCGCCATCGGTTGCGGCGTCACCGAAGGCACGCTGGTGAAGGTCATCGGCACCTCGACCTGCGACTGCGGCGTCGTCTCCGCCGCCAAGACCGTGCCCGACATCCCCGGCATCTGCGGCATCGTGAAGGGCGCGATCCTCCCCGGCTTCTACGGCATCGAGGCCGGCCAGTCCGCCGTGGGCGACATCTTCAAGTGGTGGGTCGAGGTCGTCTGCCGCGGCGACGACGCCACCCACCGCGAACTCGGCGCCGCCGTCGCGAAACAGGCGCCCGGCCAGGCCGGCCTGCTCGCGCTCGACTGGAACAACGGCAACCGCACCATCCTCGTGGACCAGCGCCTCACCGGCCTGCTCCTCGGCCAGACGCTGCACACCACGCCGGCCGAGATCTACCGCGCGCTCATCGAGGCCACCGCCTTCGGCGCCCGCGCCATCATTGAACGGATCCGTGAATACGGCGTGCCGCTCGACCGCATCGTCTGCGCCGGCGGCATCGCCCGCAAGGACCCGATGCTCATGCAGATCTATGCCGACGTCACCGGTTGCACGATGCTCGTCGCCGGCTCCTCGCAGGCCTGCGCCCTCGGTTCCGCCGTCTCGGCCGCCGTGCTCGCCGGGGAGCACAAGGATTTCCCGACCGCGCAGAAGAAGATGACGCGCCTCGAGAAGAAGCAGTACCGCCCGATCGCGAAGAACCAGAAGGTCTACAACGAGCTCTACGCGCTCTACCGCCAGCTCCACGACGCGTTCGGCGGGATCACCCACTCCGCCCACCTCGGCCAAGTCATGAAACAGCTCCTCGCGATCAAGGAAGCCCAGAACTGATCCGGCCCATCACCTCTCGCCTCAAGCCTCTCACCTTTCGCCTCATCTTCCATGAAACTCCTCGCCACTCCTGAAATCTGGTTCGTCTGCGGTTCGCAGCATCTCTACGGCCCCGGCCCGCTCAAGCAGGTCGCCGCCAACGCCACGCAGGTCGCCGAAGGTCTCGCGGCCGTCAAAAAGCTCCCGCTCAAGACGGTCTTCAAGGCCCTCGTCACCACCCCCGACGAGATCGCCGCCCTCTGCCGCGACGCCAACAGCGACACCAACTGCGCCGGCCTCATCCTCTGGATGCACACCTTCTCGCCCTCGAAGATGTGGATCCGCGGCCTCTCCTCGCTCCAGAAGCCCTTCGTCCACTTGCACACGCAGTTCAACCGCGATCTGCCCTGGGGCACGATCGACATGGACTTCATGAACCTCAACCAGGCCGCCCACGGCGACCGCGAGGCGGGGTTCATCCACACGCGTATGCGCCTCGGCCGCAAGGTCGTCGTCGGCCACTGGTCGGATCCGGAAGTCCATGACCGCCTCGGCGCCTGGATGCGCGCCGCCCGCGCCTGGCACGATTGGCAGGGCGCGAAGTTCGCCCGCTTCGGCGACAACATGCGCCAGGTCGCCGTCACCGAGGGCGACAAAGTTGCCGCCGAGATGAAGTTCGGCTTCGCCACCAACGGCTACGGCATCGGCGATCTCGTCGCCGTCATCAACAAGGTGAAGGATGCCGCCATCGACGCGCTCTGCGCCGAGTACGGCAAACTCTACACCGTCGCCGCGCCCCTCAAGAAAGGCGGCGCCCGCCACGCCTCGCTGCGCGACGCCGCGCGTTACGAACTCGGCTTCCGCGCCTTCCTCGAGGAGGGCGGTTTCAAGGGCCTCACCACCACCTTCGAGGACCTCCACGGCCTCAACCAGCTCCCCGGCTTCGCCTGCCAACGCCTCATGGCCGACGGCTACGGCTTCGGCGCCGAAGGCGACTGGAAGACCGCCGCGCTCCTCCGCGCGATGAAGGTCATGGACGCCGGTCTCGAGGGCGGCACCTCCTTCATGGAGGACTACACCTATCACCTCTCGCCGAAGGGTCACCAGGTTCTGGGTTCACACATGCTGGAGATCTGCCCGACCATCGCCATGGGCAAACCCACCCTCGAGATCCACCCGCTCGGCATCGGCGGCAAGGACGACCCGGCCCGCCTCGTGTTCGACGCCCCCGCCGGCCCCGCGCTCAACGCCTCGCTCGTCGACCTCGGCAACCGCTTCCGCCTGATCGTGAACGAAGTCACCGCCGTGAAGACGCCGAAGCTGCCGAAGCTCCCCGTCGCCCGCGCCGTCTGGGAGTGCAAGCCGGACTTCAAGACCGCCTGCGGCTGCTGGATCCTCGCCGGCGGCGCGCACCACACCGGCTACAGCTACACCGTCACCACCGAGATGCTCGAGGACTTCGCCACCATCGCTGGCATCGAGCTGGTCACTATCGACGCCGACACCCGCCTCAGCGAGTTCAAGCAGACCCTCCGCAACAACGAAGTCTACTACCACCTCGCCCAAGGCATCCGCGCCTGACGCGCCGCGCCGGAATCCAAGACAAGTCACAGAGCCCGCAGAGGCGGAGGAGTCCACAGAGAGCGACGAGAGAAGATCCAACGCCGCTCCGTGCCCTCCTCCCCCTCTTCCGTCTCTCTGTGACAATCCGTTTTCCGAACGCTCAAGCCCCCTCGCCCTACGGTTCGCTTCGCCCCGAGTCCTGAAACCGCTAATCCACGCTGATCTTCGCTAATCCGAATTCTGTTCCATGTAGGAGCCTGCTTGCAGGCGATTCCGCCCTGAGTCGCCTGCAAGCAGGCTCCTACCTCAATCACCTCCGAATTAGTGTCCATTAGTGTGGACTAGTGGTTCACGCCTCGCCGAGTTCCGCCTCCGCTCCGCCCCTCCGTCATTAGCGTCCATCAGCGTTCATTAGCGATTTCCCTCCTCCGCCTCCTCGCTCCTCCCTACCCGCGACTCGCTACTTTCTTCCTCCTCCGCCGCCCATGCTCACCGAACTCAAACGCGAAGCCTACGAGGCCAACATGGCCCTGCCCAAGCACGGGCTCATCAACCTCACCTTCGGCAACGCCTCCGCCATCGACCGCGCCAAGGGCATCTTCGCCATCAAGCCCAGCGGCGTCGACTACGCCGCCCTCAAGCCCGAGGATATGGTCCTCGTCGACCTCGAGGGGAAGATCGTCGAAGGCACGCTGCGCCCGTCCTCCGACACGCCCACGCACCGCCGCCTCTTCATCGCGTTCCCGTCGATCGGCGGCGTCGTGCACACGCATTCCTCGCACGCCACCTCCTTCGCCCAGGCCGGCCGTGAGATCCCGATTTTCGGCACCACGCACGCCGACTACTTTTTCGGCGACATCCCCGTCACCCGCAAGATGACCGCGGCCGAGATCGGCGGCGGTGCTTACGAATGGGAGACGGGCAACGTCATCGTCGAGCGCTTCGCCGCAGGGCAGTTCGACCCAGCCGATTTCCCGGCCGTGCTCGTCAACCGCCACGCCCCCTTCACCTGGGGCCCGACGGTCGCCAAGGCCGTCGAGGTTGCCGTCGCCGTCGAGTGCATCGCGCACATGGCGCTGATGTCGCTCCAGCTTGAGCCCAAGCTCCCGACCATCGAGACCGAGCTCTTGAACAAGCATTTCAAGCGCAAGCACGGCCCCGGCGCCTACTACGGCCAGCCGAAGTGACGCCGCTGAACTGCACATTTTCGTGATACGACCGTATCACGAAAATGTGCAGTCCCCGACGCGCCTCCCAGCGCTTTCACCTGATCGCTCCTCCGTTCGCGTTCCATCGTCCCACCCTCCCCGTTGTCTTGACTGTCAAGCGGCCTCCGATTGGTCCCGCCCCGAAACCTCCCCACTTTCCTCCCTATGCGCCATCATCCCCTGCTCGCCTGCGCTGCGATCCTACTCGCCGCCACCGTCCAAACCTCCTCGGCCGCCGATGCCCAGCTCATCGTCGACGCCTCGAAACCCGGCCCGGTCATCAGCAAACACATCTACGGCCAGTTCTCCGAACACCTCGGCCGTTGCATCTACGAAGGCATCTGGGTCGGCCCCGATTCCCCCATCCCCAACACCAAGGGCTACCGCAACGACGTGCTCGCCGCCCTCAAGCAGCTCAAGGTCCCGCAGCTGCGCTGGCCGGGCGGCTGCTTCGCCGACGAGTACCACTGGCGCGACGGCATCGGCCCGCGCGAGAAGCGCCCTTCCATCTACAACTCCAACTGGGGCGGCGTGGTGGAGAACAACCACTTCGGCACCCACGAGTTCCTCGAACTTTGCGAGATGCTCGATATCGCCCCCTACATCTGCCTCAACGTCGGCAGCGGCACCGTGCAGGAGGCCCAGGAGTGGGTTGAATACATGACCTCCGCCGCCGACTCCCCGATGGCCAACCTGCGCCGCGCCAACGGCCGCGACAAACCCTGGCACGTGCCCTTCATCGCGATCGGCAACGAAAACTGGGGCTGCGGCGGCAACATGCGCGCCGAGTATTACGCCGATAACTACAGACGGTTCAACACCTTCGTGAAGAACTACGCCGACTACAAGATCCGGCGCATCGCCTGCGGCGCCGCCGGCGGCGACTACGACTGGACCGAGAAGGTCATGATGATCGCCGGCAAGCAGACCGACGGGCTCGCGCTCCACTACTACACGATCCCCACCGACAGCTGGACGGGCAGCAAGGGCGCCGCCCTCGGCTTCGGCGAGGACCACTACTTCTCCACCCTGCGCAACACCCTGCGCATGAAGGATCTCATCGTCCGCCACCTCGCGACCATGGACGAGTTCGACCCCGAGAAGAAGGTCGACATGGTCGTCGACGAGTGGGGCATCTGGACCGACGTCGAGCCCGGCACCAACACCGGCTTCCTCTACCAGCAGAACACCATCCGCGACGCCCTGCTGGCCGCGCTCAACTTCCACATTTTCCACGAGCATGCCGACCGTGTGAAGATGGCCAACATCGCCCAGATCGTGAACGTACTCCAGGCGATGATCCTCACCGACAAGGAGAAGATGCTCCTCACCCCCACGTACCACGCCTTCGAGATGTACAAGCCGTTCCAGGACGCCACCGCGCTGCCCGTCAGCCTGGTCACCCCGGACTACGTCTTCGGCCAGGAGAAGATCCCCGCTGTCAGCGCCACCGCCGCCCGCGCCACCGACGGCAAAGTCTACGTCGCGCTGGTGAACGTGCTGCCGACCGAGTCCGCCACCGTCTCCACCACACTCGTCGGCCTCGCCGCCAAGGGCGCCACCGGCCGCATCCTCACCGCGCCGGCCATGGATTCGCACAACTCCTTCGCCGCACCCAACGCCGTCCAGCCCGCCGCCTTCACCGGCGCCACCGTCGCCGACGGCAAGCTCACCGTGACGCTCCCGGCGAAGTCCATCGTCGTGCTCGCGCTTCAGTAGTTGGTTTCTTCCGCCAGGTAGGCTGCTTGCAGGCGATCCGCGTCACGCGAAACACCGTCACCCGGCATCGCCTGCCAGCAGGCTCCTACCTTGGTCGCTCAGTTCGGCCGTCCCTTCCCCGGCTCGCTTCCCGGTCCTGCCCCTTTTTCCAACCGCATCCCCTATGCATCCCTCCCTCCGTCTCCTCGCGTTCCTCCCCGTGCTGCTCGGCTTCGAAGCGCTCGCCGCCGCCCCCGAGCCCGCGCCCGGCTACCTCGACCTCACCCAACCGCAAGCCGCCCGCATCGAAGACCTCGTCGCCCGGATGACGCTCGAGGAGAAGGCGGCGATGACCGCCAACACCACGCCCGGCATTCCCCGCCTCGGCATCCCGAAATACAACTGGTGGAGCGAAGCGTTGCACGGCGTGGCCAACGCCGGCCATGCCACCGTCTTCCCCCAGGCCATCGGCCTCGCGGCGATGTGGAATGAGCCGCTGCAACACCGGCTCGCGCAGACCATCGGTGTCGAGGGTCGCGCCAAGTTCAACGGCTACGTCGGCACGCCGCTTGAGGGCGCCCTCTTCCGCGGCCTCACCTTCTGGTCGCCCAACATCAATATCTTCCGCGATCCACGCTGGGGCCGCGGCCAGGAAACCTATGGCGAGGATCCCTTCCTCACCTCGCGCCTCGGCGTCGCCTTCGTGCGCGGACTGCAGGGCGACCACCCCGACTACCTCGTCGCCGGCGCCTGCGCTAAACACTTCGCCGTGCACAGCGGACCCGAGCCGCTGCGCCATGTCTTCGACGCCACCCCGTCTACAGTCGATCTGTACGACACCTACCTGCCCGCATTCGAGGCGCTCGTGCGCGAAGGCAAGGTCGAGATCGCGATGACCGCCTACAACGCGCTCGACGGCATCCCCGCCTCCATTCATCCGCTGCTGTACCGCCTGCTCGACCGCTGGGGCTTCGACGGCCATGTCACCTCCGACTGCGGCTCCGTCGCCGATCTCAGCCGCACCTTCAAGTGGGCCGCGGACGACGCCACCGCCGAGGCGCTGGTGACCCGCGCCGGCATGCACCTGCGCTGCGGCTTCGAGGCCGATGCGGTGGTCGAGGCCGTGCGGCGCGGGCTGATCTCCGAAGCCGAACTGGACCAGCGTGTCCGCCCGCTCCTGCGCACGCTGTTCCGCCTCGGTTTCTTCGACCCGAAGGACCGCGTGCCCTTCAACAAGATCGCCCCGACCGAGAACGACACCCCCGCCCACGGCGCCCTCGCCCTCCAGGCGGCGCGCGAGTCCCTGGTCCTGCTCAAGAACGACGGCCTCCTGCCGCTGCGCCGCGACACCCTGCGCCGCATCGCCGTGATCGGCCCGAACGCCACCTCCGTGCCGGCTTTGCTCGGCAACTACAACGGCGAGCCCTCCGCGCCGGTGACGATTCTCGCCGGCCTCAAGGCCGCGCTCGAACCCGCCGGGGTGCAGGTCGACTACGCGCACGGCTGCGACTACGCGACGCGCCCGACCACCTGGCGCCTGATTCCGCAGCCCTGGTTCCAGGGCGAGTTCTACGCCAACCGCGAGCTGACCGGCGAACCGGTGGCCCGCGACTACGACCGCCCCTTGTGCATCGCTTGCCGGGCGACGAAAACCCCCAAGCCACGGCCGGCCGGCGTGCCGGAGCGTGATGTTTCCGTGCGCTGGACGGGCCAGCTCCAGACCACGCTCGCGGGGGAATACCAGTTCCGCGTCCGCGGCCGCGGCGGCTGGCGGCTCCTGCTCGACGGCAAGACCGTCATCGATTCGTGGCAACAGCCCGCCGGCGATGTGTCCGGCGAGCGCGCCGTCGCCAGCACGGTCACGCTGGCGGGGAACACCTCCCTGCCCATCCATCTCGAATACGTCCAGGGCGACGGCCCCATCCAAGTCGCGCTCGAGTGGAACACCCCCGCGGTGGGCGCACCCGAGGCGGAAGCCCTGGCCGTGGCGAAGAATGCCGACGTGATCGTGTACGTCGGCGGCATCTCCGCGCAGCTCGAAGGTGAGGAGATGGAGGTCGACTACGACGGCTACATCGGTGGCGATCGCCTCCGCATCGAGCTGCCCGAGCTCCAGCAACGCCTGCTCGAGAAGCTCCGCGCCGCCGGCAAGCCGGTGGTGTTCGTGAACCTCTCCGGCAGCGCCGTCGCCATGCCTTGGGCGGCCGAGAACCTGAACGCCATCGTCCAGGCGTGGTACCCCGGCCAGGCCGGCGGCACGGCCGTC
>JAHFTC010000038.1 GCA_023269585.1 Opitutaceae bacterium
TTTTTGGCCGCCAACGCGGCTTTCACCCGGGCGGGCGTCAACGGCATGGCGGTCATGCGCGCGCCGATGGCGTCGTGCACGGCGTTGGCGATGACCGCGCCCATGATGATGATGGCGGGTTCGCCGCCGCCCTGCGGGGGCGAATCGTCGGCGGGCAGGATGACCGTCTCGATCTTCGGCTGCCACGAGAACAGCGGCAGCGCGTAGGTGTTGAAGTTGGTGTCGAGCACCTCGCCGTTCTTGAACCGGATCTCCTCGGTCAGGGCGTAGCCCAGGCCCATCATGATGCAGCCCTCCATCTGGGTTTTCGCGCCCGTGGGATTCACGACCAGGCCCATCTCTTGCACGCACAGCACGCGCTTGACGGTCACCTTGCCGGTGGCGGCGTCGACCGCCACCTCGGCCACCGTGGCCACGTACGTGCCGGCATCGAACCCGCAGGCGATGCCGAGCCCGCGGCCGGTGACGCCGGCCGCCGGCTTCCAGCCCCAGTGTTCCATGACACCCTTGAGCACGCGGATCGCCCGCGGATCGGTGAGGTGGCGCAGGCGGAACTCGACCGGGTCGACGCCGGCGAGGTTGGCCAGCTCGTCGATGTGCTGCTCGCGGGCGAAGGCGTTGGTGTTGCAGCCTGGCGCGCGCCAGGCGCCCACGCCGAACGGGTGCACCCCGCCTGGTCCCCAGAAATCACCGACGGCGGAAATCCGGTGGTTCGCGACCGCGTAGATGAGGTCCGAGCCGCGGTCGCCGGCGAACTTCACGTTGTAGTCCCAGAACGTGATCCGGCCCGCGGCGTCGAGCCCGGACCGGGCGTGGATGACCGCGGCGGGGCGGAACGTGTCGAGGAAGAACTCCTCCTCGCGTGTCCACATCACCTGCACAGGGCGGCCGGTGGCCTTGGATAGGCGGGCGGCCTCGGCCGTCTGCTGGTTGAACGCCTTGCCGCCGAAGCCGCCGCCGACGAACGGCGTGATCACGCGGACGTTCTCGACGGCGAAATCGAGCGCGCGGGCGATCTCCTCGCGGGCGCCGAACGGATTCTGGGTCGAGGCCCACACCGTGGCCTTGTCGCCCTCGACCCGGGCGAGCGCGGTGTGCGTCTCCATCGCGGCATGCGCGACGTAGCCGTCGCGGTAGGTGGTCTCGAGCAGCTGCACGGCCGACTCGCGGCCGCGGGCGATGTCGCCGTGTTCGACGATCACGCGCGTGGGCAGCGTGGACTGGTCGAGGTGCGTGAAGATGTTCTCGTTGTCGAGGCGCGAGGGCGAGGGTTCGAACTCGGCCTTCAGTCGGCCGAGCGCCGTCTCGGCGACATCGGGCAACTCATGCAGGACCGCGACGAGCCCCTTTTCGTCGACCACCACGACGCCGGGCATCGCGCGGGCCGCCGTGGTGTCGACGCGCAGGAGCCGCGCGCCGTGCGCCGGCGGCCGGAGGATCCGGGCATAGAGCATGCCGGGGAGCCGGATGTCGCCGGTGTATTGCGCGCGGCCCGTGACCTTGGCCCGCGAGTCGCGCCGCAGCAGCGGCTGGCCCACGAGCTTGAACTCGGACGGCTTCTTGAGGGTCGGCGTCACGGTGATGCGGCGCTCGATCTTTCGTCCCTGGGTGAGTTCGCCGTAACCGATTTTCCGAGTCGGGTCGGCGGTGACCTCGACGGTGCCGGCGCGGGTGCGCAGCTGTTCCACGGGCAGGGCGAACTTCTCGGCCGCGAGGGCGAGGAGCACCACGCGGGCCTCGGCGGCGGCGGCGCGCCAGAGCGGGCCGAAGACGCGGGTCGTGAGGGAGCCCCACGTTCCCTGGTCGTAGGGGCACAGCTCGGTGTCGCCCATGACGATGTCGACGGAGTCGAGCGGGACGTCGAGCTCCTCGGCGAGCGTTTGCGGCAGGGAGGTGACCGGTCCCTGGCCCATCTCGATCTTGCCGGTGAAACACGTCACCCGGCCATCGGCGCCGATGCTCAGGAAGGCGTTGAAGTCCTTCGGCACCTCGTTGCGGCGTTTGCTCACGACCGTGCCTTCGTTCTCGGTGTCGGCGAAAAGCCCCGGCCCGAGGGTGACACAGATGACCAGGCCGGCGGCGCAGCGTTGGAGAAACTCCCGGCGCGACGGCGGGCGAAGATCGACGACCGGCGGCAGCGAGAAACGGGGAGTCGAGGTCGGGTTGTTCATGCGCGGGCTCCTTTCTCCAGGGCCGTGGCGGCCTCGAGGATGGCGTCGACGATTCGTGGATGCGCGCCGCAGCGGCAGAGATTCTGGTTCATGCCCTCGACCACCTGCTCGCGGGAGGGCCGGGGATGCCGGCGGAGCAGCGCGTGGGCGGTGAGGATCATGCCCGGGGTGCAGAAGCCGCATTGCAGCGCGTCGTGCGCCATGAAGGCCTCCTGCAACGGGTGCAGCGCGCCATCGCGTTCGAGGCCCTCGATGGTGACGACGTCGCGGCCGCGCACCGAGCCGATCGTCTCGTTGCACGAACGCACGGCTTCGTTGTCCACGAGGACGGTACAGGTACCGCATTGGTTGGCGCCGCAGCCGAATTTCGTGCCGGTGAGGGCGAGGTCGGTGCGGAGGACCCAGAGCAGGGGGCGTTCGGGGTCGACGTCGAGTTGGACGGATTGCCCGTTCAGGCGGAAGGCGATGGTTTCAGGCATGGTGCAGGGGAGGGGAGTTGGAAACGCGACGGCTCACGATGAACACAGTCTGCAAAAATGCGAAACGGCGGGCGAGTCGGCTGCAAAACCGCACCGGTGCATTCAAATGCCGAGAGTCGTCGGCCCGGCTGGTTTCGCGGTGGCGCGGGGAACGCGGACGTCTCTAGTCTCTTCGCGAACGATCCCGCGCCCCATGTCCGAACTCCCTCTCATCGTCGAAGCATTGTTGCGCGAGCGCGCGGAGCCGGCGGTGCTGGCGACCTTGGTGGCGGTCGAGGGTTCGTCCTACCGGCGACCGGGGGCGCGCTTGTTGCTGCTGCCCGACGGTTCGCACCTCGGGTCGATCAGCGGTGGTTGTCTCGAGGAGGATCTGAAGGAGCACGCCCGGCGCGTGCTGCAGACCGGGCGGGCGGAGACGATCGTGTACGACACCACGACGGAGAACGATCTCGTGTGGGGCGTGGGGCTGGGCTGCCAGGGCGTCGTGCGTGTGTTCCTCGAACCGGTGTCGGCGGCGGCGCCGGGTTGGGTGTTGGCTCTCCGCACGAATCTCGCCGCGCGCCGGCCTACCGAACTTCTCGTGGACCACCGAGGTGTGGCGCCGACCGGCACGCAGGTCGGGGAGTCGGCGGCGACGACCCATCCCGCGGGGCTGACGACGGTTTTCCGGGAAACAATCTTGCCGCCGCCCGCGCTGGTGGTCTTCGGGGCGGGCGACGATGCGGTGCCGCTCGTGCGTTTCGCAAAACTGCTCGGTTGGTCGGCGACCGTCGCCGATGCCCGCGCCGCGTATGCCACCCCGCAACGGTTCCCCGCGGCCGAGCGCCTCGTGGTCGCGCCGGCCGGAGAACAGGCGCAACCGGTCGTATTCGACTCGCGGACGTTCGCCGTGGTCATGACGCATCGCTACCGCGATGACCTCGCGCTGTTGCGGGCGTTGCTGCCGAGTGCGGTGCCCTACCTCGGCCTGCTCGGGCCGCGCAAGCGCACGCAGCGTCTGCTCGCCGAGCTCGAGCGCGAGGGTTTCGTGCCGCCGCCGGAAGCGCTGGCGAAGTTGCATGCGCCCGTCGGCCTCGACCTCGGCGGGACGGCGCCGGAGACGGTGGCGCTCGCCATTGTCGCCGAAATTCAGGCACGCTTGGCGGGTCGCGGCGGCGGTTTTCTGCGGGAGCGAGCGGGGGCGATCCATGGCTGACGTGGCCCAGTGCGGCGCGGTCCTGCTCGCGGCGGGCGGCTCGAGCCGCATGGGCCGGGCGAAACAGTTGCTGCCGATCGGTGGCGTGCCGCTGGTGCGCACGGTGGCGGAGCGGGTGCTGGCGGCGGGACTTTCGCCCGTGGTCGTGGTGCTGGGGGCGGAGTCGTCCGCTGTCGGCGCGGCGCTGCAGGGGTTGCCGCTGTGTCTGGTGGAGAACCCCGACTGGGCGCAAGGGATGGGCGCTTCGCTGCGCTGTGGGGTGGCCGAGCTCGAGCGGATCGCCCCCGGTCTCACGGAGCTGATCGTGGTGCTCGCCGACCAGGCCAACGTGACGACGGAGCACCTCGACCTTCTGCGCGCGGAGCGCCGGCGTGGGGGACGCGGCATGGTCGCCACGCAGGTGGGCGGGGTGCCGATGCCGCCGGTGCTGTTCGCCGCGGAGCATTTCCCGCGTTTGCATGCACTGCACGGCGAGGCCGGGGCGCGGGCCTTGTTGCGTGAGGCCGGCAGCGGATTGGCGGTCGTGCCGGCGCAGGAACTCGTCGATCTCGATACGCCGGCGGATTACGCGCGGTTCACGCGCGGGGCGGGGGAATAGCCGAGGCGTTCGGCGCGCGTCACGGGGCCGCGGGGGCAGCCTGCAACGGTGCGACCGGCTCGCCGTTGAGCGTGTTGCCGGAGATGTCGGAGGGCCGGTCGGAGCGGAGGAGGAAGACGCGGGAATGCGGGCGGGCGGGGGCGGTGATGCGGTTGTTGCGCAGCACGAGCCGGCCGGGAGCATCGAGTTTCTGCGAGTGGATATCGCACGGGGCGTCGAAGACGGTGAGCGCCCCGCCGGAGACGATGATCCGGTTGTTCTCGATCCGAAGGTCGCCGCAGGAACGGCCCACGATCACCGCCCGGCCGAGCGCCGCGGGCACCGCGAGTGTGCAACGTTCGACCACGCCGGCGAAGCAGAACTCGGAGAACACGACGTTGGTGGCGGCGAAGGTGCAGTCGGCGAAGGTGATGTTGCCGAACGAGCGGGCGAACTGCATGCCGCAGGGAACGCTGCCGCGCACGGTGCAGCGGCGAAACTCGGCGAAGCGCCCGCCATCGCCATCGATCGTCAGGCCGCCCTGCACGGAGGCGTCGGGCTGGCGGACGAAGTCGCAGTCGACGAAGACGGACTCGTAGCTGTTGGCGAGGTTGAGCGCCTTGCGGCGGCCGATGATCCGCAGGCCCTCGGCGCGGAAGTCGCGGGTGGTGCGGGTGAGTTTGATGACGCTGCGCGATTTGCCGATCTTCGTGCCGGCGGGCAGAACGGTGCCGGCCGCGGGATTGGCGCCGCCGGGGTTGCGGAAGCCGACCGTGTCTCCTTCACGGCGGACGATCTCGAGCAAGGTTTCGCCCACGGTGACGACGCCGGATTTCGGCAGGTCGAAAAATCCCTCGCCTGTGCGCAGGCGGACGACGCCGGCCCGGCCGGGTGGCGGCACTTCGAACGGCTCGGCTGTTTCGGCGGCCCAGTTGAACGCAGGGAGGGTGTAGTCGCGCGCGAGCGGGTGCCGCAGGACGAGGTCGCCCTCGGGTGTGGTGCCGGCAATCTCGTTGAACTCGCCGTAGTCCTGGTCGAAACGGCAGGCGCCGTTGCGGATGAAGACGAGCTCCCCGGCGGTGAAGTTGGCGGCGCGCCCCGGCTCGCGCAGGCGGAGGCGGTCGGAGCCGAGTGCGCCGCTGTCGGAGGTGAAGGGGCATTCCTGCGCGGCGCCGTGGAGCCATCCGATATGCCGATACGGGGCCAGGACCAGACCCTCCGCGAGCTTCGGACCGGTGGAGAGGGTGGTGTCGCGCATGCCCGCGCCGGCAAGGCGGACGTGGTCACGGTCGATGCGCCAGCCGTAGGCGGTGGCGACATAGCGGCCGGGCGGGATGCGCACCGTGCCGCCTGCGGGGGGGAGCTCGCGCAGCGCACGTTGGAAAGCCGCCTCGTCGGCGCTCCATTCGAGCGAGTCGACAAACGGGTAGTCGCGCTGGAGGGCCCGCAGGTTCTTGTACTTGCCGGCGGCGATCCACTCGCTCACCGGGTGCGGTTGTCCGTCGCCGATCGCGCCGAACGTCCGCAGGTTGACCTCGGCGGCGGGGGCCGGCTCAGCGACGCCGACTGGCGGCATCGAGAGCGCGGGTGCGGCCAGCGACTGAGGGCCGAAGCCGAGCGCCATCGCCAGAGTGGCGAGGCCCGCGACGAACATTCCGGTGGGCGGGGTTGCGCGGCGGTGCGTCATGGGACGGGAGCTTGCGTGGCGGCGGGCGCCGCCGCAATGCCCGGGAAGCGGGAACGGCGCGAACGGATCGCGCAGTCGGTCGAATTCGAGGCGCGCACCGGAGCGGTGCCGGCCAAACCTTGCGACAAGATACTTCCGGAAAAGAAGTGGTGCTCGGGACAGGACTCGAACCTGCACGCCTTACGGCACACGCACCTCAAACGTGTGTGTCTACCAATTCCACCACCCGAGCGTCGCAAAAGTTGTAAAGAAGAGGGCGGAGTGAGGCGCATCGTCCGGAGCTTGTAAAGTCCCGATTTGGCCAAAATTTCCGATGCTTCCACGGAGGCGGAAAACCGCTTGCCACCCCGGGTGCACCGGTGAGACTGCCGACCCGCTTATCACCCTTACTCAACTCGGTATTCGTTGTGCCACTCACCCCGTTTTGTCGCGCAGCGGAATGACCAACGCCACTTATATGGACCAGAACGTCCCGCAGGAAAACCAGCCCGTCGAGAACTCGCAGTCGAACCCGCCGCCGGCCGATCCGGCACCCGCCGCCCCCGCTCCCGCCGAGGCGGCGAAGCAGACGGGCGAGGGCATGGCCAAGATCGACCTGAGCGCGCTCGCCAGTTTCAGTTTCGGCACGCAATGGACGAGCGTCAGCAGCGGCGGCGAGCGGCGCGAAGCGCGCGGTGATCGTGGGGCGCGACCCGACCGGCGCAGTTTCCCCGGCGAGGGCGGACGTTCCGACCGCGGCGAGCCGCGGCGCGACCGTCGCCCCAGCGGGCGTCCGGTGGCGACGGGCTCCGACAGTGTCCCGAGCGATGCCGCCGCGGCGGCGACGATGGGCGGCGCGAGCCGGCCCGAGGGTGTTTCCCGGGGCGAACGCGGTCCGGGCGGCCCGCAGGGCGGCGGCAATTTCCGGCGCGATCCGCGCCCCGGCGGTCCGCAAGGTGGATACCGCGGCGACCGCGGTCCGGCCGGCGTGGAGCGTCCCGGCGAGCCGCGGGGCGAACGCCGGTTCGACCGTGGCCCGCGCTTCGAGCGCGGCCCCGTGCAGGACAACCGCCCGTACGTGAGCCCGTTCTTCGATGTGGCGTTCTATGCTGAGGACACCGCCTTCACCGCGTTGGTGAAAGCGATCCGCGCGAGCTGCCACACCTACGAGCTGTTCGAGATCGCCCGCGTCGTGCTGGGCAAGAACGACCGCTTCGTCGTCGTCGTCCAGCGCAAGCCGGACGCCGCGGGCAAGCACGGCCCGATCTTCGTGACGCCGGTCGACGGCCTGGCGTTCGAGAACGAGGACGAGGCCGTGCAGCATGTGCTCCGCAACCACCTCGGCTCCTTCTTCACGATGACCGAGGCGGAGGTCGAGGCCCCGAAGGGCAACTTCCAATTCGTGATGCGCTGCGGGCTCACCGGCGAACTGCTCGGGCCGCCGAACTACCACCGTTACCAGAACATCCTCCAGCAGCACCACGCCGCGAAGCTGGGCAACATGCCCTTCGAGCGCTTCCGTGAGCGCCTCGAGACGGTCCGCGAGCCCGAGGTGATCGCGCAGTGGACCGAGAAGATGAAGAAGGTCATGCGCTACGTCTGGAAGGAAGCCGCCGATGCGGCGACCGCTCCGGCCTTCGACACCATCGAGGAGGCCCGCACCTTCCTGCTCGCCACGGCCCGCGACAAGGTCGTGCGCAGCGTCGACAGCGCGCGGTTCCATGGCAAGGTGGCCGACCAGCTCCCCGAGGGTGAGGTCCGCGCCGCGGCCGAGGGTCAGCTCGACCGGCAGCGCCGGTTCCCGCTCGACACCGCCAACGCGCTCCGCGGCCGCCTGCGCCGCGAGGGCTTCACGATCTTCAAGCGCGGCTCGAAGGGCGTGTCCTACGTCTGCGCGGTGAAGCGCAAGTTCCGCCTTCCCGGCCAGGTCTTCGCCGAGAGCATCAGCGCGCTGCTGGAGTTCATCGAGAAGAACCCGGTCGTCTCCGTGAAGGAGCTCCCCGCGAAGCATCTCGGTATCGTGCAGCCGGAGACGGCGGCACCGGCGTCGTCGGCGGATTCCGCCGCGGCCGCCCCGGCGGTTGCGCTGCCCACCGAGGAGGATACGAAGCTCAAGCGCCTCTGGATGGATCTGCGCTGGCTCGTGACCGAGGGCTACGTGACCGAGTATTCAGACGGCAAACTCTTCGCGGCGCCGCCGATGACGGCCCAGCAGCAGAAATCCGAGGATGCGGCCAACGCCGCCGCGGATGCGGTGGAAGACGCCGCCCGCGCCGCGGCCGAGAGCGCCGCGCCGGAGGTGGCCGCCGCGGAGCCGGTGGCCCCGGCCGAAACGGCCGAATCCAATCCGCCGAGCGAACTGCCGCCGAGCGAAACGTCGACGCCGACCGCCTGAGGCGGCCGGGCGCCAGGGACGGAGGACCCCGTGCCATCGTCAGACCTCCCCGAACCTGCGCCGCCACCCGCCTCCCCGGAGATGATCTCCGGGGACGGGCGGACGGTGCGGCCGGGGGAAGGTGATCGGTCGGGGCGCCCGTGGTTTGGCGAGTGGACCGCGTTGTTCCGGAGCGGACAGGGGCCGGCGGTGGCGCCGGCGTTCAGCGTGCGTACCATCGATCTGCTGACGTCGGTCGAACTGCTGGCGCTGCTGTTCCTCATCGCGCACGACATCGCCCGGCAGCGAGCGTTCATGGTCGCGCCGCTGGCGCTGGTGCAAGGGCTGCTGCTGGTGGTGTTGCTGCTGAACCGCCGGGGACAACCGGTGGCGGCCGCCCGGTTGTTCTGCTTTGGCAACTGGGTGGTGGTCTCCTTGTTTCTCCTCACCCAGGAGCTGGGGCCGGGCCATTCGGCGCTGTTGGGTTTTCCGGTGCTGCTGGTCCTCGCCGGACTGTTGCTCGACCGCTGGTTCTTCGGGGCCTTGGTCGGGCTGGTTACGCTCACGCTGTTCGGGGCGGCGTGGGCCGAGATGCGGGGCTGGAGTGGCATGGGGCAGGCGACCCCCGAACTCGCCACGGTCGCCGGGATGGCGGGCACGCTGGGTGTGCTCGGCTTCACGACGTTGGCCGTCGTGCTGTTCACGGCCGATATCCGGCGCACGCTGCAGCGGGCGCGCGACCACGAGCTGAAGCTCGCGGCGAGCAAGGCGGAACTCCAGCACCAGGCCGATGGGCTCAAGGGCGCGACCCAGAAGCTCCGCACCGCCATGGAACTGGCCGCGGAGGCGATCGTGCATGCCTCCCCGGAGGGGCGTATCACCGAGGCGAACTCACGGGCGGCGGAGATCACCGGCTACCGGCACGAGGAGCTGATCGGACGCTCGTTCACCGGTTTCTTCTCGGAGGCGGAACTGGCGACGAACCCCTTGCGTTGGGAGGTGAGCGAGCGCGGCGAGCCGGTGGCGGTCGAACGGTCGCTCATCAGGTCCGACGGCTCCTCGATCCTCGTCGAGATGACCTCGCAGCGGCTGCCCGACCGCACGCTCCAGTGCTTCTTGCGCGACATCACCAGCCGGCGCGTGCAGGAGGACGACCGCCGCCAGCGGCAGCGTCTGGAGTCGCTGGGCACGTTGGCGGGCGGCGTGGCGCACGATTTCAACAACCTCCTCACCGTGATGCACGGCGCACTCGATGCGATCGAGGCCCGGAGCGAAACCCCGCGGACCATGGCCGGACCGCTGCAGGATCTCCGGACCGTGGCGGAGCGGGCCAACGAGCTCACCCGGCAACTGCTGGCCTTCGCGCGGCGCCAGACGCTCGACCGCCGGCCGGTCGATCTGCGGCAGACGATCGACCAGAATGCCCGGATGCTGCGCCGCCTGCTCGGCCCGCAGATCGAGCTCGCGATCGAGACGCCGGAGCATCCGTGTCCAGTCTTTGCCGACGCCGGCGCCCTCACGCAGGTGATCACGAATCTCGCCGTCAACGCCCGCGACGCGATGCCGCGGGGCGGCCGCCTGAAGCTGGGGTGCCGGCTCGTGGAGGTGACCGCCACGCCGTCGTTCGTGGGGCGCGACATCCAGGGCGGCGACTTCGTGCGCGTGCACGTGGTCGACAACGGCTGCGGCATGCCGGAGGAGGTGCGGAGCCGCGTCTTCGACCCGTTCTTCACCACCAAGGACAAGGACAAGGGCACCGGGCTGGGGCTCTCCGTGTCGCTGGGCATCGTCGAGCAGCATGGGGGCTGGATCGAGGTCTTCAGCGAAGTGGGGCGGGGGACGGAGTTTCGCGTCTTCCTGCCGCGGCAGGAACCGCTCGCCCAAGCCGTGCCGGCGCCCCCGCCGATGCCGACGCCCCGGGTGCGCGGCACCGAGACAATCCTGCTCGTCGAGGATGAGGATTCGGTCCGGCGGCTGGCGATCGGCGCCCTGGAGTGGAGCGGGTTCAAGCTGATCGAGGCGGCGAACGGCGTCGAGGCTCTGCGAGTGTGGGCTGAGCGCCGGGCGGATATCCAACTCATCCTGACGGATGTGGCGATGCCGGGCGGCGTGAGCGGTGTTGATTTGGCGCAGGCGTGCCGGCGCGATCGGCCGGACGTGCCGATTCTGATCACCAGCGGCTACAACCAGGAGGAGGTGGCCTTCGGCGACGGCTGCTGGGACGACATTCGCTTTTTGCCGAAGCCCTACACGATGGCCGCGTTGGCGCAGGCGGCCCGCGAGACGATCGACACCATGCCCCGTTCGCCGGCGAAAACCGCGTGACGGGAGAGGCACCGCCGGGGATAGCGGCGTCGTAGCGCTCTGCCGGGCGCAGCCCCCCTGTGCCGTCCTGCGGGGGGCGTGATTGCGCTTCCCCGCCGCCGATCTATTCTGCTGGGCAACCTCCGGTCCTGCCCCAAGCCATGGAAACTCCCTGGGTTCGCCTCGTCTGTTCGCTTCGTCTCGCGGTGCCGCTCTTCTCCCTGCTTCTGCTGGGCCCGGTCCCCGCCGGTGCGGGTGCCATTGATGAACTCGAAGGCATGACCGGAACTCGGATCGAGCGTCCCGGTGGCGAGTCGGATGAGGAGCGTGCGGAGCGGCAGCGGGCTCTGGCGGAGTGGCGGGCCGAGCAACGGGCGCTCCGCGAGGAGCAGCGCCGGCAGGAGGCCTTCGCGCTCAATGAAAAGGGCCACGTGGCCTACCGCGCCCGCAACTGGAAGGCCGCGGTGGACTGCTACCGCAAGGCGCACCGCCTCAATCCCGCGGACGCCGTGATCCGGCGGAACCTCAGGGACGCGGAGTCCGCCTGGGCCGCAGAAAAGGCGGCGGCGGTGGCGGCGGCCCGCGAGACCGCCGCGCGCGAGGCCGAGGCCAAGGCCAGGGCCCGGCAGAAGGCGCGGGAGGAGAAGCTCGCGCGGGACACCCGCGAGCGCCACCAGCGCGAACTCGCGGCCGCGCTCGCCCGCCTGCAACCCGAGCAGCAGCAGTTGTCCACCCGCCCCGCCGACTGGATCGCCCAGCACCAGGGGAGCGTGGAGCGGCGGTTGCGCGAGCCGAACAAATGGTCGAAGGCGCTGGCCGCGTCGTTGACGACCAAGGCGCCCCCGCCGCCGTATAAGAAACTTGGGGAACTCGAGCCGGGCGACGTGCTCCTGGTTGCGCCGTTGCGGAGCGACCTCGTCGGCATCGCCATCAACGCGGCCGACGCACGGCTCTCCGGCACGAAGGCGTCGGCCGCTTCGCACACGGTGCTCTACCTGAAGCGCGTCAACGGGATCCGCTTCTATCTCGACAACGTGCCCGGGGAGGGTCCCCGCATCGTGCCCGAAGTGTACATAATGAACAAGTACGGCAGGCGCAGCCTCGAGGTCGCCAAGCTCGCCCAGCCCCTCCAGCCGGCGGAGGGCGAGCGACTCTACGCGGCGGCGCGGGAGATGCGGGCGAAGAACCTCGCCCGGTTGGGCGGCAACAAGTGGTTCGATGCGACCACCTACGGCGCCTGGGGCAAGGATGAGGTGGTGTGTGCCGAGGCCGATTGGGCGCTCCTGCGGGCCGCCGGCCGCGCGATTCCGGCGAGCTCCGACCAACTGAAAAGAGGGCTCGGCCTCGATTTCAGCCCGGCCGACTTTCATGGCGACCGGCGCTACTTCCTGGTCACGCCGTTGGCGCTCGCCGAGTAGTCACCGCTCTGCCGCCGGCGGTGCGGCAGGCGAAGACGCTGCCGGACCCCCCGGCAAGATTCCTCCGCTCTCGTCCTCTTGTGTACTGGCTATTTGGGAGTGGCGCCCTCGTTGCGGCCCAGCACCTCGAGCCCTCCGGAACCGCGCACCCGGGATTGGATTCCCAAATACGAATCGCGTTGGCGTCGACCGCGGCGCCGGGGGAAGACCGGTGAGCGCAGCGTCCCCGCCTCAGCGGACGAGCTGCACGCGGTGGCGGCCGGGGGACTCGATGGTGAGTTTCAAGGTGAGCGTGCCGGGCGGCAGCCAGCCGGCGATGCGCTCCGGCCACTCGATGGCGAGGCAGTAGGGCGCGACGAGGAAATCCTCCAGCAGCAGATCCTCGACTTGGTCGGGCGACTCGAGGCGGTAGGCGTCGAGGTGCACGAGGGTGCGGGCGCCGCGGTGGATGTTGTAGAGCGTGAACGTGGGGCTCGTCACCCGTTCGCGGATGCCGAACGCCTCGGCCAGTCCCTGTACGAAGGTGGTTTTGCCCACGCCGAGATCGCCGCTGAGCGCGAGCACGGTCTCGGCCGGCAATGTCTCGCCGAGCCGCCGCGCGAGCGCGTGCATGGCGTCCGTCGAGTCGGCGAGCGCGCCCCCCTCAAGCTCCTGCCAGATGTTCATAGCCGTGGTAGCGGTCGAGCGGGAGGGCGTCGGCGCACGAGTCGCCGGCCCGGACGAAGTGCCCGATGCGGGTGAGCTTGGTGGTGAAGCGGCGGCGCCAGGCCTGCTCGAAGGCGGCGCGGTCGCAGCGGGCGGAGAGGGCGAAGAGCAGTTCGAAGTCCTCGCCGTCGCTCAGCGCATGATCGAGGGCGGTGCGGCCGTCGCGCCGGGCCAGGGTGCGGGCGGCGCGACTGACGGGCAGCGCCGCCGGGTCGAGCGCGGGTTTGGCGCCGGCGGGAGTGAGCTCGAGCAGATCCTTGGCGAGGCCGTCGCTGAGATCCATGAGGCAGCGGACTTCGCGGCGGGCGGCGAGCCAGCGTCCCTCGGGCAGGCGGGGCGTGAAGCGGTGGTGTTTGCCGAGGATGCTGCCGCCGAGTTCGCCGGTGACGTAGAGCCAGTCGCCGCTCTTCGCGCCCTGGCGGGTGAGCACCCGCGGGCCGGAGGCTTCGCCGAGCAGCGTGAGGAAGGCGCCGAGCATGGCGGGCGATTCGGCGATGTCGCCGCCGGCGATGGCCACGCCGTGGCGGTGGGCGCAGCGGCCGAGGGCGCGGTAGAAACCGCGGATCCACGCGATGGACACACGGCGCGGCAGGGCGAGCCAGACGACGGCCGAGCGCGGGTCGCCGCCCATGGCGGCGATGTCGCTCAGGTTGCGCTTGAGGAGCTTCGCGGCGGCGGCGGCGGGCGCGAGCGAGTCGTCGAAGTGGCGGCCGTAGAGGACGGGATCGGTGGTGACGAGCAGCCGGCGTTTCCCGGAGGCGGGGAGCACCGCGCAGTCGTCGCCGATGCCGAAGGGCGCGGGCGGATTGGCCGCGCCGAGCCACTCGCGCAGTTTCGCGATGAGGCGGCGTTCGCCGAGGGCGCCCACGGAGAGCGCGGGGTTGGCGGTGAACGGGTTCACGGTTCGACGCCGAGGCCGGCGAGCAGGCGCAGGATCGAGTTGAGATTGAAAAGCCCGTGGGCCACGACCGGCACGAGCAGGCTGCCGGTCTTCTCGTAGGCGAGGGCGAAGATGATCCCCAGCACGACCAGCGGCAGGAAGTGCACCGCACTCAGGTGGAGCGAGGCGAAGGCGACGGCGCTCAGCAGCAGCGCGGCCCAGCGGGGCAGGAACTGGCGGGCGAGGCGGAACACCCCGGCGCGGAAGATCAGCTCCTCGCCGAGCGGCGCGACCACGATCGCCATGAACGTGAGGCCGAGCAGCAGCGGTGCGGACTTGGTGGAGACAAAGAGATTGGCGAGGTCCTGGGGCACGACGGGCAGGCCGAGAAATTCCAGTGCCGCGGTCGCCGTCAGGCTCGCGGCGGAGACGAGCGGCAACGCGACGAGGAAGGTCGCCGCGCCGAGCAGCAGGCGATCAGTGGCCGACGCCGGCGGGGTGCGCCCGAGGGGCGGCAGAGGGCGGCCGACCGAGCGGCGGTAGAGCGCGAAACCGACCGTGGCGACGATCACGGCGCCCTGGAAACCGACCACGGAAAGCACCGAGACCCAGCCGTCGGCGGTTTCGAGGCCGAGTTGCCGGGCCACGGTGCCCGCGGCGAGACTACCGACGAGCACCGCGCAGACGGGCACCCAGCAGGCCAGCAGGGTGTCGATGAGCGGGGCGTCCCACGCCGGGAGGGGCGCCGGTTGCCGGCGGAGTCCCTGCAGTTGCGGCGCGAGGTACCAGAAGGCGATCAATCCGAGCCCGACGGCCATCAGCCCCCATTGGGCGAGTTCGATGGCGGTGGCGGCGGCGGAGAGGTCGAGCATCGCGCGGATGTTGGGCAAGCCGGCGCCGGGAACCAAGGAAGAAGAGGGCGGCGGAGCCGGGGGACCAGTGGACGGTGGCCGGTGGACTGTGGAGGGCGTGGCGCCGGCCTCCGTGCCGGCGCTCTGAGGTGGCGCGGAGCCGCAGAACGCTGGCAGGGACGCCAGCACCCCGGCGCGGGCGGGGGCGCTACGGCGTGCCCGGTTCGGGGGTGGCGTGGCGGACGAGGGCGGCGAGGACGTTGCCGTGCTGGATCGCGCCCTCCGCTTCGAGGTGCTCGAAGCGTGGATGCGCGAAGACCGGCGACTGCACGGGCGGTCCACCGGCGGCCTCGGCGGCATCCTTGGTGGCGCCGGCGAGGGCGGCGACGAACTGGTTCAGCGACTCCGCGCGCTCCAGCAACAGTCGCGGATCGCGGTCGGGCCAGTACTCGGCGTCGTCGGAGATTGTCACCGCGGCGCCGACCTTCTGCCAGAGGAGGATCAGGTCGACCACGGCGGCGTGGCAGCGCACGAGGTGCTCGGCGCCGTGGCAGCTCGCGTACTGGGTCTTGCAGAAGGCGCCGAACGTCCACGCCCCGCCGAAACCGGTGCGGCGCCGGTGGGCGCCGTCGGCCACGAAGGCCGGATACAGGCCGAGCCCGAAGGTGGCCGGTTCGCAGCCCTCGCCGATGTCGACGGTGAAGCACCAGCCGGCGATGGGCCCGACGTCGATCGCGTCGGAGTAGCCGCGGCGGCGCACGAGCACGTAGCGGCTGGCGTGCATCGCGGTCTCCGCCAGCGGGATCACCGGCCCGACCGCGCCCAGCCCGCGGCGTTGCGCGAAGCGGGTGGCGGTGGCGTGCAGTTCGCGCACGGTGCGTTCGGCCACGGCGGCGGAGCGGGTGGGGAAGCGCAGCGAGTAGTGGATTGTGATGCCCATGGCGGGGGGATTGCGGATTTCGGAATGCGGATTGCGGAGTGCGACGGAGGCGGAACGGGGAAAGCCGCGGACTCTACCGGGCGGGGTTGGACAATGGCGGCACGGGGCCGGAACTCGAAGTGGATCGCGACAGTGTCCGTTTCTGAGGTGGATCGACTCCGCGTGCTCTGCGGCTCCGCGTGCGATCGGATTGAGTCCGGTTCCGGCGTGGGGCGCACGCGAAGGTGCGGAGAGCGCGGAGTCGGACGGGCGAGTGTGGGCTTTGGGGTGTTCCGACTCTGCGTCCTCTGCGGCTCTGCGTGAGCAACGATCGGGTCCGATTCCGGAAGGGTCTCACGCGGAGGCGCGGAGAGCGCGGAGACGGAGGGTGGTCGTCCATTTCGAGGGTGGGGCTACTCGGGGCGAGCAGGGGCGGAGAGGGAATCGGTCGATGGCAGTTGGTTGGCTACGCGTTTGATGCCGTCCTTGAAGAGTACCAAGCCGAAGTTGATCAGGAGGCCGAGCCGCTTGTCGGCGAGCCGAAGGTGGGTGAGAAGCTGTTTCCCGTGTACGGGAAGGTTCTGCTCGACGGACTTCAATTCAACGATGATCGCATCCTCGACGATAAGGTCGGCGCGGAAGCCTTCCTCGAATTCGATGCCATCGTAACGGATCGGCACCGGCACCTGGCGACGGACGCGCAAGCCGCGGCGTTCGAGACGGTGACAGAGGAGGACTTCGTAGACGGTTTCGAGGAGGCCGGGCCCGAGATCGGCGTGCAGTTTGTAGGCCTCATCCACGATGATGCCCGAGAGGTCGTTGAGGTTCATGGCAGGTGGCGGCTGCGTTTGGGGATAGCTCACGCGAAGAGTTCGGAGGGGCCCAAGCAGCCAAGCCAGTGATGGAGGGCAGGACAACTACGATGAAACCGCCTTGTGCATCCCCTCCGCGTGCTCCGCGGCTCTGCGTGAAGAAGGATCGGGTCTGGCTTCGGAGAGGGGCTCACGCGGAGAGCGCGGAGGCGGGAGGACAGAGGAAGGTCCGTTTCGGGGGGGGGACCGTAGTGGGCGCAGTGGGCCTCTTGGTGGCGGGAACTCTGGTGGATCGACTCTGCGTCCTCTGCGGCTCCGCGTGAGACCGGATTGGGGCTTATGATCGGAAGGTTCTCACGGGGAGACGCGGAGAGCGCGGAGGCGGGAGGACAGAGGAAGGTCCGTTTCGGGGAGGAACCGTAGTGGGCGCAGTGGGCCTCTTGGTGGCGGGAACTCTGGTGGATCGACTCTGCGTCCTCTGCGGCTCCGCGTGAGACCGGATTGGGGCTTATGATCGGAAGGTTCTCACGCGGAGACGCGGAGAGCGCGGAGGCGGGAGGACAGAGGAAGGTCCGTTTCGGGGAGGAACCGTAGTGGGCGCAGTGGGCCTCTTGGTGGCGGGAACTCTGGTGGATCGACTCTGCGTCCTCTGCGGCTCCGCGTGAGGAGGGAGCGGGTTCGGATTCGGAAATGGGCGCACGCGGAGACGCGGAGAGCGCGGAGACGGACGGGCTTTTCTGCGAGGAGTATTGCAGCAGAGGGCACGATGCGGACGGAGCAATTGAGGTGGATCGACTCCGCGTACTCAGCGGCTCCGCGTGAGGTTGGATTGGATCCGGCTTCGGATGGGTCTCACGCGGAGGCGCGGAGAGCACGGAGGCCGAGGGGCTGAACGACGGCGTCGTCCAGCTACGGCGGAGAAGGTTCAGCGCAGGTAGGAGCCTTGGGTGTCGCCGCGGCGGGCGCGGCCGAGGGCCGCGAGAGTATCCAGAATCTCGGCGAGATCGGCGGGTTTGGCGCGGGCGAAACGGGTGGCGAGCTCGGCGGCGGTCACGGGCTTGGGCTCGGCGGCGAGGGCGGCCTCGACGGCTTGCGCGCGCTGGGCGAGAGGTGCGGGCCAGGGCCGCTTCGCGGTGGATTGCGGATTGCGGAGTGCGGATCGCGGATTGGCCGGAGGGGTCTTGCCGCGGGCGGATTTGCGGGCGCTGGATTTTAAGTCCCCAGCCTCAGTCAGACCGAGTTCGGGCTGCTGGGCTTCCTCTCGCCTCTCGCCTTTGGCCTCTAGCCTCGGCTTTTGGTACTCGGGCCGGAGCCAACGGATCGTGCCTTGGGCTTCTTCGGCGGCGCGGGCGGCGTTGAGGGCGACGACGCGTTCGAGGATCTCCTCGTCGGAGAGCGGCCAGGGCCAGCCGTAGGCGTCGGCCACGGCGGCATCGAGTTCGTCGTGGAGGTGCTTGAGCGTGGAGACGAGGGCGGCGTCGTGGAGGGCCTGCTCCTTGGTGGTGAGGGCGGTGCCGGCGCGGAGCTTTTCGAGGACGTTGTAGATGTCGGTGAGGCCGAGGCCGTGCTGCTGCTGGGCGCGCTTGCGGTGGGCGTCGAGCTCCTCGGCGAGTTGCCGGATCTTCGCCTTCTGCACCTCCGTGCACTCGGGGAAGGGGAAGGGATCGAAGCAGCGGGATTTGGCGTAGACCGGATCGTTGCCGACACCGAGCCAACTTCCGGCGGCGAGTGCATAGATAACGTGGATCCGACTGCTGAGTACGCCGAGGTGGAAGGCGTCTGCCGTCGTGATCGCCACGAGTTTGTGCTCAGGCACAATCTTCGAGCTGATAAATAGGAAGACGCGATGCTTGGCCGTCTCGACCGTAGCGATGTAGCGCTCGAGTCCAGCTACACCTGATCGGAATGTTTTCCGTGGCTCCCCAAATAGCCACCAATCGCGTTTCAGCTTCTCTCGCGCGTTTACGTCCCGCTCCGGCTTAACCGTGCGGAGAATATGGTCGAAGACCTTGGGAAAGTCGGCCCGCGCTTCTTCAGCGGTGTAGCCGAACAGATCGATGACGAAGAGATCACGTGGGACGTCTGTGACGTCTCTACCATTTAGCAGGGGCTTAAGGACCTTCTCGACGCTCTTTACCTTCCCCAGCCCAAGCGCGCTGGCTTCGGCCCCCGTGAGCACGAAACCTCTGCCCGCCAGCATCATTCCGTTGATGCTGATGCCCTCGTTAGCTTTGAGCGGCTTGGCTGTCGCGACAGCGGCGCCGGTGGTGAGGTCGGCGGAGATGGGACCGAGATCGAGCGAGAGCTGGACGGAGTGTTCGCCGGTTTCTTCGTCGGGAGTCTCGGCGGTGACGGCGTGGAGACGGCCGGGCTCGGGGGCCGGGGTAGGAGCGAGCTTGCTCGCGATCTTGGACGCGGGTTTGGCGGACGGTTTCGGAATCGCCTGCAAGTAGGCTCCTACATTCGGAGACGGAAGGGCGTCGGCGAGCGGCGCCCCTACGCCGGAAGACTTCGGGGCGCCGACGGTCATCGCGATGCGGACGGCGGCACACTCGGTGGCGTCAATCCACGGGTGATCGGGGATCGCGAAGACAAGGTAGATCCCTTTGTCGAGCGCGGCTTGGACGATGCGGCGGTTGAAGGTCTGCCGGATCGAGTTGGTGGTGATGAACCCGAAGCGGCGGGCGCGGCCGGCGCAGGTCAGCGCGGCGGCTTTGTGCCACCAGTACATCACGAAATCGGCGCTCTCCGGCACCTCGGGGTAGGCGGCGCGGAGGGTCTCGGTGTAGCCGTCGCCGAGGGATTGCTTCATCACTTTGTCGCCGAGGAAGGGCGGGTTGCCGACGATGAAATCGGCTTCGGGCCACTTGGCGGGGCGCGGGTTCTTGAAGGTGTCGAGCGGGCGGACGGCTTTCTCGTCGGGGATCTCGCGGCCGGTGGCGGGATCGACTTTGTAGGTACGCCGGTCCCAGACGAAGCGCAGCGCGGCGCCTTTGATCTTGTCGGCGGGGCAGAAGGAGCCGTCGGTGGCGAGGAAGCCTTTGCCGTCGTAGGTGAGCACGGCGTCGCGGCACTCGATGTTGTGGAAGGCGCGCAGGACGGGCTCGGGCCAGTGGGTGCTGCCGCGGTTGCGGTGGTGCCACTGGAGGTGGCCGATCCAGAGCACAAGCTCGGCGACGGAGGCGGCGCGGGGGTTGAGCTCCAGTCCGAGGAACTGGTGCGGGTCGACGGTCTCGCCGGCGAGGTCGAGGCGCATGTTGTCGCCGAAGGACTCGACGAGCTCGAGCACCTCGCCCTCGAGGCGTTTCATGTGCTCAAGGGTGACGTAGAGAAAGTTGCCGGAGCCGCAGGCCGGATCGAGCACGCGGATACCGCAGAGCCGGTGGTGGAAGGCGCGGGTCTCTTTGATGGCGCCCTTCAGGTCGCCGCGGGTGGCGCGGGTGATGGCGGCGGCGCGCACGTTTTCCCATTCGTCGCGCAGGGGCTCGATGACGGTGGGGAGGACGAGGCGCTCGACGTAGGCGCGCGGCGTGTAGTGGGCGCCGAGCTTGTGGCGCTCGGCGGGGTCGAGGGCGCGCTCGAGGAGGGTGCCGAAGATGGCGGGCTCGACATGGCGCCATTCGAGAGCGGAGGCCTGGCGAAGGAGGGTGAGCTGCGGGCCGTCGAGCGGGAGCACGGCGGCATCGGCGAAGAGGCCGCCGTTGAAGTGGAGGAGCTTCTCGCGGAGGACGAGGGAGTAGCCGCCGCGGTTCATCTCCTCGAAGAGGCCTTTGAGGAGCGGCACGGCGGCGCGCGGGTCGCCTTTGACGGAGTCGAGGAGCGTCTTGAAACCTTCCTTCGGGAGGAGGCCCACGTCCTCGGCGAACATGCAGAAGAGGCAGCGCGAGAGGAAGGCGGCGACGAGCTTGGGCTCGTGGTCGCGCTCGAAGAGGCGGGCGAGGTTGGCGAGGAACTCGGCGACCTCGCGGGTGACGGCGGCGGCCTTCTTGGACTGGTCGAGCGAGTGCGGGTCGAGCCAGACGGCGCGGAGGCGTTCGCGCGGCTCCTCCTGGAGGAGATCGCGGAGGCGGATACGGAAGGTGCGGGCGTCGGGGTGGTGGAGGTAGGCTTTGCCCTTTTGGGAGAAGTCGGCGAAGAGCTCGAAGCTGTGGCCGACGTCGACGGTGACGATGAAGGGCGGCGGATCCTCGTCGAGCGGGAGGGATTCGACGTAGAGCTTCGCCTGCTCGCGGGCCTCGTGCATCTTGCGGTCCCAGGCCTCGGTGCCGCGGATGATGCCGCCGGAGCGCGGGGCGGAATCAGCGGCGGAGAGGGCGAACTCGGGCTGCTCGGTTGGGGCCTCGGCGTACTGTTTGCACTCCAGCACGAAGCAGTCGCGGCGGTAGAGGTCGATGCGGCCGGTGGTCACCTTGCCATCGGAGCGGTGGAGGCGTACAGCGCGCTCGAAGACGTAGGCGTTGGCAGCGGAGTCGGGGCCGGCGGGATCGGGGCGCGGGAGGTCGAGCACCTCGCAGAGTTCGGAGAGGAAGAGCTGGTAGTTGGCGCGCTCGGCGCGTTGGGCGCCGGACCAGCGGTCGATGAAGGACTGGAGGGTGAGGGGCAACGGATTTGCGATTGGAGATTGCCGATTTTCGATTGGTCGGAGGCGGGGCGAGTCTTGAAGCGAAAATCCAGGATACGGAAGGCGGACTCAGGAGGAAACCACAGCGGAGCGCGACAATGGCCGCGTGCTACTCCGCGTTCTCCGCGGCTCCGCGTGAGGCTGGATTGGGTTTGGATTCGGAGAGGGTCGCACGCGGAGGCGCAGAGGGCGCGGAGGACGGAAGAGGGAACCACTAATGCACACTTATGGGCACTAATGGGGGACGGGAAAGAGTGGGGACGGGGGCGGCGGGGTGTCGAGCGAAGAGGCGATGAAGGCGAGTGCTGCTCCGGAGCGACCCTCGCAACGTACGGCGGCGTTGAAAAAAGAAGAGCTGCTCTCGCGAGCAGCTCCACGGGAACGGGCGGCGGGTGATCGCGGGCTCAGGCGACGATCTTGCCGTCCTGGTAGACGACCTTGCCGGCGACGATCGTGGTGTGGACCTTGCCGCGCAGCTTGCGGCCGTGCCAGGGGGAGTTGGACGACTTGCTGAAGCCCTTGGCGGCGTCGTAGGTCCACTCCTCGTTGGGGTCGAAGAGGACGATGTCGGCGGCGGCTTCGGGCGAGAGGGTGCCGGCGGGGAGCTTCAGCACCTGCGCGGGCTTGATCGTCATCAGCTCGACGAGGCGGCGGAGGGTGAACTTGTTCTCCTTCACCAGAGTCTGGTGGCAGACGGGGAACGCCGTCTCCAGACCGAGGATGCCGAACGGGGCGTGGTCGAATTCCTTGTCCTTCTCGAAGTTGGTATGCGGCGCGTGGTCGGTGGCGAGGCAATCGATGGTGCCGTCGCGCAGGCCCTCGATGATCGAGCGGCGGTCCTCCTCGGTGCGCAGCGGCGGGTTCATCTTGAAGTGGGTGTCGTAGCCGGCCAGCGCGGTGTCGGTGAGCGCGATGTGGTGCGGGGTGGCCTCGGCGGTGATGCAGACGCCGCGGGCCTTGGCGCGGCCGACGAGCTCGACGGAGTATTTCGAGCTGAGGTGCTGGAGATGGATCTGGTGCTCGGTGTAGGTCGAGAGGATGACGTTGCGCGAGACGATCATGTCCTCGGCGGCGTTGGGCCAGCCCTTCAAACCGAGCTTGGTGGACATGAAGCCCTCGTTCATGACCGCGCCCTGCGTCATTGCAGAGTCCTGACAGTGGTCCATGACCGGGATGCCGAACATCTTCGCGTACTCGACGGCGCGGCGCATGAGCTCGTTGTTCTGCACGCACATGCCGTCGTCGGTGATGGCGACGCAGCCGGCGCGGGCGAGGGAGCCGATGGGCGCGAGGGCCTGGCCCTTCATGCCCACGGTGATGCAGCCGGTCGGATACACGTGGACGATGGCGGCGCGCTCGATGGCGTCCTGGATGAACTGCACGGTGCCGGCGTGGTCGACGGCCGGGCTGGTGTTCGGCATGCAGACGACCGTGGTGAAACCGCCGGCGGCGGCGGCGCGGCAGCCGGTCTCGATGGTCTCCTTGTGCGTCTGGCCGGGTTCGCGGAAATGGACGTGGATGTCGACGAAGCCGGGGGCGGCGACGAGGCCCTTGGCGTCGATCTTCTGCGCCTTCTTCTTCTGCTCGGCGGTGAGCTTGGCGACGATCTTGCCGTCGACGGCGAAGACATCGCCCTGGGCGTCGCGCTTGTTGGCGGGATCGATGACGCGGGCGTGGGAGATCCAGAGAATCTTGGACATGGGAGGTGGCGCGGAGCGGCGGAAAGGGGGCGGGGGGCGGGTTACTCGACGTGTTGCGCGACCTTCTCGGGGTCGCCACCGGCGCAGAGGTAGAGGATGGCCATGCGCACGGCGATGCCGTTGGTCACCTGCTCGAGGATCACGGAGCGGTCGGAGTCGGCGAGGTCGCTGTCGATCTCGACGCCGCGGTTGATCGGACCGGGGTGCATGATGATGGCATCGGGACTGAGCCAGCTGGCGCGGGTCTTGTTGAGGCCGAACATGCTGGTGTACTCGCCGAGCGACGGGAAGTGGGAGGAGTCCTGGCGCTCGTGCTGAATCCGGAGGAGCATGACGACATCGGCGTCGGCCAGGGCGGCCTTGAGGTTGTGCGAGACCTCGACGCCGAGTCCGACGAACCAGTGGGGCACGAGGGTGGAGGGGCCCACGACGGTGACCTTGGCGCCGAGCTTGGTGAGCAGCCAGATGTTGGAGCGGGCGACGCGGCTGAAGAGGATGTCGCCGAGGATGCAGACCTTGCGGCCGGCGAGGTTGGTGAGGCGTTCGCGGATGGTGTAGGCGTCGAGCAGGGCCTGGCTGGGGTGCTCGTGGGCGCCGTCGCCGGCGTTCACGACCGGGATGTTCAGGCGCTGGCTGAGGTAGAGGGCGGCGCCGGCGGCGGCGTGGCGCACGACCATCATGTCGACGCCGAGGGCCTGGATGTTCTGGGCGGTGTCGCGGAGGGTCTCGCCTTTGGTGGTGGAGCTGGCGGCGGCGTCGAAGGAGACGACATCGGCCCCGAGGCGCTTGGCGGCGGTCTCGAAGGCGAGGCGGGTGCGGGTGCTGGGCTCGAGGAAGAGATTGACGACGGTCTTGCCGCGCAGGGCCCCGAGCTTCTTGGCGCCGCGGTCGAGGAAATGGCGGATCGTGGCGGCCGTGCCGAGGATCGTCTCGATCTCGTCGCGGTTGAGCTCTTCGATGCCGATGAGGTGTTTGCGAGTCCAGGGCATGGATATGAAGGGCGGGATCGCGCTGTGCTGGGCGCGGGCCGCGAGGGGTTTTGTGAGACCGGTGGGAGGGCCGGTCAAAGCGGAAAAGGGGCGGTGGGGGGCGGACGGTGGACAGTGGACGGTGGACAGTGACGGTGGGCGGTGGACGGTGGGCGGTGGACGGTGGACCGGAGAGTGTGGGGCCTTCCTGGCCGCGTTCCCAGCCGCGTACCTACGGGAACGCGGCGGGCGCTGGCGCGCTTGCGATACGCGGCGGGGCGGAGGCCGGGTTCTTGCTCGTCCCGCTCGCCGTGGCGCCGCTCAGCGCGACGATCTTCGCGTTCCCGTTGGCAGAGCGAGCTGCGCGAATCCCCGGGCCCAGTCTCCGACTGGACCTGCGGGGTGAACCGGCGGACGAGTAGGAGCGGTCTCCGACCGGTCGCTCAAGGCGTGAGTCGGAGAGCGTGCCGGAGCCGTGAGCGCCCAGTTGAAGGCTGGACCTACGGGGCTTCGCCGAGGGCTTTCCGCTCTTGGAGCGCGGCCTGATAGTCGGCGTCGTCGAGGCAGTATTTCAGGAAGATGTCGTAGTCGGCGCGGGCGGCGGCGGTCTGGCCCAGTTGCTGTTCGGCGCGGGCGCGGAGGAGGTAGTAGGCATAGAAGGCAGGCTCGAGGCGGAGCAGTTCGTCGGTGGCCTCCTTCGTCATCGGCCAGTCCTTACGGCTGTAAGCGCGGGCGACGGCGAGTTTGTTGCGCGCGGATTCGTGGCGGGTGACGGCGGCGAGGTGATCGAACCACGCGTCGGGCACGAGTTCGGCGAAACCTTCGACGGCGGCGGTCTCGTACACCGAAACGGCGGCGCCGGTCCAGTGGGGGCCGGCCCAGACGGAGTCCAGGTCCCGCCGAAGGGCTTCCTGCGCCGCTTGCCGGCAGAGCGAGAGCTCGAGCTTGCGGTCGAGGCGGCGCAACACGGGGTCGAGGTAGGAGATGAGGTCGTAGTCGCCGATCAAGGTCGGGTCGAGGGAGTCGAGGGCGGCAAGGAGCGGTTTGTCCTGGCCGCGGGAGATGAGGAAACGCAGACGCAGCTGCTCGAGCGAGGCGGTGGGGATGAGTTTGGTCTGCGTCGGGTCGAAGAGCGCGGCGGGCCGCTCGGTGCGGTCCGAGCGGAGGGCAAAACGGGCCCGGAGCTCCTGCGCCTCGGCGGCGGTCTGCGGCTGTTCCAGTTGGGCGGCCGGAGTGCAGAGCTTCTCGAGACCGGCAGCAAGGCGCGCGGCGACGGCGGTGTCGTCGCTGTCGTTGAGTCCGGCCGTCGCGCCGAGCAGCTGGCTTTTCAGCTGGTCGGTGACCGGCAGCGCGACCAGGGCGTCGAACAGCGCGAGCCCGAGCTCGGTGTCGCCGCTGGCGAAGGGCTGGGCGTCGCGGACCATGCGGAGGAGATCGTCGAGATCGTCGACCACGCCGATGAGGCTGCGCAGTCGATGGCCGAGCAGCGCGGCGCGCTCAGCGCGGGTAAGGCCGGCGCGCGCGGCGGGAATGATGACGTTCAGCGCGACCGGCGGGCAGTCGGCCTGGGCGGCCGGCAGTTGGGCGACACGCTGGCGGAGGAGCGCGACGAACGGCGCGATCTCCTGCGCGCGGCGCAGGGCGCGGGCCCACTCGAGGCGCACCATCGCGGGCGATTTCTCCAGCGCCGGGTCGGTGGCGAGCTTGTCGGCCCCGGCGACGAGGGCTTCGGCGGCGGCGGCCTGGTCGTCGAGGACGAGCGCTTGGAGGATCCTGGTGGCGAGGGTGAGGCGCAGGTGGTCGAGCGGTTGGGCGGTGAGCGCGGCGAAGGCCTCGCTGCGCTGGCCGGTCTCCACGAGCTTCAGGCCGGCGAGCAGGGCTTCGACCGATTGGCGGAATGAGTCGCGAAAGTTCGCGTACAACGGGTGCGCCGTGCAGCGGCGGAGTTGCGCGGCGCGGCCCTCGGCGGCGAGGCGCCAGCTGGCGAGGCTCAGGAGATACGAGCGCGTCTCCTGGGAGAGTGTCTCGTCGGAGGAGACGGCGAGGATCTCGTCGGTGAAACGCGCGTAGTCGTTGGTGGCGAAGGCGGCCTCGAGCACCACATCGCGGAACGCCTCCTCGCGTTTGGCCGTTTCGCGGCTCTCGTCCAAGGCGAAGAGGAGGTTGAACTTGATGCGTTCCGCCAGGGCGTAGCCCTTGTCGGGATTGGTCATCGGCGCGTCGCGGCCGGCGAAGCGGGGATCGTCGAGCGAGAGCGGACGCACGTGCTGGAGCCAGGCGCGACCCGCGGCGGCGCTCCACTGCTTCACGCAGCCGCTGAACGCCGCGGCGGCGGCGCCGGTGGTGCGCGCCGTGGCGAGACGCGCGAGCAGGACCTTGCCGATCTCGGACTCGCGCTTGAAATCCGAGCGGGTGGTCTCGCGCTCAAGCAGGGCGATCTGCCGGGCGGCGTCGTTGCGCAGGTCGAGGGAATCGGAATAGACGCGGACGGAATCCAGCCGGTCGACGACCGGCGTGGTGCCGGCGAAGAGCTCGTGCATGGTCTGGAGGACCTCGGCTTCGCCGGGGGTCTTGCGTGCGGCGATGGCCCAGATGCGCAGCGCGTTCATGCCGATGGTGTCGCGGGCGCCGCGGTCGAGATAGAGGCGGCGGGCCTTGGGTGCGGCTTCGGGCCGGCGGTTGTTGTTGGTGAGGATGATCGTCTCCCAGAGGCGACCCTGGGCGTCGAACTCGGGATCGACCGGGTCCAAGTCCTCGAAGAGCGGGTACGCGGCGTCGTAGAGCTGCCCCTGGAGATCGTCGGCGATGGCGTCGGCGCGGTTCACGGCGCGGCCGAAATCGATGGCGTAGAGCGGCACGCACTGCGCGGTGCGGGCGAGCACGTCGAGGTGCGCGAGGAAGTCGGCGCGTTTCTTGGCGGAGATGGCGGCGTTGGTCTTCTCGGTGAGGTCGGCAAAATTGATGCGGAGGGGCAACGCGGCGGGTTTCACGTCGTGGGCGGCGAGCACCGCCTCCCAACGCGGGCGCCAGTTTTTGGTGCGGGCCCAATACGCCTTGAGCGCCGCGGGCTGGTTGCCGGCGCGCAGGAGGTGCTTGAGCGGCCCGGCGTTGTAGGCGCCGTCGAGCCACTTCTGGTCCTGCTCCTTGACCCGCGCGAGAATCTCGAGGGCGCGGTCGAATTCGCCGCGGGAGACCTCGAGCAGCAGGGCGGCGTAGAGGTAGTCGATGCCGTGGCGGTGGCGGACGTGGGTGGGTTCGATGCGGCGCCAAGCGGCGAGCGCGGCCTCGGGCCGGCCGACCTCCAGTTCGAGCTGACCGAGTTCGCCACCGGCCTCCACCTTCTGGAAATCGCGCGCGTGGGCGCCTTCCATGATCCTGTTGAAGAGGGCGCGGGCGCCGTCGAAGTCGCGGGTGCGGCGGAGGAAGTCGGCGCGCACGAGCCAGGCCTCGACGATCTCGTCGGAGCCGCCGGTGGGCAGGTCGAGCGTGAGGCGGCTGAGGCGGGCGAGCAGGGCGTCGTCGAGCTTGCGGTTGTTGAGGTACCAGACGGCCCAGTTGGCGTACTGGGCGAAGACGGTGTATTCGGGTTCGTGGTGCAGCAGGAGCTGGAAGAGAAGGTTGAGCATCACCTTCGCGTCGGGCTTCTTGTTCTCCAGTTCGATGCGGGCGACGAGGGCCTTGGCGTCCGCGTAGGCGGGGTCCTTCGCCCGGCTCCACCAGGCGGGCGGATACTGCTCGAGCCAGGAGCGGAGCTCGGTGGCGAAGCGGCGCTGGGCGTCCTCGGCGGTGAGGAAGCTGCGCAGGGTCTCGAGCTCGGGATGTGCGTGGGGGAAGGTCTTCGCGTCCGGGATCGCGGCCGTGAGCGCGCCGAGCAGCCCCGCGGCGGCGCCGGCGGGGATCTGGGCGCGGTCGTTCTGCAACGACTTGAGGGCGACGCCGAGCAGCGGGTCGGCCCCGGCTCCGTGCCGGGAGACGAAACCGGCGAGCCAGTCGCGGAGCGCGGCGTTGTCGCCGACGCGCGAGTACGAGCGGAGGATGGTGCCGGCGATCTGGGGCCGGGCTTCGGTCTCAAGGTCGGCGAAGGGGGCGAGGAAGGCGACGGCCTCGAGGGGCTTGGTTTCCAGCAGCGCGAGGCCGGCGGAGTGGGCGGACCAGCCGCGGCGGAAGGGCGAGAGCTTTTCGTCGCGGGCGAGTTCCTGGAGTTTCGCGAGGGAGGCGGGGGCCTTGGTCGAGTCCCAGCGGGCGCTGGCCTCGCGGTATTCGGCCCAGGCGCGGAGAGCGGTGGGGAGCTGGGCGCCGTGCTGCTGGAGGAGGCCGGCCACGGTGTCGGCGAATGCGCCTTTGCCGGTCTTCTCGGCTTCGAGCGACGCGAGGTGGAGTCGCGCCTGGAAGACGACGCTGGGTTCCTGGGGGAACCATTGCAGGATCTTGCCGAGGGCGAGGCGGCGCGGCTCGTCCTTGCCGGCGTCCTCGGGGTAGCGTTCGTCGAGCAGGCGCAACTGGCCCTCGCCGGTCGGCAGGATCGGGAAGTCGGCGAGGGGCTGGGCCGCGTCACCGGAAACGGCGACGGCGGGAACGGGGGTCTTGCCGTCGTTGGCGAGCACGGCGGGGTGCTCCAGCCAGGCCATCAGAGCGCGCACCGAACGCTGATAGACATTGAACTCCGCGGGCGTGAGCTCGGCGCGCTCGGGGCGATAGGCGAGTTTCGCGGTGAGGCGGTTGCCGTCGCGCCGCCAGCCGGCCTCGAAACGCGCGATGGCGGACGGGGCGGAGAACGGTTCGGGCAGCGTGGTGACGTTCCAACCGGGGGCCAGGGTGATGGTGAAGTCGACGCTGCTGTCGCGCCGCGCGGTGAAATAGGGGAAACGGCGTTCGCCGACGTTGTCGACGTAGGGCAGCCAGCCGGTCGGGTAGGGGAACTTCAATGTCGCACCGTGGGCGGCGCGGGCGGGCCGGACGAAATAGGCGCGGCACTGGAACGACGCGGTGGGCCCCTTGACCGTCTGGTAGTCGACATCGACGACCTCGGCGCCGGGGAAGAAGGCGCCGGCGTATTCCTGGAGCTTCTTGCGGAGCTCCTGCTGGTCGAAGCCGTTGAAGTAGGCCGCGTAGAAGGCGGCGTCGCTGCCCTCGGCGGCGTAGACGAACCAGCCGCTGAGTTCGCCGTCGGGCGCGAGGGCGAGGTCGCCGCTGATCCGGGTGGCGGCATCGAGCTTGTCGGGGGTGCGGACCCACTCGGCGCGGTCGTCGCGCAGGACCAGGACGTCGCGCGCGAGGTCGCCGAGACCGACGGTGCCGGCGGGGAGGTGTTTGCCGGTGGGATCGCAGAAGAGGTAGCCGCCCCCGTCCTGTTCGACGGCGAGGATGGCGTGGTTGAATTGTTGCCACGAAGGGCTGGCCTGCTCGGTGCGGCCGTTGCCGTTGGTGTCGAGCAGCACGAGGTGGGAGCGGATGCCTTTGCGGGCGAGCATGGCGCGGAGGAGCGCCGACTTGTCCTTGCAGTCGCCGTAGCGTTTTTTCCAGACGTCGTCGCAGGCGTGGGGGCGGTAGCCGGCGAGGCCGAACTCGAGGCCGGTGTAGCGCACGTCGTCGGCGGCGAGGCTGTGCAGCGCGGCGAGGATCGGCGCGCGCTCGGTGAGGCCGGCGGTCGCCTGGTCGATCGCGGCGGCGAGGTCGGGGCCGACGGTGCCGCCGGCGGCGAGCTCCTGCTGGTACCAACGGGCGAGGTCGTCCCAGCTGCGCAGGGTGGTCAGCCAGAGGGTGGGGGCGCGGAATTCGTAGGACGGGGCGTAGTATTCCCAGTGGGTGGCGGGGGTGTTGCGGGCGATCCAGATGCGGCGCTCGCGGCCGGGCACCGGGGTTTCGATGGTGGGAGTCGGGACCCCGGGGGCGGTGCCGCCGTCGCTTACCCGTTTCCAATAGTCGGAGGGAAGATCGACGACGAAGCGGTTGAGGTAGACGGGCCAGCCGGCGCCGAAGGTGCGGGACGTGGCGAACTCGCCGGGCATCACCGGAGTGTTCTCGCGGACGAGAACCACCACCTCGGTGACCGCACCGGGGGCGACGTTGGGGAAGATCACGCGGAGCTGCGCCTGGCTGGTGTAGAGCGAGTTCTCCGCCTCGTGCTGCGGGGTCTGGATGAACGCGCCTTTGGGCTCGACCGCCTGGCGGGTGCCGTCGGGGCGGATGGTGACGGCCTCGATGAGAAAGATCGACTCCCGCTCGCGATCGAAGCTGAAGGTGTCGGTGCTCACCGACTCGACGCCGGCCTGGGAGACGGCGTGGTCGATGGTGTGGTAGAGCTTGTAGTTGAGGCCGGCGGCGTCGCGGTAGCGGAAGGACTCGGCGAGCAGCACGATGCCGCCGGTGGTGTCGGCCGGGAAGGCGGTCTTGCCCTCAAGCACCTCGGCGAGGGGCGTGAGCAGGCCGGCGAGGTGCTCGTGGTAGACGGCCGGCGGCGTGCGTTCGACGGGGTCGGTCGACTGGGCCGGGGCGGCGAGGGCGGGGAGGACGAGGGCGAGCAACAGGGCGAGGCGGCGCCGAAAAAGCATGCCGCAGTGTGGGAAAGCTGCGGACAGCGCGGCAAAGGTTTTCGGCAGTTTGCGGCGATCAAGAAGCAGGTGGCAGGCGGTGCGTTTCGTCCGGCACGAGGCCTGCTAAGGAGGAGCCATGAACCGCCGCAAACACCCTCTGCTCTTCGTTGCAGTGGCCGGGGCCATCCTGTTGGCCGAGGTCGCCACCTTGGGCGTGGCGGGGCAGGTCGATTTTGCGCATTTCGACGGCTGGACCGCGGCATTTCTCCTGGTGGTACTGGTGGGCGGAGCGCTGCTGCTCGGCGCGCTGGTGGCGACTGTGGCCGAACGCGTGTTGCTCGGCGGGGTCGAGACCGCGTGCACGAGGCTGGAGGCCGCCCGCGCCTCGGCCCACCTGGAGGTTCTCTCCGCGGTGCCGACGGTGGAGCTGCTGGCCCGGGCGCTGCGTCGCCAAGAGGGGCATTTCGGCGAACTGCGCGACACGCTGCTCGCCGTCGCCACCAATCCCCGGGGCGAAGGGGTGGCGGGAAACTCGGTCCGGGTGGCGCGCGCCGCCGGTCTCGCGGCCGGCATGGCCCGCGCGAATACGGACTCCGTGCGCTTGGTCGATGTGCTCGAAGATTGGATCGCCGGGGCGCGCGCACGGCAGGAGGAGGTGCGGGGACTCACCGCCGAGCTGCGGACCGCGCTCGAGATTCTCCCCGCCGCGGCGCCCGGCGCCCGGGAGGCGGCCGATCCGATCTTTGGTTACAGCGTGGCCGAGGGCTCGCCCCTGCCGGACGATGACGCGCTCGCGGCGCTGCCGCCCGCGCTGCGGGCCCGACTGCTTGGCTCGATGGCCGACACCGAGAGCGAGGAAGACGGCTCGGGACGGAATTGACCGGAACGGGAGCGGCGTCGCGGCAGTTGCGCCGCCGCGGGGTGGCGCCCGCCGGCCGAAGGGCGGAGTCGGCGCTACTTCGCGAGGAGTTTCGTGAGGTACGGCGCGGTCGGGCTGCGCTTGAGTTTGGCGAGGCCGGAGACGGGGCCTTGGTAGAGCAACTGGCCGCCGGCGGGACCGCCGTCGGGGCCGAGGTCGATCAGCCAGTCGGCCTCGGCGAGGAGGTCGAGGTGGTGCTCGATCACGACCACGGTGTGGCCCTGGTCGACGAGACGATGGAGGAGGTGAATCAGCTTCTCGCAGTCGCTGAGGTGCAGGCCGATCGTGGGCTCCTCGAGGATGTAGAGGTTGCGCGGCGACTCGCCCCGCTGGCGCTCCTTGTAGGACTGGAGACCGCGGGAAAGTTCGGTGACGAGCTTGAGGCGCTGGGCCTCGCCGCCGCTGAGCGTGGGGCTGCTCTGGCCGAGCGTGAGGTAGCCGAGGCCGGTCTCGCACATGAGCGCGCAGACTTCACGGAGCTGGCTGTGGAAATCGAAGAAGTCGCGGGCCTCCTCGAAGGTGAGGGCGAGGAGAGCGGCGACATTCTTGCCCTTCCACTCGATTTCCAGCGTCTCCGGGTTGTAGCGACGGCCGCCGCAGGCGTCGCAGGTGACGAAGGTGTCGGGCATGAAGTTCATTTCCAACTTCACGCGGCCGGCGCCGGAGCAGGTCTCGCAGCGGCCGCCGGAGGTGTTGAAGGAGAAACGCCCGGCGGTGTAGCCGCGGATCTTCGCCTCGGGGATGGTGGCGAGGAACTGGCGCACGAGATCGAAGACACCGAGGTAGGTGGCCGGGGTGGAGCGCGGCGTGTGGCCGATGGGCGATTGGTCGACCTCGACGATGGTCTTGAAGCCGGTGGCGCCGGTGAGGAGGTCGAAGGGGGCGGTGGCCAGTGGACGGTGGACGGTGGACGGTGGACGGTGGGAGGAGGCTCGGACGAAACGCTCACACGTTCCGCTACGGGAAGAGGCGGGCCGGGCGGAATCGACGCTCGCACGAGCGCCGCTACGGGGAGTCCATTCCGCGGCGGGGGAGAGGGAGACCTCCTGGGTGCACTTCGGGGCGAGCTTGAGGAAGTCGCGACCGGTGAGCTTGGGCTTCTTCTGCTGGATCGCGCAGGCGACGGCGGGATGGAGGAGATCGCGGAAGAGCGTGGATTTCCCCGCGCCGGAGGGGCCCGCGACCATGATCAGGCGGGCGAGGGGCAGGCGGATATCGAGGTTCTGGAGATTACGCAGGCGGGCGCCAGTGAACTCCAGCCAGGCAAACGGCGGCTCGATTGCGGAGTGCGGAGTGCGGAGTGCGGAGTGGGCGGAGGCGGCGGAGGAAGAAGCGACGATGTAATCTATTGTATTACTAGTTCCGGCTTTCGCGGCGGCGGAGCGAGTGAGGGATTTGGCGGCGGGTTTCGGCTCACCGGGTCGTTTCGCGCTACCTTCGGGAGCTTGGCACTTGTCACTTGTTACTTCCCGGTAGGCGCCGCGGATCGGGTGCGGGATGCCTTTGTCGAGGTAGAGGCCGGTGAGGGAGTTCTTGTTCTTGCGGAGGTTGGCCGGGGTGTCGTCGGCGAGGAGCTGGCCGCCGTGGCGGCCGGCGCCGGGCCCGAGGTCGATGATGCGGTCGGCGTGGTCCATCACGACATCGTCGTGCTCGACGACGAGGAGCGTGTTGCCCTTCTCGCGGAGGCGCTCGAGGGTGGCGATGAGGCGGTCGTTGTCGCGCGGATGCAGGCCAATCGAGGGCTCGTCGAGCACGTAGAGCACGCCGGAGAGGTTGGAGCCGAGCTGGGAGGCGAGGCGGATGCGCTGGGCCTCGCCGCCGGAGAGGGTGTCGGCCGAGCGCTCGAGTTCGAGGTAGGCGAGGCCGACCTCGTCCATGAACTTCAGGCGTTCCTCGATCTGCGGGATGATGTCGCGGACGATGAGCTTGCCGCGCGCATCGAGATCGAGGTCGCGCAGGGCGGCGAGCAGGTGCGAGGGCGTGAGGGCGAGGAGCGCGGGGAGCGAGAGCGCGGCTCCGTGCATGAAATACAGATGCACGGCGCGGGAGACGCGATTGAGTCGCGCGCCGCCGCACTCGGGGCAGGTACGGAACTGGGCGCCGGAGTCGTCGTCGAAGAGGTGGGCGAGTTCCGCGATCTCGGGCGGGGTGTCGTCGTCGTCCTTGTCGGACTTGAGCATCCAGGGCGCGAGGCGGCCGTGGCCGCGGCAGACCGGGCACCAGCCCTTGGGCGAGTTGAAGGAGAAGTCCTTCGGGTCGAGTTCGGGGAAGGTCTCGCCGCTGGCGGAGTCGGTGCGCGTGGTGGAGAACCAGGAGACGATCTCGCCGGAGGGCAGGAGGAGGAAGCAGGTGCCCTTGCCGAGGCGGAGGGCTTCGGAAAGGGAGGCGAGAGGCGAAAGGCGAGAGGCGAGAGGGGCGGGGGTGGACGGAGTGGACGACCTGGACTTGGTGGACGAAGTGGAAGCCCGGGCGCGGGCGGAGGACTTCGAAGCCTCTGGCCTCTCGCCTTTTGCCTCTCGCCCCGCGGCGGATTTCAAATGCGCCACGACCACCTCGACGTTGTGCTCCTTGAAGCAGTCGAGCTTGGAGAAGTTCTCGACGAGGAGCAGGCTGCCGTCGGCGTGCATGTGCGTGTAGCCGTGGTCGCGGATCCAGTCGGCGATGGGTTGGTGGTGGCCCTTGCGGCCGCGGACGAGTGGGGCGCA